>JBGSNT010000149.1:0-5257 GCA_041739575.1 Nodosilinea sp. | reverse complement strand
CTGGCGCTGGCGCAGAGCCACCAGCCCCCAATGTAGGTGTAGGTATTGATCGATGACGGTCAAGGCGGGAATGCGATCGCGGTACCCCTCACTCACCCGCCCATAGATGCGCTCTTTGATCGCCAAATTCAGCGCCATGCGATGGCTGAGCGACATTTTTTGCTCGTAGCCCCCGGCCCAGATGGTGCGGTAGGCCAGGCACTCGTTAATAAATAGCGCATCGCCAAAGTCGGCCAACTTTACCCAGGCGTCGATGTCGTCGTAGTTGGTGGTCATGGTGGTATCCCAGCCGCCCGCCTGCAAAAAGGCGTCACGGCGGGCGGCCACCTGGGCCGGGGTGCCAAAGGGTATCTGGTCCATGAGCATGCCGTAGTGGATGGCGCTCTGGGGAATGTAGAACACCTGGCCGGGGCCAGTGGCGGCGGTGCGGCGGAGTTCTGCGCCGCGCTCGTCCACCTGAATGGCTTGGCAGGAACAGAGCACCGCCTGGGGATGCTGGGCGATCGCCTTCTCCATCTTTTCAATGCAGTCGGGAGCCAGGTAGTCGTCATCATCGAGAAACTTGACCCAGTCGCCGCTGGCGGCGGCGACACCGTGGTTGACGGTGGCGGCGTGGTTGAGGTTTTGGGCATTGCGGTGGTAGACAACGCGATCGCCCAGGCTACGCACATAGGCCTCAGTGCCATCGTTGGAGGCATCGTCGGCGACGATGACTTCGCAGGGCACGGTTTGGTTGAGGCCGCAGGCGATCGCCCGCTTCAGCAGCTCCAACCGGTTGTAGGTGGTAATCACTAGGCTAAATTTCATTGCCCCTTGCTCCCTTGGCCAGGTCAGCCCATGGCTATGGCTAAGGTTTCCCCGCAACCCAGCGGGATGCTCGGATAAGCGGCCCCTAGCTTCGCCTTGGAGCGGGTGTGGTTGAACATGTTGAGAGCCAAGTGAACTAAAATACTTACATCGCTGGTTTATGTGGCTTCGTCTAAATCGACCAGTCTTCAACCAATAGACCTGCTATCTGCTCAAAGTCTGAGGTGTTGCGGGTCAGGAGGGTTACCCGGTTAGCGATCGCGATCGCGGCAATTTTGAGATCCATGGTGCCGAGGCGAGGGTAGGCTTTTCTCAACCTTCGATATGCCTGGGCGGCAGGCTCGTCAAATGGCATAATGGCGATCGCAGTGTAGTCAAGGGCAAGTTGTTGCAGCCAGTGATAGGCAGAAACTTGCTCTTCGACTGTTTTTGCCCCAGCGACAACCCTCAGCCGCCCTCTGAGTTGTTCTTCGTAGGTAATGACGGTGACTGCTACTTCGGCTCCTTCGATAGCAGCAAGTCTTTGTAGAATGCGCTGACCTGCTTGGTTCTTGCGCTGAATAAAGCTGAGGTGGTCAGTATCGAGGATGTACATACCGCAGCAAGTCACCTAATCGGCGGTCTTACGCCAGTCTTGCCCAAAGCGTGTCGCGGCATCAAAGGTAGGATCGTTTTCAAAGCTGCCTGCGATCTTTGACCACCAGGGGGTTGGCTTTTGCAGAAGAGCAGACAACACCTGTTTGAGCTGTGCCAGTTCTGTCTCTAGGGCCGCAACTCGGGCTTCGAGGGGCTGAGAGCGCTCTTCGAGTTGTTGGGAGGTCATGGCAGGAGGCAATATAGAGACTTGCGCTTATTATAGCGATCGCTGCCACGGTAGGGTGGGCACTGCCCACCAGTGGAGAGAGTGGGCGATCGCCCCAATGCAACTGACTAAACTGGCCTGGTTTTCAGGAGAATTGGGCTAACTAGAGCAGCTTAAATTTAATGTAAGCGTCTCTAGAACTATGCTGGCTGAGCGAAGTCGAAGCCAAAACTCACCCGAGATATCCCCTAGCCCCTCTGGGGCGGCTGCGCCTACGACTCCGCTCAGGGGACGGTTACTATTTCATGATGGGCCAGTGCCCACTCTAGTAGATGCTTTGGCTGGTTCTATATTCGTTGTATAACAAAAGCCCGAACTTCTTTCGCACACGTTACGGCTCTTTGCGCTTCTTGAAAGCTAGGCTCATCGAGATCGTCATCTGGATATCGTACGCCTGTAGCGTAGTCTTGTAGCTCTGAGGCTATATCAATTATTTCTGAAAACTTGGGCTCTTGCTCTATACAAAGTCGAGTAAGGTATGCCAGCTCATGCACAAACTTAAATTGGACGCTGCGTACAATGAGATAACCCTTGAGGTATTTCTCGGCACACTGCTGAGCGTGGTAGCAGACAATATCCAGCAGAGGATTAGCTGCGTTGAGGAGTAGCTCAGCGGCTTGCAGGTCGGCTTCTGCTTTGGCAAACCAGGCGTCAGGCAGGTTGCTTTTGGCGGTCATAGAGCAATATACCTTCGGTGAGCACTTGGTGGGCAAAACTGCCGGGGATATGCTCCCACTGTTTGAGGGTCTGGGCGGAGCGGACGATAATATCGATAGGCTCAGTGTAGGTTTCGGCCAGCATTTTGAGGATGGGGGCGCTGCGCTGACCCCGTGGGGGAAGTGTTTCTACAACGACAAGGAAGTCTAGATCGCTATGAGGATGGGCTTCGCCACGGGCGTAACTGCCAAAGAGAATGATCTTCTCTGGCTGGAAGCGATCGGCTATGCGATCGCCGATCTGCTGAATTATGGCTGGGGTGAGCATATCAGTAGACTTCGCTCTGAGTGGGCGGGGTTCACCTGTAACCCGCTCTGTGATTAAACTCTAGCATAGGTGAATGATCGCGGTGAGGGACAATGCTGAGGTAATATCCAGGTCAGAAATTTTGCTTTATCTAGCGATCGCAGCCACGGTAGGGTGGGCAGTGACTACTGTGGGGAGAAGGGGCGATCGCCCCAATGCAACCTGCTGAACTTACATAATTTCAAGGAATTTTGGGCCAACTAGAGCAGCTTAAATTTGATGGTGGGCATTGCCTACCCTACTTACCTGCTCACGTCTCACCGTTCTCGCGAATGAAACGGTAAGACGTGTGTTTCAAAGAAGACATCTTGAGCTAAAACAGGACGATGAAGAAGCGCCGCCAGCATTATGTATGGAGACATTATCTGGAAGCATGGGCACCCACTGGCAAGCTGTGGTGCCATCGTCTTGGTGAAAATATTTTTCTAGCAAGTACACAGAACGTCGCCCACGAAAGAGATTTCTATCGCCTTCGTGAGATGTCTGAGTTTGATCTTTTAGTAGTCAGAAAACTGGCAATAGAACCACTAGAACCAGACCTACGCGAGATTGCCGAGGGGTGGATCCGACACTTCACGCTTTCCTTCATGCTCCAGCGACAGTATCAGGACACCGGATCTCCTGAGTTAAAGGCTGCTTTTGACGAATGCATCAATAATCTGGAGGAAAACATGATGTCTAACCTGGAAGGGCGGGCACTTCCCTTCCTTAGGTCACTTCGTAACGAGGAGCCTACGTTACTTACCGATGCAGAGGAGTCTATCTTTCACACCTGGTTTATAGCTGCACAATACTTTCGTACACCGACTATGTTGGACAGCATGACAAGCGCGCTAAGGAAAATACCAGGTTTCAATGCTGAGGCATCCTTTGGTTTGATCCGCACAATCTTCTCATGCAACCTTGGTCGCTCATTCTGGCTTGGGAGGAATACTTTACGTGTGACTTATCTCCGCACCAATTCTATTCCTCTCATAACGGGCGATCAGCCAATAGTAAATCTGAGGGCGATCAATCTTGAGCCAGGTGTGCTCCCACAGGAGGTTGAACTCTACTATCCAGTATCCCCAGCTTTAGGAGTTTTGTTTGACTTTGACGCTCCTTCTCGTTCTTCCACCGTGAAGCTTCTAACCACAGAGGAAGTGCGCGAATATAATCGGGTGATTGCTAAAAAATCGACACTGCAGATCTATGGCATCAACCGTGCTTCAATCGAAGATGCCTAAGTCAGCTGGAGCGAAAGGTAGAGGCGATCGCCCCAACGTAACCCGCTGAACTTTCCTGGTTTTCAGGAGGATTGGGCTAACTAGAGCAGCTTAAATTTAATGGCGGGCATTGCTCACCCTACTCTACTGCTCAATAATTCCTGACGCTACTGCTATTGAAGTTGCTGCTTTGAACGCAGGCTCACTAGGGTAAGACTTTGCTGCTTCGGATAAGACCAAGGTTAAATCAGCGATGACTTTTTGTTCTTCTTCAAGAGTAAGAGTTTTTTTTGTTTTGCCTTCTACTATCCAAGCATTGAGTATTGTCATCACGACCAAGCCCCTACCCAAGGTGTCTAACTCCGCGTAGTCGCTGAGTGTTCCATAATCAGCAACATGTGAAGCAAGAATTATCAAATCTTTGATCTCATCATCAGAGGTGCTTACCAAATTAGCAAGGACTTTTGAAGCAGATTTCGTCTCTGACTCAGGAATGCTACTCACCTGAGCATCCAAATTTTGTTGAGCATATTCTAAATTAGGCTGATATTCGACCGCCTTCTGTTGAGCTGTCTGGTAGTTCTCGCTAGCCTGTGGAACGGCCTTCATTAGCTCAATAGCTCGAGACCAGAGGCTCGCTACATTTCCCCACTCCTCAGAAGTTCTTGCTGTTTGAGCAGATGCTGCTGCTGCCATAGCGCTATTAACAGCATCGGCAAAAGTGCTATCTACAATAGGGGCTGATACTTCTTCTATCTCTTCGCCTACTGCTAATTCTGTTGTCGATATTTGAGTATCTTCTTGAGCAATCCTTGGCTGTGTCTCATTAGGCTGCTGTGCGAGGATTGACAAAAACCAAAGCCCACTAAAAATTGATGCGCATATTTTACTGAATTTAGGCCATTTGCTCATCCAGACAAGCGGAATGCCTACGGGAGGCAAAAATACCAATAGACTAATAATCAGCCAGTTTTTTTGATGCCAAGACTTTGGCTTTTCATTGCTAGCTAAAACTTTTACAGCGGGCTTAGATGCTGGTGATGAGCTATCAGCGGTAGACAACGATTCTGCTTGTGGATTTCTCGACAAGTCCCACCGCTGAGACCAGGCATCAGCTTTTCCTATGGCTCTTGCCGTAACCATGCCCTGATCAAAACCGCTGGGGTTAATACTAGCCAATCCCCTCTGAATGGTTGGTAGCAGTGCTTTATCCGGTGCTTCTTTAAGCTGTTGCGCATTTAAATTGCATCCACAGCATTTCCTTTATTTTTGAGATTACGCCCCCAATTTATTACAAGATCACCCTCATTCAACAGGTTATTGATAAGGGCTTCTAACTCTTCAATCGACTTAAATAGAC
>JBGSNT010000125.1:0-4389 GCA_041739575.1 Nodosilinea sp. | reverse complement strand
TCAGCGATTTCAGGCTCCCACTGACCTAATTTTGTGTCTAGCTGTTGAACGATAGTATCCATACAAGCTACGGGATATTAAGACACTAATACTATAGCCTTCCTCTATCAGGCACCCGGCTGAGTCCCAATAGCTTTGTCTAACTAATCAGGTGGGCATCGCCCACCATGACCTACCGTCAGCACCCCCGTCACGCCGCTAAAATCTGGTCATCCAGGGCAAAGTCGATCGCAGCTTTGTCTGCCCCACTGGCCAGGTAGTCATGCTGGAACGAGTCCTTGAGCCCCGTCACCAGGTCGTAGGTGGGGGCCCAGCCCAGCTCCGCCTGAGCCTTGTCTACGGCAGTAAAGAAATGCTGCACCCGCATGGGAAAGGCCTTGGCCTTGCCGAAGTCGAAGGCTTTGGGGTCGTAGTGGACAATCTTGAGGGCCTGGGGATCCTTCCCGGCGGCCTCGGCGCAGGCCCGAGCTAGCCCGTCAAAGGTGACGGCCTTTTCGCCGGAGATATTGTAAATTTGGCCGATCGCCGTTTCGTTACCCAATACCGCCGCCATCGCCGCCGCCAGGTCTTGCACATGGCCCAGCTGGGTGAGGTGCATACCATTGCCGGGGATGGGCACGGGGCGATCGCGCACAATCCGGTCAAAGAACCAGGCCTCTAGCGGGTTGTAGTTCTGCGGGCCGTAGATATAGACCGGGCGAATGGAGGTAAAGGGCACCCCCTGGGCCTGGAGATAGGCCTCCGTCTCAAACTTGCCCTTATGACGACTTTTTGGATCCACCGCATCGCCTTCGATGTGGGGCATCTGGTCAGACTTGAGGTAGACCCCGGCAGAACTGACGTAGACAAAGTGCTGGAGCTGGCCCCGGAAGATTTCAATCAGCGGCTGGGTGTCGGCCAGTTCGCGCCCGTTATTGTCGAAGATGGCGTCGAAGGATTCGCCGCTGAGCTGGGTTTTGAGGCTGGCGGCGTCGGTGCGATCGCCCACGATGGTAGGCACCCCCTCCACCGGGGCGGGGTGGTTGCCCCGGTTAAACAGCACCACCTCATGGCCCTGCTCGACCAGCAACTTGGTCAAGTAAACCCCAATAAACCGGGTGCCACCCATGATCAGTACGCGCATTGCCCTCTCCTTCGTGCTACCCAGCAGCCCCCAGAATCGCTGGTAGGTCCGCTGAACTTAATGTATCTATATTAAGCGGCGTCGATCCCCAGAAATCTCTTGAAGCAGCAAGGATTTTGGCCCAAAACCCGTTAAGCAAACCAGTAGATACCGGCTCGGGTCTTACGAGAAGGGGGGAACCCGCCTAAAATATGATGAGTTGAGCACTGGCCTTAGAGTGTTCCAGCTCAATACCTCTCCAGGGTTTTGCCGCGACCGGCCCGCAGGCCTGAGTTTGCGCTTCCTGGCCAGGAGGGTTTTTCGGTGGAATACCTTTGATACCCTAAGCGCGAGATCGTCTCTACATGCGAGAGCTGGACAACGCCTACCGAATTCTAGAGCTAGAGCCTGGTGCTTCCCTGGAGGATGTCAATCAGGCTTATAAGGATCTAGTGTTCGTCTGGCATCCCGATCGCATTCCCCAGGATAACGAGCGCCTCTACCAAAAGGCCCAGGATAAAATTAAGGCCCTCAACCACGCCCGAGATGTGCTGCGATCGCACAGTCGCAGCGGCAGCGCTAGCGCCGCTGCTACCCCCAGCAGCAGCTATCGAGCCTCTACGGCCTACGGCAGCGACTATCGATCGGCCTACAGCAATGGCTACAGCAGCAGGGGCTATGCCAGTGCTCGACCTGAGGATGACGATAGCGAAGAGGGGCAGCGATCGTCATCCCACAATCGCTACTATCGCTACCAGCGCAACACCTACGGCGGTAACTACTACAGCGGTAGTCAGGGCAATACCGCCGCCAGCTCGGCCAGCGGCAGCACGGCCAATGACAGCGCGGCCAATGGCAATGGCCAGTCGCAAACCTATCGCCAACGGCGCGATGCCGCGGCGGGGGTTGGGGGGACTAAGGCCTCCAGCACCAGCGGTGGAGCCACCCAAAACCAGGCTGGCGCTACCGCTGGCCCTGGGGCTAACGCTAGCGCCTCCCCCAGCGGTCAGCCCAGCGCTAAACCCGCTGACACCGCCTACAACAGCTACAACGCCCATACCCGCAACGGGGCCGCCAGCACCCACCGATCGCGCCAGAGCCCCGACCTGAGCGGCACCGACCTGCGTGGCGCTAACCTGCGCGAAAAAGATTTCTCGGGCCGCAACCTCAGCGAGGCCAACCTGAGCGGGGCTGACCTCAGCGATGCCTTTTTGCACAAGGTCAACCTCAACCGGGCCAACCTCAGTAAGGCCAAGCTGTTTCGGGCCAACCTGCTGCAGGCCGACCTCAGCCACGCCAACCTGCGCGAGGCCGATCTGATCGGCGCCGACTTTAGTGGGGCCGACCTCAGCGGGGCCGACCTCAGCGGGGCCAAGGTGGCGGTAGGGGGGCGCACGATGGTCAAGCTCACCGGCACCATTCTCACCGGGGCGATCATGCCCGATGGCTCGATTCACGATTAAGGTTGGGGACTCGCTTCCAAATAAGGCACCAGCTAGGGTGGATGCTTCCCTGTAGATTCCCGCCTTCGCGGGAATGACGCCGGCACCCTATTTGTTGGCTAACCCCTTGATGCACCTCGACCTAGGTTCCAGGTAATCGGGCTGAGTCCGCATCCAGACGTCGCTGCAGCCGAATTTCATCGAGGACAATTCTGGAAACGCAAATACCCGAGAATTTTGATTTCTCTCAAGGGCGCAGGCCCTGCGCCCCTACCTGGGGTATCTTCTTTCTCGGAAATTACCCTATTGCTTGCTCCCAGGGGCCCTGGAAGTCCTGAGACCCTGGGGTCTGGAGATTACCTCACGCCCAGGGGTAGGGCGTGGGGGATGGGCCAACAGTCGGTCTGCTGGTTGGGTTCTGGGGCTGAGCTACACCTGAGAGGCCTCAATAGGCAGGAGGTCAGCATCAAACCCCAGGCTCTCTAACACCACCTTAGCGGAGGGCCAGTAGGCGTCAGCCATTTCTGCCGGGTAGAGCAGCATGACCTGCACCGCCTGCCCCTCCGCCTGGCCCAGCAGGATATGGCCCGACTGCTCCTGGTCGGTGCTGAAGTTAATCACCGTTTCCACCCAGGGATAGGGAAACTCTGCCGAACCATCGGCCTCGATGCTGTCCACCGTCCAGCCGTTGTTTTCCATTAACCCGTTGGGGCCAGTGACAAACGGCAGTTGTTCGGCCCCGGTCGTGGCGCCAGCCGGGAGAAAGACATGCACTTCCGCCTCATCGAGGGCATTGCCCTGGGGTTTGAAGGTGAAGAAAAATCCACAGCCTTCGCCGCCGCATCCCCCGTCGACGGCCATGGTGTCGGGGTACTGGGCCGTTACCGGATAGCCACTGGCGGTCTGATCGTAGGTATTGAGATTGGCCATCGCGGCGTCTGGGGCCGACTCTGTAGTCATGGGCGGTGCCGCCGTTGACTCGGTCGATGCCTGAGGGTCAGCGGTGGAGGAATTGTTCGCACAGGCGGTGCTGGTGGACAGCAAGAGACCGCCCACCAGAGCGATCGATAGAAACCGTTGCATAGTCAATAAGATCCTTGAATTCAGAGGGGCGATCGAGGGGCGATCGCCGGTTGAAAATCGGCTTGCCCTAGGAATTGGGGCTGGTGCTGGCCGGGAACTGGGGCACTAGCACGGGCTGGTCGTCCGGCATCTCGACCTGGTAGAACAACAGGCTCGACTGCGACGCACAGCACATTGCATCTTCGGGGGTGTAGCGGTTAAAGGAGGCGCTGATAAAGCCCTCGCGGTAGAGATCGACACTCACCAAACTGCCGTCGGTGCGCGAATCCATCGGGGTAGGGGAGAGGGTGCCGGTAAACTCGCCATCGGTAAAGACAAACACCTGGTAAGCCAGGGGACGACACATGCCGTCGGCGTTAGCCGAGCCGGTAATGACTGTGGTTTGACCGAAGATTTGGACCGGCCCAGTCAGAGACCAGCCTGCCGCCTCGATCAGAACATCTTCGGGTACGGCGGCCGGGCGCAGGTTGTCGGAGCAGTTGGGCAGGTTGCCGCCGCCCTCTGGCATTGGGGCCTCGGGGATGGAGTCGTTGGGGCTATTCCAGTTGGTGTCGCCGTCGAGCCAGGCCCCCGACGGCGACTGGGCGATGGCGGTGGGGGCCAGCAGCATCGAACCCAGCACTAAGCTGTTGCGCATTTAAATTGCATCCACAGCATTTCCTTTATTTTTGAGATTACGCCCCCAATTTATTACAAGATCACCCTCATTCAACAGGTTATTGATAAGGGCTTCTAACTCTTCAATCGACTTAAATAGACGAT
>JBGSNT010000097.1:0-67045 GCA_041739575.1 Nodosilinea sp. | reverse complement strand
ACACACCGCTATCTCGCCAAAGAAATCGGTCAACTCAGGGCATGGAGGGTTGCTCACTGGCGGGCGGCGATGGGCGTTCCGGCAGGGGCCTAACCAAAAGGCACTATCCAGCCCTTGCTGACTTTTTCAGCAAACCCTACTGTAGGAATGAATTAACCACCCGACAGGAAAATGGTGGAACATCTCGCCGTCCTACGCACCCTGGCACGAAGCGCAAATTTGCTATGGACCTACCGTATTAAGCCTATAGTTGCCCCGCAAGATTAACATTGGGTCAACGTCTTAACCGACCGTTATAAGCGTCTGTGCACCTCGCTGAAAGGGTTGGCCGAAAGGGCTAGTTGAGCCCAGCCGCCGACTTTCCCCCATGCTCCTAGTCGAGGTCTTTTTTCATTAAGACCGCTTCGGGCCGGTAGCCCAGGGTGGCGTAGAGCGCCTGGGCCGCCGCATTGTCGCTAAATACCTGGAGGGTAATCTGGCGGTGCCCCTGCTGCTGCGCCCAGTGGTGAGCCACCGTCAGCAGGGCCGTAGCAATGCCCCGGCGGCGATGGTCGGGCGCAACGTAGAGCAGCAGGATGTAAGGGTGCAAAACCCCGCTGCGCTGGTCGGTGGCCAACCCCAGCCACAGGGCAGCAATGGGGGTGGCCACGCCTTCAGCCGCTACCCACCAGAGGGGTGTATCGCGGCTGAGGTAGCGATCGACCGTGGCGGCGATGTGGCCCAGGGGCTGCTGGGGGTCTAGCTCGGCGTAGGTGCGCTCCATGAATTTGACCAGGGTGGCGCGATCGAGGGTCGATCCGGCCCACAGGCTGTAGCCCGGTACCGCAAAGACATTGTTCTGTAACCCGTTATCCACGGTGGCTAACCTTTTCCTGAAGCAGGTCTGGACTCCCCCATTCAAGCTCGGTGAAAGCCCTTTCACCCATTTTGGCCCCAGGAGCCTGCCACTCGGGAACCCACATCACCCGCAATCCACCCCAATGAACGGGACCAAGGCCCGGTTCGAGACGCCTTTGATCAACGAGGACGAAAGCCTACCGAAGCGCGCTTTCCGCAGTTGCTGGAGGTGACATTCAAAGGATAGTCGAGCCGCACACATCACTCCCGACGTACCCAATTCATGGCCTGATGAGTCGCCCTCGCCCTGCGAGGGCAGATCACGATTCAGTTGGCCTACTATCGGCCTTATCACAGCACATATAACCCGGTGGAGCGCACCTTTGGTTGGCTGGAGCAACACTGGTGAGGCAGCCTATTGGACTCGGTCGAGACGGTCATAAGCTTTGCCGAATCCCTCACCTTCAAGGGCAAGCAGCCGACGGTCAACCTCGTCACACAAACCTACAACACTGGGGTCAAACTCACCCAGAAGGCAATAACGGTACTCGAAAAGACCCTGTACCGATTGCCCGGTCTAGAAGAGTGGTTTGTCGAAATGGCCCCAACTCCAGCCTAGTGGTCGGATGACTTTTTCTTGGATTACTCTAACTAGATTTTGAGAGAGAAGTTCTCAATCTGTCTGACGCTACCTCTAACTGGCCAGGTACTCGCGAATGTCAGACTGGCGCTTACGCAGCTTGGTGAGGGCCTCGCGCTCAATCTGGCGCACCCGCTCTCGGCTGATGGACAGCATGTCGCCAATTTTAGCCAGGGTCATGGTTTTGCCATCGGACAGGCCAAAGCGAAGGGAAAGCACCTCCTGCTGCTGGGGAGTGAGATCCCCCATCAGTCGCTCTAAGTCCTGGCGCAGGGAGGCTTGGGTGGCAAAGTCTTCGGGAGAAGGGCCGTTGTCCTCCAGCAGCTCGCCCAGCTCCGTATCCTGGTTATCACCCACTTTGAGGTCGAGGGATAGGGGCTGACGAGCCTTTTCGAGATAGTCGCGCACCTGTTTCACCGTCAGGTCACACTCCACCGCCAACTCGGCCATCGTGGCGGCCCGACCGTGGTGCTGGGACAGGGTACGCTGGGCTTTTTTCAACTTGTTGAGCTTTTCAGTGATGTGGATGGGCAGGCGAATGGTGCGGCTTTTCTCGGCGATCGCGCGGGTGATAGCCTGGCGAATCCACCAGTAGGCGTAGGTCGAGAAGCGGTAGCCCTTGGTGGGGTCAAATTTCTCGACCCCCCGCTGCATGCCAATGGTGCCCTCCTGAATCAGGTCTAAGAGGTCAACATTGCGCTTGATATATTTCTTGGCCACCGACACCACCAGGCGCAGATTGGCTTCTACCATCTTGCGCTTGGCCTGGTTTCCCTGCCGAACAATAGCCTTTAGATCGGCCACTGGTAACTCGACAGCCTCGGCCCACTGCTCCAGAGTGAGCCCGTCGTCGGTCAGCTCCTCTAGCTCTCGCCGCTTTGCTTCCAATGCTGCCAGGCGCTGCACCTGCTTACCCAGCACGATCTCTTCTTCGTGGGTGAGCAGAGGAACCTTACCAATTTCTTTCAAATAGGTGCGGACTAGGTCGGTGGAATTTTGCACGGTTCTCATAAAGCGGCGGGGTGGGAAACAGCGACTGAGGAACTTCTGAGGGGAAGGCTCCACCTAAATCGGCAGGAGCAGCTTTGGCTTTAGGACACTGGTAGGCCAAGTCAGCGTGAGGCCGCTGAGGACCTAGCGGCGATTGCGGACGGGAATAGGAATGGGCTTAGATTCGAGGGCTGTTTCCTCGGAGCGACCCTTGAGCAGCAGACCCGCCAACACAGCAGCGGTACCAACTTCAAGCAGAATTTCAACGGGAGTCATGATTAAAGACGAGTTAATTGCTTTATGTAAACAACTGTAACATTTATGAATAGAAGCGTGAATGGTGATTAATACCTAGCTGGCCTCGGCTGAAAAAGGCTGTATGTCCCTAGGTTAAAGCCCTCAGCGGTTGTATGTTGCATTCCAGGAGACATATTTTTTAGGTGCTGAGGAAAGAAAATCTTAAAATATAAAAAGAATGTTAACGAAAGTAGAGGGTGGTGTTCAGTTGCGCTACGGGGCGCGCAAGCTAGTGGGCTAAGGAGCGGCCCTAGGGCTAGGCCGAGAGCGAGAGCTGGGATCCCTGGGGTGTTTTGACGACATCGATGCGGGTTTGAAAGGCGGCTCGGAAGTGGGGAATGTGGGTGACGGTGAGAATGCAGGCAAAGTCGTCGGCAATGGCATTGATGGCTGCAATGAGGCGATCGCAGCCCTGCTGATCCTGGGTGCCAAAGCCCTCGTCGATGATCAAGAGCTGCAGCGCTAGCCCTGAGCGCTGGGCTAGCAGTCGGGCCAGGGCCAGCCGCAGGGCAAAGTTCACCCGAAAGGCCTCGCCGCCGGAGTAGGTTTCGTAGGGGCGGGTGCCGCGGGCATCGGCAATCAGAATGTCCAGGGTGTCGATGGTACCCTGGCCCCGCTTGGTGGCCCGCTGGGTGACAAACTGCACGTGGAGCTGGTGGGCGCTGAGGCGACCTAAGAGGTGATTGGTTTCGGCCTCCAGCTGCGGTAGGAGGTTTTCGATCATCATGGCCTGGATGCCGTTGCGGCCAAAGGCCAGGGCGAGCTCCTGGTAGATGCACTGGCGCTGGCGCACCGCCGCCAGGTCCTGCTGTTTTTGGGCCAGACCCTGCTGGACATCTTCGAGGTGCTGGCGGGCCTGGCCTAGGGCCCCGAGCTGGGCGACCAGGGTATCTCGCTGCTGCTGTCGGGCGGCGATCTGGGCCTCGAGGGCCGCCAGTTCCCCAGGGTCGAAGGCCAGGGTTTGCAAATGCGATTCCAGGGTAGCGATGGTTGTGGTGAGGTCAGTCAGCTCGACCTGCTGGTGCTGCAGCTGGGCCTGCAGCTCGGTCTGCTGGGCCAGCCGCTGGGGCTGCTGGTGTCGGGCCTGCTCTAGCTCGAGCTGCCGCTGCCTCCAGCCCTGGGCGGCCTGGAGGGCCCGGCGCACTTCCTGGTGGCGATCGCTGCGGTAGTTGAGCTGGTCGATCGCTGTCTGTACCGCCGCCAGGGCCAACCCCTGAGGGCTTTGCTGCCAGGCGGTCAGCTCGGCGGCTAGCCTGGCCCTATCGGTTTCCAACTGCTGCTGTTGCTGTTGCAGGGGCTGCCGACGGCGCTGGGCCTGGGACAGATCGTGGTGTTTGAGATCAGCCCAGCGCAACCGGTCGACCTGGCCACGCACCAGGGCGTGGTCGCGTTCGTCGTAGGCCAGCTGGGCTAGGGTTTGGTCGATGTGGCTGAGTTCGGTGCGCAGGTCGAGGGCGTAGTCCTGCTCGGTCAGGCACCGCTGTAGGTGCTGCTGCTCGGCCTCCAGGGGTTGCAGGCGCTCCTGCACGGTGGCCTGGGAGGCCATTTCGGCCACTAGCTGTCCCTGTTTTTGCAGGATCGGAGCATAGATCTCTAGCTCAGCCTCCACGGCTCGATACTCCTGGCGCAGCACCTGAATTTCCCGTTCTGAGGCCGCTAGCTGCTCTCGGATTACCCAAATCTCGTCCTGTAAATCTTGCTGCTGACGGCGGTGGCGGCCTTCGACTAGGGTGCGGTGGTGGGCCTCAAGGGGGCGATCGCACAGGGGGCAGGCGGCCTCAGGCTGGTCCAGAAACCCTAGCTTTTGGGCGATCTGGGCAATCTGGGTTTCGCAGGTGCGCTGGCTAGCCTGGAGCACCTCCATAAAGCTGCGTCGCTCTAGCCCCTTTTCGCGCACCTGTTCCTGGTAGACCCGCCGTTTTTCCAGGTAGCTCAGGGTGGCTGATACCTCCTGGGCGACGGCCACCAGCTGAGGATGTTCGCCCCGTTGTTGCTGGAGCTGCTGGGCGGCGGCGGTGATGTCTTCCAGGCGAGTCTGGAGGCGGGTCTGAGCCAGCTGGAGGCCCGCCTCCAGCTGCCGCCGCCGCTGGATCAGAGGCTCTGCCTGGAGCTGCAGTCCATCGAGATGCCTGAGTCGGGTTCGGGCAGCCAGGTAGTCTTGGCGGGTTGCCTGCACCGCTGCGGTTTGACTGAGACGTTGATCCAGCTCCGTCAGCTGGGCCTCGACGGCCGCCAGCTGGATCTGGGTCTGGGTGAGGCGGGTGCGGGTTTGCTCGGTCTGGGCCTGCTCGGCCGCCGCGATCGCCCGGTGCTGCTCCTGGAGCGCTTGATATTGCTGAAAATCTTGGCTCAGTTGGGCATCCTCAGCCTCTAGCTCTGCCAGGGTGGCCAGCTCCGCCGCCAGGGGGGTGGCCTGGGCCAAAAGCTGGTCGGCCTGGGCCTGCTCGGCCAGTAGGCGGCTGAGGGCCGCCTCGGTCTGCACCAGCAGGGTGTGCAGGTGGCTGTGCTGCTGGATCTGGAGCTGGAGCTGCTGTTGTTGGCTGTGGTAATGCAGCTCGAGGCTCCGCAACTGCTGGTGGTGATCGCGGCCCCGCGCCTGTTGTTCGTCTAACTGGTGCAGTTCCTGCTGCAGCTCAGCCTGGCGCTGGCAGGTGGGTTCATAGTCAGCCAGGTCATTGGTGAGTTCATCCAGCTGGGTCTGGCGCAGGGCAGCCTCGGCTTTGGCCTGGCGGGCCTGGTCTTTGGCGCCTTCGGCCAGCTGGTCGTAGCGGCTGAGCTTGAGCAAATCGGCCAGCACCTGCTTGCGATCCGCCGGTCGCTTAGCCATGAAGTCATCGGCCCCGCCCTGGCGCAGGTAGGCGGAGTTAATAAACGTGTCGTAGTCAAGCCTGATGTGGTGGCAGATCAGCCGCTGGGTGGCCCGCACCCCTCGCTGAGTCAACACCCGCCAGCCCGCTTCGGTGTGTACCTGAAACTCCAGGCCGGTCCCCTGGGTGCGGTGGCGGCTGCGCAGGACTCGATAGGTGTGGTCGGCCTGCTGGAACTGAAAGGTAACCCTGGCCTCCATTGCCCCCTGGTGAATGACGTCATCATCGTCGGCAGCCCGGCTTTGGCCCCACAGCGCCCAGGCGATCGCCTCTAGCAGCGACGATTTTCCGGCCCCGTTGGGCCCAGCCACACAGACCAGGTGCAGCCCGCTAAAGTCGAGGCTGGCATCGCGGTAGCTGAGAAAATTGGTCAGGGTAATGTGCTTGGGAATCATGGGTACATTAGCACCACTTCCTCAAGCGTACAGTACAGACGAACTCAAAGTACACCTGAACTGAGCTTTTCCTCAGGGTTTGGGGTCAGAGCGCCCACAGGGCTGCCGGTGCAACCCCAAACGCCGTCCCCATCAATCTCCGTCAATAAAGGAACCTAAAAGCTGAGCCCAGAAAATCCTGGCTCAACTCAAAAGTTATCGATTCAAAATACGGAAGCGGTGGGATTTGAACCCACGAGGGAAGGTTTACTCCCCTACCTCCTTAGCAGGGAGGCGCTTTCGACCACTCAGCCACGCTTCCAAGTAGTGGTTCTTTGCCAGTTTAGCAGACCCTTGGCAGAGACAAGCCCTCGGGGGCAGACTTTCTTTCGCTAAGTTCCTAAAATAGTCTGGGAGCAGTTAACTTGATTATGAAATAGGGACCTGTTCCCGTAGATATAGCGACGACGCCATGACTAGAGCATTTCTAACGCCCAAGTTATGGACCGTGATGGGTTTAGCAACCGCGGGTAGCCTGGTGGGAATTTCGACCGATTGGCGACTGCTGACGCGATCGCTCACCTACCCCAAGACCCCGATCACATCGGCGGCGTGGTATCGGCCTCGGCAGCCTGTGCCGGGCATTGGTCCCCAGGCTCTGCCCTTGGCGAAGGCAGAGACCACCGAAATTCCCCCGGCGGCGCTGCAAAGGGCCTCGGATTTTGCCGCAGCCCAGAACTCGGTGGCGCTGCTGGTCATGCACCGCGATCGCCTGGTCCTAGAGCAGTATTGGCAGGGCCACCAAGCCACCGATCTTGTCAACTCGATGTCGATGGTCAAAACCCTGCTGGCGCTGCTGATCGGGGTGGCGATCGAGGAGGGAAAAATTACCTCCATTCAAGATCCCGTCGACACCTATATTGAGGAATGGGCCAATGACCCCAGGGGTGACATCACCCTGGCCGACCTGCTCTATATGCAGTCGGGCCTGCGCAACGACGATCGCATCGACACCCTGCGCTCTGACCTGGTGCAGCTCTACGGCGGTTCCGACGCCCCCAAGGTTGCCCTCGGCATTCCCCTGCAGGGTAGCCCTGGCACAGTATTTGACTACAGCAACTTCAACTCCCAGATCCTTAGCATTGTGCTAGAGCGGGCCACGGGCGACTCCTTTGGCGACTACCTGAGCCATCGCCTGTGGCGGCCCCTGGGGGCGGCGGATGGCTTTCTCTGGCTCGATCGCCCGGGAGGGCACGCCAAACCCTTTTGCTGCTTCTTTGCCACCGCTCAAGACTGGGTACGGCTGGGGCAGATGCTGCTCCACGGCGGTAAGGTGGGCGAAACCCAGGTGATTCCAGCTGGCTGGCTGCGGCAGATGCTGATCGAGTCGCCCCTGGAGCCAACCTTTGGGTTGCACATCTGGCTAAAGGCGCGCACGGCGGACTATCCCCAGGTGAACCTCGCTTCGTCCGCCCCCTTTGCCGCCGACACGTTTTATCTGGATGGTCGTCACCACCAGCGGGTCTATGTCATCCCCTCCGAGGAGTTGGTGATCGTGCGCATTGGCGAAGAGCCCCCCGCCTGGGACGATGCGGTGATTGTAAATGTGCTGGTGGAGGGGCTGCGGTCCCAGGCAGACTAGAACCCCAGGTTCTGCTGGGCCAGGGCCAGGGTGGTTGACTACCCCTGGTAGTACGCCAGGTTCAGGTGTCGCCCAGTCCTTACCCCTTCTGCCGCCCAGCGCTACGGCCAAAGCATGGAATTTTTCGCCAGCTTAGAAGAAATTTTAGGCAGGAAGCTTTGGTTTTCCTTAAAGGGTTTTGGTTTAGGGCCTAAAACATGGTTTACTAGCCATTTCTAGTCACTAAGGTGTGCCCCATGCTACCAAATCCTGATCCGCAAATCTCTCTGCCTCCCCGCGTTCGTCGACTGGTACAGCGGGTCGCTATTATTACTGCGGTAGGCTGCTTTTTGGGGTTGTTGTCGATGCGAGTAGGCGGCTAGCAACGGCTTCGGGCGGAGCGTTTTCCACGCTACAGTAAGACCATGAATCTACTGAGTCAGTGGGGATTTACCGCCGACAGTTGGAAGGGGCGGCGGGGCGAGTACTGGGTGCTGGCTCAGCTATTGCTGTTGGTTGCGTTTGGTCTGGTGCCGGCCTACCCATCAGATGGGTGGGGTGGGGTGAGCATGGGTGTGCAGTACGGGCTGCGGGGGGTGGCGGCGGCGATCGCCCTTTTCGCCTTGGTGTTGCTGGGCAAGGGGCTGTTTGATCTAGGCCATAGCCTGACCCCCCTACCCTACCCCCGTGACGACGGTGAACTGGTGCAGACGGGGGTTTACGGCATCGTGCGCCACAGCCTCTATAGCGGCCTGACTTTGGGCACCTTTGCCCTCAGCCTGTGGTGGTTTAGCCTTAGCCATCTGGCCGTTAGCCTAGTGCTGCTGGTGGTACTTAATGCCAAAGCCAGCCAGGAAGAGGTCTGGCTACAGGCGCGTTACCCCGCCTACGCCGACTATCGCCAACGGGTCAAAAAACTCATTCCATGGGTATATTAGCCGATAGTCCATGGCTCCCCCGCATCCGTCGATCCCCAGGTCTAACTGGCCCGCGATCGCAATCACCTGGCCGCCCCTAGCACTCTGCTGTCGTTTATTCGCAGCGGCCTCACATTAACTAGCGTCGGGGCGGGGATCGCGCAAATTCTCCAGACCCTTCCCCCCGGTGGTCGCTATATCGACACCTAGGGTTTACCGTCTCAGCCTGGGGTTTGTGGGACTGGGAGTCAGAGGGGCAGGGGAGTTGAGATGGTAAGCCGATACGGGTAATTTTTTAGGGCGCATTTCGGCTCCGCTCAATGCTCGATCACTGACTAGGCAGCGGGGTGTCCTGAGCTGGTCGTTGGCGTACGCTTCCCAAAGGGATAAGGGAAGCGAGCCGTGTTCCAGGGAAGAAAGTCTAAAAAATGAATTGACACCGCTCAAATTTCAGAAAATATACGGTGGCGAACCTGTCCATTATTGCCAGGCATACCGTTGCAAATGGGGTTTAAGCTAACAGGGCGAGCCTGGGGCGATCGCAATTATCGCCTTGCCAGCTTGGTGAGGACGTTTTGCATCATCCTCTGGCGCAATGGCTATAGGCCAGTGCGCCGCCCCAGTTTGTGCTAGTGGTAGTGGCCTGTACCCTAGGCGCAGTGGCGATTTCTATATTCATTCCTGGCTATACGCTGAAAATCAGACCCTAATCCCGACTTTGGGCGAAATTTTTGGCTGAATTGTTGTTTAACAGAAACCCTTAATTTTTTCTGAGTGAAATTAACCTCGCCAACTCCCCTTGCCTAGAGGATCAGGGTGTAACGCTTTCAGTCAGCAAGTTTACAAAGTTGGGGGTTTCTTGATCCTTTTTCCAGGAGGAGAATTCGCCCCCATCGGCGCAGGCAACTTAACGGAAATCCCGGCCAATAAACGTTAAATGATTCAGGAGACCGGCAGTGATCTATGAGCTGGAGTCTAGGATAATGATGAAAATTAAACACTCAGGCGTCACATGGACTCTATCCAAACCCAGGTCATTCTTTTGACAAATAAGATTGACGCCCTGCATCAGATGATTGATCAGGTTAACGATCAGGTTGCCGCCCTGATTGCCACTCAATCCTGTGGCATTGCTGCCGACAATCAACCTCAAGTGGCTCGCTTCGCCTACGGCAATGCTCCCCGCCATGCCCCTGGCTTGCTCGACAGCGTTTGCGAGCACAAAGATGTTTTGCTGGACAGTAGCTACCTCGATCTCGATCGCCAAAGCACCGAGACCAATTTCTCCCCGGATGTGCAAATTCAGCGGCTGACGGCTCAACTCACCGCGGCCTACAACCGCATTGCGGCGCTGGAGGAACAATTGCTGGCCTCGCGGGTGCATTAGTAGATTACGGCATAGGTCAGGTGGCTATTGCCAATAGCAGGGGAGCAAAGGAGCTAGGGTGCCAGGAGCGTCGGAATGGTGGCTTGACCCGCCTCAGAGCACTAGCCACTGTGGCAGGGTAGCGGGTCCCTGGCTGCTAGCCTAGTCCTGCACGTAGGGTTCGCCAGCGCTGAGCGCTGCCTCGGCTCGCATAAATTCCCGTCCTAGGTAGGCGGCATGGTCAAGATAGGTGATCGGGCAGGGGTTGGAGGCATCTTCGAACAGAGCGATGCAGAGTTCCTTGGCCGTGCGCCCGCTGTAGGTGTGGGTGGGGACTCGCTTGACAGGGCCGCGCACGGGCAGCGGCTCACCGGTGGCTGGGTCACAGGCTAGCCCCTTTTCGTTGATGATGTTGGCAAAGTGCTTAGCGTAGATCAGCCCCTGATCGGTATCTAAATAAATTAAAAAATAGCCGCTGGGATCGAGCTCGATGTAGCGTTTGGATAGCTGGTCGTCTAGGGCTTGGCGCTGGGCTTTATCCATCGGTTGGGGGTTAGCGGGTAGAGTCATGGGGCAGAGGGAGGCGATCGCGGCCTAGGGAACACGCAGCTTTCTATGGTAACGCGAGCGTCCGGGCTCAGCTTCTGTATACCCTAGTACATCTAGTCAGCAGTCAAGCCCTCATCCCATCTCCCCAGCCCCCAGCCACCCACCGTTAATGGACATCCTGCTAACCAAGGGCAACACCGGCCATTGCTAGGGTAGCTTGAGGGGCAGATCGGCGTTGATGGCGTCGATCTCTTTTTGCTCTAGCTCGTTGACCTCAGCAATGTAGCGGGTCAGCAGCGTTTGCAGCCGCGGTTCGTAGAAGCGGTGCAGACTATAGTTACCCAGGGCCGGAAATCCCCGTCGCTTTTTGTGGCGACCGCCGGCCCCAGGGTCAAATAGGGTGATGCCATGGTCGATCGCCCATTCGATCGGCGCGTAGTAGCAGGCATTGAAGTGCAGGTTGTTCATGTCTACACTAGAGCCCCAGTAGCGCCCGTAGAGGCGATCGCCCTTAGTTAAACAAAACGACATGCCCACGGGGGTATCGTCGTCATCGCCGTAGGCGGCAAAAAACACCATGCGGTGGCGATAGTCGTGGTGCAGCAGCTGAAAGAATTTGCGGGTCAGGTATTTGCTGCCCCACCAGCCAAACTTGTCGCAGGTGTCGGCGTAGAACTCGTACATTTGGTTGCATAGGGGCTTGCCGATCGCATCGCCCGTGACCGCCTCCAGGCGCAGGCCCGCGGTCTCCATCGACTTGCGTTCGCGCTTGATATTGCGCCGCTGGTTGGCGTTAAAAATACCCAGGTAGTCGTCAAAGCTTTGAAAGCTCTGGTTTTGCCACACATAGCCGTGGTGCAGCCACTGGGAAAAGCCCAGCTGGGTCATGGTGGCCCGCCACTGGGGATCGACGTAGAGAAAGTGGCAGCCGGAGATGGTGTTGCGATCGCAGAAGGTGTCAATGGCCTCCACCATGGCCAGGGTGACCGCAGCCTCGTCTTCGTCGGGGGCAATCAGAAACCGGTAGCCCTCCGCCGGGGTAAAGGGGGCCATGCCCAGCAGCTTGGGGTAGTACTGCACCCCCAGGCGTTCAGCCAGATCGGCCCATTGGTGGTCAAACACAAACTCGCCGTAGCTGTGGCCCTTCAGGTACATGGGGGCGGCCCCCACCAGGGTCTTGCCACGCCACACCGTCAGGTGGCAGGGCAGCCACCCCGCATTGGCTCCCACACTGCCCGATCGCTCCATGTTGTGCAGCCAGCTCCACTCCAAAAAGGGCGTCGCCAGGGGCTGGGCTAGTTCGTCCCACACCGCCTCCGGTACTTCCTCAATGTGGCGAATCCAGGTGGCGGTTAGCGGCGGCACAGCGGGGTAGCCCATGGGTGATTAGCCGGTAGGGGACGATAAGTTATTCTCCAAGGTAAAGGAATTTGTCGCTCTGTGCAGGGGAGACCGTAGCACCTGATAGTGCAAAAACACCTCGCTCTCCACCACTCGCTGGGAGAGCAGTTGTAGCCGGGGCGCCGCTGCCGCCAAAAAACCCGCCCCGTCCACCGGGGTCGGGGCCGTGGCCCCCCCTAAAATAAGCGGACATACCGTGATGAAAATTTCATCAACGCAGTCGCTGCCCAGCAGCTCCGCCGCCAGCCCGCCGCCGCCCAGCAGGGCCAGGGTCGCAATGCCTGCCCCCCTCAGCTGGGTTAAAATCCAGGGCCAATCCCAGGGCTGGGTTTTAGGGTTGGGCACGGCCCAAATAGTTTCAAACAGACCTGTGTTTGCCCATCGACGAGCCCCTGCCACCGTTGTCACCAGCCCCCTGGGCAGCGGCTGCTGAAAATAGCGAAAATTTGGGTCAAGCTCCCCCGAGGGTGACCAGACAATTTGGATCGGCTGTTCTGCCTGTTGCCGCTGCCGCCGCTGAGCCAGCAGTTCTGGGTTGCGCACGCTCAGGGTGGTGCCATAGGCCCTCAGGGTGCCTCCCCCAAACAGAACCCCATCGGCCGCTGCGACCCGGGCTTCTAGGTGGGCAAGATCTGCCGCCGACGAAAACCGGGCGGCACCGCGCTGGATATCGGCAATCTTGCCATCCAGGCTCATGGCCAGCACCAGAGTGACGTGGGGAATTGGAGGGACGGGGGCGATCGCCAAGGGTCAGCGCTGGGGAGAATACCCCTAGTTTACCGAGGACACCAAGGGTACCAAGGGCTGCCCTGCGCCTAGATCCCAGCTGCTGTGGCATTTCCAGCTTTGATTGGTCAACTGCTGGTAAAACCGCAGTTCCCACTGGGTGGGGGTTTCCCAGTCAATGGATGCTTTGGCCTCGGCTACGACGGCCTTGGTCTCTTTCCGGTTAGAGCCGTAGACAAGGGGCAGGCCCAGCTCGTCCTGAATGCGGAGGGGCATTTTGCGGGTGGGCGACTTGACGGTGCAGGCAAAATTAACCATCACCTGCTTGAGCCAGGGAGAGGTAATCGCCAGACCGCCCCAGGTGGGCTTCGTGACCAGGCCATCGAGGGTGACCGCAGGGGAAGGGCGTGACTTTAGCCCTCGGTTATAGGCGCGATCTAAACTCCGGGTATACACCGGGGCCGCCCCAGACTGTTCTTCAAAGCCTTCGATCAGCATGCAGCAGGCCTCTGGCCCCTGCTCCCCGTGGGTACCCGCTGCCTCTCTGTGCTCGGCTAAGAATCGCTGAATCTGTTCAGCTAGACTTCCGGTAGGGCAGACGTAAATCGCAAATTTAGTCATAGGGTATTCCCAGAGAAACAACGGACTGGGAAGTACGGTGGTGAGCCTGCTCTAGCCCACTGGCTGGATGCAGACACTAGGTATAGAGGCAGGACAACGACGATACCTCTATATAGCAGCATAGGCTATGAAAGCCGGAATGCCGTTAATAGGACGTTATTATTTACTTAAGAATTTTGCCGGAGCTTCACCGCCGGGGCTCGGCTAACGCCTGGGGGCATCAAAGGCATGCTCGATATAGTCCTGTATCGCCAGGTAGTGGCCATCGTCCACCACCAGCTGTCGGGCCGGCTGGGCCGCCGAGGGCTGACCCCTGCGACAGGCCACCAGCGCCACGTCAAAGCGGCAGGCGGCCTCGGCCCACTGGGGATGTTTTAGCAAATAGAGCTGGGCAGCTTTCCATAACTTGGCCTGCTTGCTGCGGGTAATCGCCATCAGACCGTAGGCATCCCAGTTGCTCTGGCTGCGGGTCTTGACCTCCACAAAGGCAAGCTGGCCGCTACTGCCGGCGGGGCCCTTAGCCATGACTAGATCCAGCTCTCCCCAGCGGCAGTGCCACTGGCGATCGCACCGTTGCCAGCCCTGGGTCTCTAGCCAGTTGGCCACCAGGGTTTCTCCCAGGGTGCCCAGTTCGATTTTGCTCAAGTCGGCGGTCATAGGCCGAGGCTCCGGCTGACGGTGCTCTTAAGCTTCCCAAGCCAACCGGCACTATCCCACCGGGATGTTTATATTCACCGCTGCCCCATTGTCGGTGGCGTTCTCCACTCCGTAGTTCAGTCCTCCCTTGGGCAAAGGCCGCCCCGGTTGGGGCGTGGCACAGAGGGGCATCGGGGGGAATTCCTAGCTTGGGCCGGTAGTCCCCTACCTATAGAGGTTCCGGACGCCGGGGTTACTGCTGCCGAGCGCCTCCTCCAGGCCCTTACCGGCAGCCCGCCTACCGATAGTTGGTGAACTGAATGGCAACGGGCCACTCTTCCTGCTTCACCAGATGCATAGCCTGCTGGAGGTCATCCTTCGACTTGCCTGACACCCGCACCGCGTCACCCTGAATGGCGGCGGTCACCTTTTTTAGGTTGTCACGGATAAGCTTGGTGACTTGCTTGCCCATCTCCTGCTCGATGCCCTTTTTGAGGGTAATCGTCTGGCGTACACGGGTGCCGCTGGCGGCTTCCACCTCACCGGGCTCGAAAATTTTCAGGGAGAGATTGCGCTTGGCGGCCTTTTGGTACAGCAAATCCTTCACCGCATCCAGGGTCATGTCGCTGGCGGTTTCAATGGTGATGCTGCTATCGCCCAGCTCAAGGGTGGTTTTGGTGTCCTTGAGGTCGTAGCGACTGATTACATCTCGCCGGGTTTGGTCGAGGGCGTTGACCAGTTCCTGGCGGTCGAAATCGCTGACGATGTCAAAGGAAAAGCTAGAAGCCATGAGTACCGTTGTGTATATCAAGCCAAGCCCGGGGGCTACAGTTTTCCTACTGGCAAAACTCCCCTTCTGGACTTGAATTTAGTTTATCTGCGCACCAACAGACTACAGCAAGGCCGACCGACAGCTCAAGAAATAGAGGGTGAAGGTACTCAGGTTGGCGATGCCAAACATCAGCGATCGCCCGATCGGCACATTCAAGATATAGGCCACCGGGTAGAGGGTGCGGGCGATCAGGTAGGCGATCGCAGCCCCCAGGGCCAGGTTCGACTGCTGCTGGGTGACGTAGGCCATCAGCGCCGCAGGGGCGTATAGAATGATCGACTCAAAGGCATTCTCGTGGGCCCAGGTGGCCCGCTGGGCGTAGGGCGGCAGCTTGGACAGCATGGCCCGCGGGGCCGCCTGGTCGTAGCCTACTTGAAAGCGTCCATAGCCGACGGCAAAGAAGGGCAGGTAGACCAGCAGCGCCGCCAGCCCAATGCTGACCAGCAAAAAACCTGGCATGGTGAGTACAGAGGCCATGGCGAATCCCCTTAGAAAACATCTCTATTATCCTATCCAAGCTGCTGGTCCTGGAGCCAAGGGTGACTGGGCTCCCCCCTGAGGCTGGTCAGCGGCCTAGTCGAAATAGAACAGCGTTACAATCTTGCGCTGATCTTCGGCATCCTGGCAGGTTTTAAGCAGGGTGGTGCTGTCGTGGAAGGCAAAGCAGATCAGCTGCTGGCAGCGGGAAATAATTTCCTGGTTGCACAGGGAGCTGGCCTCTGCCAATGACATGGCGTCGTTATTGGGGTTCTCCACCAGGTGCATCACCTGCTCCAGCTGGTCCCGCGACTCCTGGGGCTGGCGGGCCAGACTCTGGGGCAAAATCACCGTAAGCAGGTTGGGGTCAGCTTTCATTGCCCCCTTGATGGCGGCAAAGTTGGTGCCCGTTGCCCCGGAAGTAATGATGCGGTTGCCCCCCAGGGCCAAGGCGTAGGTCATTAGCTCGATTAGCTGCTGGTGGGTAATGGGCACATGGCGCGACCCCAAAATAGCCACCCGCTTAGAACCCGACTGCTGAATAGCCGCGAGTTCCTGCAAAAATGTGTCAACTTTAGAAGATTCGAGCGCTTCAATGGACTGACTCAAAGGCTGCACCGAATTCGAGAATAACGCGCTTTATTGTATCAGACGGCGACGATTAGACCACAGGCTAGCCGTCGCCAAGGATTTGGCTTAGCTGGCCGACACCGGTAGCCCCAGGTCGAGCAAGTGCAACAACCGCTCCATGTCAAAGTGAGTGGCGATCAGTTCTTGAATGCACTGCACTTTGATCGGCTCGTGCAGGCGCACCTGGCCAAATAGCTCGTCAATGCGCTCAACGGTAGAGAGGGTATCAGAGTCGACTGAGACGATGGGCACCTCCAGATCTGAGGCCCGCTCTAGAATTTCAGGAGACGGCGGAATTTGACCTGTTAGCACCAGGCACTGGGTAGAGGTTTCGAGCGCTGCAAACTGAATATCGGTGCGATCGCCCCCGGTTACCACCGCCATATTGGTCGCCTTGCGAAAGTAGCGCAGGGCTGAGTTCACGTTCATGGCGCCAATGGTGAGGGTCTCCACCATTAGGTCAAGGCGATTGGGGCAGCACAGCACCTCCGCGTTGAGGCTAGCCACAATCTCCCGGACGGTGACGCTGCGCATAATTGGCGATCGCGGCAGCACCGCCAGCACCGGAATGACTTGATTTTCTAAAAAGGGGCGGGCCAGATCGGTGCATTGTTCTACTGCCTCTAGGGGCACATCGTTAATAACCACCCCAATCAGGCGTGACCCCAGCTGAGCCTTGGCCGCCAGCAGGCGATCGACCAGAAGCAGCGAGTCGTAGCGGGTGACCAGCAGCACCGCAGCGTCAATATCAGCCGCAATGTGGGCCACGGATAGGTTTAGCAGGGTTCCCTCGGTGAGGTCACCCGGCCCCTCTAAAAGCACCAGGGCTTCCCCGTGGTGCTCCCTGTAGGCCTGTAGGCTGTAGCGCCTGGGAGTCTCCCCCTTCATCGCCATCTGACTTGCCACTGCCGCCTGGGTCAGTGAAATAGATGGCGGGTAGTACCGCGAGGCTGGTAGCTGAAGGGTTTCAGCAATAAAGTCTAGATCCGGGTCTTTTTCGTCGCCGTTGATTGAATTGCCAATCGGCTTGCCAAAGCCAATATCCATGCCTGCGGCCTGAAGCTGGAGCCCAATTCCTAGCAGAATCGCTGACTTGCCACTGTATGCCTCGGTCGAACCAATGATCAAACGCTTCGCTGAACTGGGCACGCCGCAAATCCTCCGTGGGGGTAATGCACTGATAGCTTACATCCAGACTTCGGAATAGTGATGTACCCCGATGCAGATATATATACAGTGTGCAAAGCACCACCTCCATTCTGCCACCTCGAGGGGTGTCAGCGGTGGACAACTTGGCCCATCTGCCCAGGCAGAATCCTCTAGACTGTTGCGGTTTAGCCACAGTGCTCTGTCCTAGGCCCCCTTTTCCATGCCCCAGCCCTGCCGGGACCGCGAGTTTAGTCGTCTAGGCGCAGTAGTTTCCGATAGAAGCTCTGGGAAAAATCTGCTGGGCGCTTGTGGCGCAGCGCCACAATCACATCAAACAAAAAGTCCACAAACTCAAAGGTGGCCATAGTGATTTCATAGCTGAAATCACTTTCGTCATCAAACTGCATGCGGCAGCGAGTCAAATCGGCGGGCAGCATCGAGACGTTCCAGGTGGCTACAAAGGCAATGCTGTCGCCCCCTTCAATCTCGCGCTCTCCCTCCAGGTTGCCCTGCTTATAGAGGGAAATGGCGTAGGGTAGCGCGTTGCGTTTATTGCCTTGGTAGTAGGGCATGTAAACGCTAACATCCTGCTTGCCTGCGGGCTGAATGGCCTCAAACGTCAAACTCATGGATCTGGCCTTAGGTTGAGTTTCAACAAACGACTTTGTCAGATGGTCATCAGGTTCAGCTGCCTAGGATACAGGATACCCACCCGGAGGGCTGGTTCACCGATGATTCGACTGATGGTTTAGACTACAGAGCTAGCATTCCCCAGGATGGGCCGGCGGAGATCACCGAAATTTTCGACAAAATCGACGATGATAGACCTAGTCTGAGGGAATGCTTGACGAAGAGTATTGCTCCGGACTAACCCTTTGGTCGCTGCTGTTTTTGTCGTGCCCCTACCTGACTTCATGGCTGATTTTCCTGAAGGATCCCGCCTCAGACGGTTCTATAATCCCCTCGAAGAAATGGAGATCGAAGACTTTCCCGGGTTCGCCGGGCGGCGCTCGAAGGCGGCGCTGACCCTGACTATGCTGTGGGGGGGAATCTTGGTCCTACATTTGGTTTCCTGGGGTACCTGGCTAGTGCTAGGGCTGACGGCTATTTTGACCACCCATGCGGTGCGAATTTTGCTGGCCCGACCCCTGGCGGCTGCCGCCCCCCTTCCCTCCACCGCCGTCCCAAGCGCGATCGATGACCCCTTGGCTTGGGATGCGTGGCCCTATGTGTCTCTGCTGGTGGCGGCCAAAAACGAAGAAGCTGTAATTGAACCCTTGGTTACGGCCCTGGGCCAGATCGACTATCCCACCAGTCGCTATGAGGTGTGGATCATTGACGATAACAGCACCGACGGCACCGCCCAGCGTCTGCAGGATCTGGCCAACCGCTATCCACAACTGCGGGTTTTGCGCCGCAGCGCCGGGGCCAGCGGTGGCAAATCGGGAGCGCTCAATCAGGTGTGGCCCGACACCAAGGGGGACATCATTGGCGTGTTTGATGCCGATGCGCGGGTGCCTCAGGATGTGCTGCGCCACGTGGTACCCCTGTTTGACCAGGGCAATGTCGGCGCGGTGCAGATGCAAAAAGCCATCGTAAATCGGGCCAAAAACCTCTGGACCCGGGGGCAGCAGGCTGAAATGGCCCTTGACAGCTACTTTCAGCAGCAGCGCATTAGCCTGGGTGGCCTGGGTGAATTGCGCGGTAACGGTCAGTTTGTGCGGCGCACGGCCTTGGCCCAGTGCGGTGGCTGGAATGAAGAAACCATTACCGACGATCTGGATTTGACCCTCCGCCTACACTTTAGTGGCTGGGAGATCGAGTTTTTGCTGCACCCGGCCGTGGGCGAAGAGGGGGTCGAGCGTCCCCTGGCCCTATGGCACCAGCGCAACCGCTGGGCTGAGGGGGGGTACCAGCGCTACCTCGACTACTGGCGGCTGATCGCCCAACACCGTCTAGCGCCAGCCAAGACCTTTGATATGGCGGCCTTCTGGATGATTCAGTACGGGCTGCCGACGGTGGCGCTGCCCGACTTTGTGATGGCGCTGCTGCGCCATCGGCTGCCGCTATTTTTGCCAGTGTCGAGCCTGGCGCTGACCCTGTCGATGGTGGGCATGTTCTGTGGACTGCGGCGCACGCGACCTCAGGCGGTGTGGGTTAGCGGTCTGCAAACCCTGTGGGGCAATTTGTACATGCTCCACTGGCTGCTGGTGATTGCGACGATGACAATGCGGCTGGCGGTGCGGCCCAAGCGGTTGCGCTGGGTAAAGACGACCCACCTGGGCAGCAACGAGGATCTCCAGGTCGATTTGCCTTAGGCTAGGGTGGAAGAATTCTGCTGCGATCGCCCCCGATGCCCTGGTTTGTCAAAATAGAAAAAGGCGTTGTTGATAAAGCCGCCTTTGATCAGTTTGTGCCCGACCATATCGCCTACGTAAAAGCCCTGGTGGCCCAGGGCCATGAGGCTAAGAGTGGCTACTGGGCCGAATATGGGGGTGGTATGCTGGTGTTTAGGGCTGATTCGATGGAAGAAGCCCGCGCCATTGTGGCCGCCGACCCGCTGATTGCACACCACTGCGTCGAGTACGAGCTGCACGAATGGCGGGTGGTGGTCGAATAGGAGAATGGACCGTGGCCGATGCGAGTGATGGATACAAAATTGTCAGCGATAACCGCCAGGCCCGCCACGAGTACGAGATTTTGGAGACCTACGAGGCAGGCCTAGAGCTGATGGGCTCGGAGGTTAAGTCGATTCGCCAGGGCAAGGTCAACCTGCGCGATGGCTATGCCTTGATTAAAGACGGGGAACTGTGGCTGCACAATGTGCATATTTCTCCCCACACCATGACCAACAAAGCCTACAACCACGAGGCTAAGCGCACCCGCAAGCTGCTGCTGCACCGGGACGAAATTCGCAAGCTGATTGGTAAGGTGGAGCAAAAGGGCCTGACCCTGGTGCCCCTCAAGCTTTATCTGCAGCGGGGGTGGGTCAAGGCCACCATTGCCCTGGCCAAGGGTAAGAAACTCCACGACAAGCGCGAAAGCCTCAAACGCAAGCAGGAGAAGCGGGAAACTGACCGTGCCCTGAGCGGTCGAGGGTAGGCTAGGATATCTATAGCTTTCGGGGAAATTTCCCAGAGCTTCGAGCCTTTTCTGCACCGCCCTATTCCTATGTTCCTAGACGAACTCACGCCCTTTGTTCAAGAGCTAACGGCTCATCCAGCTGCTTTCCTAGGCGGTTTGGCCTCTGGTCTATTGCGCCTTAATCTGGCTGACGACCCGGTCAAAAGCTGGTTAAACACCCAGGGCGCCACTGCTCCAGGCTACGACGACGCTTCCGCCAGCAGCAACTCCCGCAATGGGGGTGGGCCGCAAAGTATTTCCATCGACTAGCGGGGCATTTATAGCCAGCGCTAGACCGAGTAGGACATTATCCATCACCTTCTGAAGCGCTGGCTATACGCCATTGCGTCGCCCCAGTTTTTGTCGGTGGGAGTGACTTCTGTTCTAATGGCAGTGGCCATTGCTACGTAAGGGGCAAGGTTTTGTTCTAGGCCCGCTGGGGGATCAGCTCCACCATCCAGGCCTTTACCCGCTTGATCAGAGCCTGCTGCTGGGGGCTGCACGGCAGACCGGCGGCGGTGTCTAGGGCTCGCTGGTAGTCGGCCAGGGCACAGTTCCAGTCGCCGCGCAGGTGGTAGGTACGGCCCCGCTCGGCGTAGATGAACTCGGGTAGTTGATGAAACATGAGGGCTTCATCGAGGCATTCGAGGGCGCGATCGAAGTCCCCCATCTGCCGCAGTGTGGCCCCCAGGTTGATGCGGGCGCGGCTGTTAAACGGGTTGAGGTCAACAGCATGCTCGTAGTCATCGACGGCGGCAGCGTCATCGCCCAGGGCCGCTTGGCACATGGCCCGGTTATTATAGGCCTGATCAAGGTGCGGCCCGAGTTCTACGGCCTGGTCGCAGTCAGCGAGGGCAAGCCAGGGTTGACCCATGCGTAGGTGGACTAACCCCCGATTGCTGTAGTACATGGCGCTCTGGGGATGACGCTCGATCAGTTCGCTGAGCAGTTGCAGCGCCTGGGGATAGTGCTGCTGTTGCACCGCCGCCGCCGCTAGGCGGCTGAGGGTTTCGTCGGTGGTGATGTGGACGGGGGATACTGACCGTCGGCCGGCTAGGCGAGTCGGTCTGGGGCTGACCTGATCCGCATTTAGCCTGGCTACTCCTCGGTTGGGGAGTAGGCAAACCAGAGGCTGCTGTGGGTGGTAGACGTGCATGGTTATGTTCCCGTGGGGTTGGGTGTGCTCAAAAACCGTGATGCCAATTCAGCCGGAACAGGGAAACAAAGGATGCTGGACTCGTGATGTCTGGATGGACTGGTCAAAAAAGAACCTTGGACATAGGTTCCCATTGAGACCCGAATGGTTTGAGGGTGCCTGTGGCAGTTATCGAGTTGGCTAAACCAAGGGGGTAGGTCAGTCCTAATCTGGTCTTTGCCGGTTGGTGAGGGCTCTTGGACCGATGCCGCTATGATCTCATCTACTGCGGGAGCACTAAACCGAGAAAAAACGGAGGTTAAGAGGGCCTGATCAGGGGTAAGCCGCAGCTGGATGCCTCACCATAGGGGAATATACGGAGCCTCTCTATGTATTTCCGTGTTCTTTTGGCAAATTTTGTAATTGCTCGCCTATGTCCATGGGGAGGGTTGGCGGAGCGAATCGGTAAAACTCTGGGCCTAACCCTAGGCCCAGCCTAATACTGAATCCTATTTGGTCAGTCCCGATTGGGCAGGGCAAAGGTCGTTTGCCTTTACAAATTCACCTGTTGTTGCAGCGAAGATATTGAAGCCGGACTTGGTACCAGCCGAGTCCGGCAACTCGTTTTAAGCGATTACCCCAGGGATCTGCGGGTTAATGGTGTACCAGGCGGCCAGGTTTCGACTTCGCTCAACCTTCAGTGATCGAGGACTGAGCGAAGTCGAAGTCCGATCAGCAGGTACCTGATTTTCCTGCAAGTCCCCCAACACCAGTCTTTTGGTGGCGAGGTTGCTCCCTGGTGGGTGGCAGTTTGGGTATTGTCCTCGATTGAGGCGGGCTGCCGAGGGCGGCTAGGCGACCTGGATGCGATCGCGCTGGAGTTCTTGAATGCGCTCTAGACTACCCACCGGAATGGCTTTGATTAGCTCCTGGGTGTAGGGGGTTTGGGGGTGTCGGTAGACCTGCTCAGCGGGACCAATCTCTTCGACTTTGCCCTGGTTCATCACCATGATGCGATCGCTCATAAACTTGACCACCGCTAGGTCATGGGAAATAAAGATATAGGTGAGGTCAAACTCGGCCTGGAGTTCTTTCAGCAGGTTGAGCACCTGGGCCTGCACTGATACATCCAGGGCAGACACCGACTCGTCGCAGATGATGAACTTGGGGTTGAGGGCCAGGGCGCGGGCAATACACACCCGCTGCCGCTGCCCGCCGGAAAATTCGTGGGGGTAGCGATTGATGCAGGTGGTGGGCAGACCGACGCGATCGAGCAGGTAGGCAACCCGCTCCCGCTGGTTGCGAGCGCTTTTGATCACGCCGTGGATTTTTAGCGGTTCGGCAATGGCGGCGCCTATGCTCATGCGCGGGTCCAGCGAGCTGTAGGGGTCTTGAAAGACGATCTGCATATCGTGCCGTAGCTGCCGCAGTTGGGTCGCGCCCAGTCCCAGCACATCGCGCCCCTCAAACCAGATTTTGCCGCCCATGGTGGGGACCAGCCGCAGCAGAGCTCGCCCCAGGGTGGTTTTGCCACAGCCCGACTCGCCCACCAGGCCAAAGGTTTCGCCCCTTTGAATTTGAAAGGACACATCCTGCACGGCCATGACGTGGTGGCGAGTTTTGCCAAACACCCCCCGCACCGGGTAGCCCACCTGAAGATTTTCCACCACCAGCAGGGGACCGTTAGCCACCAGGGTGGCAGCGCGGGCCTGAAGTTCCGCCTCGGTGAGCGGGGCAAAGCGGGCCTGAGCATCGGCATCGAGCTGTCGTTCGCGCAGGATGGAGACAGTTCCGCTGCCTGGGGCGGCTGTGCCGGTACCCCTCAGCCCGCTAGTTTCGGTAGCCATAAAGTCGGTCACGGTGGGCAGGAGCCGCAGCTGCTGGTGGGGCTGGGGACGGCAGGCCAGGAGGCCCTTGGTGTAGGGGTGCTGGGGCTGGGCAAAGATTTCCCACACGGGGCCTGCTTCTACGATGTTGCCCTGGTACATGACCGCCACCTGGTCGGCGATCTCGGCAATGATGCCCAGGTCGTGGGTAATGAAGATCAGTGACATGCCGCGGCGATCGCGCAGCTCCCGCAGCAGGTCGAGAATGGTGGCCTGGACGGTCACATCTAGGGCCGTGGTGGGCTCGTCGGCAATCAGCAGGGCGGGGTTGCAGGAAATGGCCATGGCGATCATCACCCGCTGAATTTGCCCCCCGGACAGCTCGTGGGGGTAGCGATCGAGGATGGCCTGCTGACGGCGGCTGATGGTGTCGGTGAGGTATTCGGGGTCGAGATGGGGTTTTTCCGCCTGAAGGGTGGCGCGCAAGGCGGCGTCGGTGGGCAACAGTTTGACCTCTTGCAGGCGGGCGATCGCCTGCTGACGGGCCGTCTCCTGGTCGATATCCTGGTGCTGGCGAATCGCTTCCACCATCTGAAACCCGACGGTGTAAACCGGGTTGAGGGAGCTCATCGGTTCCTGAAAAATCATGGCAACCTGGCCGCCCCGGTAATGCTGCATCTGGGTATCGCTGAGGCTGCACAGGTCAACCGGACTGTTCGACGCCCCGTTGAACCAAATTTCGCCATCGACGACCCGACCTGGTGGGCAGGGCACCAGCCCCATCACGGCTAGGGAGGTCACCGATTTACCCGAGCCCGACTCACCGACAATGCCCAGGGTTTGCCCCCGTTTTACCTGAAATGAAACATCATCTACGGCCTGAATAAGCTGATTATTGACCTTGAACTGAACGGTGAGGTGCTTGACGTCGAGGATAGTGTCGCTCATTGGGGTGTTTTCAGGCGGATACCAGGGAGGGAACCATTGCACTGCATGACCTATCCATGGGCTGGACGCGATCGCTGCTACAGGACTAGATCAAGCCCTTAGGGCATTTGTGCATCCCGTTAGTGGATCATAGTAGAGAATCATAGCAGCGTCTTCTTTGCCGGTTTTGTTTGCCCCCCACCAACCCATGCTAAATCTTGCGATCGCCATTTTGATTATGCTGATGGGCTCCGCCCTGTGCTCCTGTAGTGAAGCAGCGTTGCTATCGGTACCGGTGCTCAAGGCCCGGCAGCTAGCCGAGTCGAAAAAGCCGGCTGCGGTAGCGCTTCTGGCCATTCGCCAAAAAATAAATCGGCCCATCGCCACTATTGTTATTCTCAACAACCTGTTCAACATTGTGGGCAGCGTGCTGATTGGGGGCATCGCTGCCAACGTCTTTAACGATGCCCTGCTGGGGGTCTTTACGGGCCTGCTGACGCTGCTGGTGATTCTATTTGGGGAAATTTTTCCAAAAATTTTCGGGGAGCGCTATGCCGTTCCCATTGCCCTAACCCTGGTGGTGCCGGTGCAGTGGATCACCTGGCTGTTTACCCCCGTGGTGCTGCTACTGGAAAAAATTACCGCCCCGCTGACCAGCCAGGGCAAAGGCCCTAGCACCAACGAAGCTGAAATTAAGCTGATGGCCACCATCGGCTACCAGGAGGGCATCATTGAAGCCGACGAAGCCGAGATGATTCGCCGGGTGTTTCGCCTCAACGATATGAAGTCGGCCGATATCATGACCCCGCGAGTGGCTGTCACCCACCTGTCCGGCGATCTGACCATTGCTGAGGCCGAGGCCCAGATTCTCAATTCCCAGCACAGCCGCATTTTGATTAGCGACAGCGACATCGACCGGATTTTGGGGCTGGTACTGAAGAACGAACTGCTCACCGCCCTGATTCGCGGTCAGGGCCACCAGTTGCTGAGCCAGGTGGCCCGCCCGGTGCGCTTTGTAGCCGAGACCGAGCGGGCTGATAAGCTGCTGCAGGACTTTCAAACCGCCCGGGAGCACTTGGCGGTGGTGGTGGATGAGTACGGCGGCGTGTCGGGGGTTGTCACCCTTGAAGATGTGCTAGAGGTGCTGACCGGCGAAATTGTCGACGAAACCGATCGCAGCATTGACCTACAAAAACTGGCCCGCCAGCGCGGTCGACAGATTTTACGCGCCCGTGGGTTTAACTGGCCTTCGGAACCCTAGGCTAGGGGGAGCTGAGCCGCAGCTGTCTGGGTGGCGAGAGGCCTATCTAACCGGGGTAAAGGGCCGACTCCTGGGGGTGGTCAGCAGCCCATAATCACAGAATCTCCGCCAATTGCTCAATCAGTCGATCGCACTCCTCTAGGGTGTTGTAGTGCACCATGCTGACGCGCACCACGCCCTGGTTGGGCAGCAGCCCCAGATCCTCTATCAGCCGTAGCGCGTAGAAATGTCCGTAGCGAATGCCGATGTTTTGGGCATCTAGGTAGGGCGGAATTTGGTCACTGCTGAGGCCATCGACCACAAAGGAAATGGTTGAAACTCGTTCAGTCGGGTCGTCGGTGTTGCGGCCGATTACCCGCACCTTGGGCTGACGGTGCAGAAACGACAGCAGCCGCTGATTTAGCGCCCCCTCATGCTGCTGGATTAGGGCAAAGGCGTAGTCGAGCGGGTCCACCTGGTCGGGTAGCCCGTGGTGCTGGGCCAGGGCTGCAAAATAGTCGGGAATGGCGGTGAGGCTGTAGCTCAGCTCGTAGCTGCTGCCCCCGGGCTGAAATTTGTAGGGTACCGCCGTATCTTCAATGAAGTAGTGGTTATACCCCGGCAGGGCTAGCAGCAGCTCTTTTTTGCCGTAGAGCAGCGCTTGGTGGGGGCCGTAGACCTTGTAGAGGCTAAAGGTGTAGAAATCGACGTCGAGAGCCTGCACATCGACCCGGCGGTGGGGGGCAAAGGCGACCCCGTCGACGCACAGCAGAGCGCCGTGGGCGTGGACCAGATCGGCGATCGCCCGCACCGGCTGAATACTGCCCAGCACGTTGGAGGTGTGGGTCATCGCCACCAGGCGGGTGCGGGGGGTGAGCAGGGCGGCCAGATCGGCCTGCTCCAGTTCAAAGGTGGCGGGGTTTACCCGCCAGGTCTTGAGCACAATGCCCTCCCGCTCTAGGTCCCTCCAGGGGCTGATGTTGGCCTCGTGGTCGGCATTGGTGACGATAATTTCATCGCCCGGCTGCAGGGTGGGTCGAAAGCACTGGGCCAGCATGCGCAACAGGGCCGAGGTGCTGGGGCCGAGCACGACCTCCGCTGGGTCGGCGGCGTTGATCAGCCTGGCCATGGCCATGGCCCCCGCCGCCACTCGCTCCGTCGCCCGTTGCGACACGGCGTAGGAGGCCCCCAACTGCACGTTGGAATCGTAGAGAAATTCGGTGATGCGATCGACTACTGGTTTGAGAATCTGGGAGCCGCCCGCGTTGTCAAAAAAGACCCAGTCACCGGCCAGCGCAGGAAAGTGCTGACGAACAAAGTTGAGATTGAGGGTGGAGGGCTGCCCCATGGTGGCTTGGCCTTGCAGCGAAGAACCCTCCAACTATAGGTCAGTCGCCCGGGGCCCAACAATATCGGCATGCCACATTGCCATACCTGCCGGGGTCCTTTTGCTGATTAAAGATGAGCCTTAATCAAGATCAGCGAACCGGATAAGATGCCCAGGAAAAAAGAAACTGAGCCCAGCGAAATAAGTAGTCTCTTGCGGCGAATCGTCGGGCGATTTAGTCTCTCTAGGGGAGCAAATTCTGTTTGACTAGGACTGGGTGATACTGTCAAAAACCCCAGGGCATAGAGGCCAGCCGAGAGGGAAAACTCCACCACTGGGAGGAATAAAACCAAGCCCCGCTTAACCCCGGCATTGCTGTCGAAGGGGATGGCAAGCATGAAAAGGGCTAAATAGACTGGAATGGCAATCAGGCTAATTTGTAGCATTAATTGACAAAAAGCCTGGAGAGTTGTGAGGGATAGGTCTATATGGATTTCTGGATTTGAACGGGTGATGGTCATGGTAAATATACGCCAACTTTATAAAAAAGACCAGTTATTCAAAAATTTTAATTCTGGGTGATGGGCGGAATTAAAAATGATTAATGAAATCTAGGGTTTATCTTTGGGGCTATAGATTTCTCCAGAAAGAGGCAAGCAGTGTTTGGGGTTACATGCTAACCCGGACAGTGGAAAATGAAAACTCAGCAGCCATGAAGCTTTCAAGAAATGGGGCAGGTGTTTTGAGTTGAAAATGAAGTTTTTATTGTTGATGGGGAGTAGGGGAGTAGGGGAGTAGGGGAGCGGGGGAGCAGCCAAATTTCTGTTTGGCAGTACTGGGCCTGGGGCTAGGGATGCCAGAATCCCCGATGTAGCGACAACACCTCGGCCTCTACCGCTGCGATCGGCCCCCACACCTGGATCGCCTTTTGACCGTGGTCAAACACGTAGCGGCAGGGCACATCCAGGGTGGGGTTTTCGGCATGGTTACCGGTGAGTAATCGCAGCTGCTGTTCTGAAACGCCGTAGACCAGTCGCCCCACGTTAGCCCAGTACTGGGTTCCGGCGCACATGACGCAGGGTTCCACCGTGGTGTAGAGGGTGCAGCCCCAGAGATAGTCGGCGGAGAACTGGTCGTAGGCGCGCCGCATCAGGGTCGATTCAGCGTGGTTGACGGTGTTTACGTTGCCCTGCTCTAGCAGCACCGTTTGGTGGTCGGGGGCGACCAAAAGGGCCCCAAAGGGATGGTGCCCCTCGGCCATGGCGGCCTGGGCTACCTGGTTGGCGCGGCCGAGGAGGTCGATCATCTGTTCGGGGGTAGGGTTGCTCATGGTCAGGCGAGGGCTGAGGGCGGGGCTAGGGAATGGTGTCGGCCAGGGTGTCGTGGATGTGGGCGGCGATCGCCCCCGGATGGGTCAACCAAATGCGATCGGGCTGCTCCCTGGCGACCTGGGCAATGTGTTGCAGGGCCCGGCGCAGGTGCCGCAGCCGAAAGGGCTGACCGACAATATAGGGGTGTAGGGCAATGCCGTAGACCAGCGGCTGCTGGTGAGACTGCTCCAGCAGCTCGTCGAAGTTATCGACAATCATGTCGGCGAATTCGGCGGCGCTTGCCCGGCGGGCCGCAATGGCGGGAATGTCGTTAATTTCCTGGGGGTAGGGCACGGAGAGAATGCGTCCCCGGCGAGTCTTAAACCAGATCGGCTGATCGTCCTGGCACCAGTCGAGCAGGTAGGTATAGCCAGCCTCCTGGAGCAGGTCGGGGGTAAGGGAGCTCTGGGCAATCCAGGGGCCAAGCCAGCCCTGGGGCGGCTGCCCCTCATGGCGGGCCAGGGTGGAGGTGGTTTCGGCAATCAGGGCGACTTCGGCGGCCTCAGGCATTATGCTCTGGCGCTCGGAGTTAGTGCGGCCATGGGCAACAATCTCGTCCTGGCGATCGCGAAAGGCCGTCACCACCTCGGGGCAGTAGTCATAGATCGTCGAGTTGACCAGCAGTGCCACCGGCAACCTTAGCTGGTCAAACAACTCCAGGAGTCGCCACACCCCCACCCGGTTGCCGTAGTCGCGCCAGGCGTAGTTCAGCACATCGGGGGGCGGTCCGCCGGGGGCCAGCTCCGCCCCCAGCCCTTCACCAAAGGCAAAATGCTCCAGGTTGAGGGCGATGTAGACCGCTAGCCGCTGCCCCCCTGGCCAGCAGTAGTCGGCCCGCTGGGAAATGGCGGAGTAGTCGTAGCGTCCGTGGTGAGTCAGCGGCAAGGGTGAGATGTCCGAAAAGAGTCTGCTTTGGCAGGTTACCAGAAACCCTCGCCGCTAGAACATCAGGGCTATACCGCTGCGAGTAGCGCGCTGACGCTGTCCAGGCTGGCCGGCCAGGGATCCTGGGGTAGTACGGGGGCTGGGGCGATCGCCCGGTTGATCAGGCCAGCGATCAGCTCGATCGCCTCCAGCAGGGGCGGCAGCTCTAGATAGACGGGCAAAATTCGCACCTCAAAGGTGTGTTTATGGCGGGGGGGATAGACGAGATTTTTTAGGTTGAAGTCGCAGTATTTGGTCAGCGGGATGGTCTTAAGCCGCTGCTGGGCCTGCTCCCAGGGCAGCTCGCCCCAGGCCGGATCGCGCACTAGGCTCAGCAGTTCTGGCGGCCAAAGCCCCAGCCGTTGGCAGTGGGGGTTGCTGCCCAGTAGCCATTTCAGGGTCGGGCCGTAGGCCCACAGCAGATTTACCAGGTTGCGAATCGCTGGCGCAGAGCTGAGCGGTGCCCCATCGAAATGCAGATGGGTGGCCCCCTCTACCGGGGCAAAAAAGTCGAGCTGACGGGCGATCTGAAGGTAGCCCCAGACCTGGGGCAGCTGGTCGGCGCTCAGGGGTGGGGTAATCAGCTCGCAGGGGCGATCGCGCTCACCGGGCAGCATCGCCGCCAGGGCAATGGGGGGGCCCAGCTCATCCACCAGTTTCACCATGCCCTCGGGGCCTTGCTGTAGCTCTAGGCCCAGGGTTTGAGCCACGGGCTCGAGCACCTCGGCCAGGGGCAGACTGGCATCGGTGAGGCGACGGACGATCTGCATCAGCCGCAGGTCATCGCCGACAATGCGATACCAGCCTGGCCGAGGGGGAGCGGTGCGATCGCAGTCGGCCTGCAGGGTCAGGTCGTCCACGCACCAGGCCACCACCTGCTGCTGGGCATCGCGCACCTCAAACCCCAGGGTGAGGGTTTCTAACAGGGGCGTGCCCGGAATCTGGCTGGGTTCTGACTGGGGATAAAAGATGCGCCTAACGCCGCCGCCGCAGGCCTGGGCGATCGCCTCGGCCAGCACCTGCCGACTCGACCCCCTGGGGGCCATTAGCTCAATTTCGATACCCACCTTGCCCTGTAGGGTCATGGTCGGGGGCTAGGGCGTAGCCAACTGTAGCGCGGTGGCTACTTCGTCGGCATTGCCCATAATTAGGTTGAGTTCAATGCGGAGCTTGGCGTCGTAGGGGGTAGCGTCACCCCAAAATTCGGCCAGGACCGCCGCATCGTCGTAGGTGTAGCTGCTTTCCCCATAGAATTGCAGAGCAGACACCGTCTGGAGCGACTCTATGCGAGCGTCGAGCAAAAACTGCTCCAGAATGGCGATATCCACAGGCCCCCAGCCAATTTTGCGGCCAATGCGGGCCTTGGCTTCCTCCAGATCTTGACCCCAGAAGCTAGCCAGTACCGCCGCATCCCAGTAGGTGTATTCGCTGCTAAAGAAGGTATCTAGCTCCTGCTGAGCGACGGTTGGGCGGCTCTGGGCCTGGTGGCTCTTGCCCATCTCCCCAGCCCCGTTGCCCAGGGACGGCTGGCCCGCCGGTGCCTCGGCGTAGGCGATGCCAGTGGTCAACACCGCTGCGATCGCCAGCAATAGGGAGAGAGGGAGGGTTGTAGTATATTTCATCACATTTACTTAGGAGTGGCTCCATCATAGTCTGGGGCTCTTTCCCTTTGGTTGCTTTGTAACGAATGCCCATCTATCGTTCATCCATTCATCACCACGCAAGAGTCTGGTCATCTATGGCAGCACTAGGACCATGGCATGATCAGGATAGTGCGATTGTCTCTAGGTGCGTTTGCCGTTGAGCAGGAGGCAGCCGCTTCATCTTTTCCTTTGATGCTGTTTTTTCAGAACCAGCCATGCCTAACCATACCTACGAGCCCCCCGTTGCTGAACTGTTACGCTATGGCCCATGCCGAAGCACTAACGCCAACGATTGGCCCAACTATGGGCAAGAGCTGGGGCTAACCGCCGATCACGTCCCCGCCTTGATCGAGATGGCTCAGGATGATGAGCTTTGGGCGCTTTTTGCGGGCGACTACGATCGCGAAGACGAATTTTTGGATGCGGACATTACCCCCGACGATGCTCTGTGGGCGCCGATTCATGCCTGGCGATCGCTGGGGCAACTGCAGGCCGCCGAGGCCATAACCCCTCTGGTCGATGTGCTGCAGCAGCGCGACTTCGACTGGTGCTGGGAAGAACTGCCCCAGGTCTTTGGTCTGATCGGGGCAGCGGCCATCGACCCTATAGACGAGCTGATCCCCGCTAAGATTCACTACAACAACAAAGTCACCCTCATTGGTGCGTTTGGCAAAATTGTCAAAACGTTTCCGGAGCTGCGCGATCGCTGCGTAGAGGTGATCACTCGGCAGCTGAGCAACTTCAAACATCACCACCGCACTGTCAACGGTGCCCTCATCGCAGAACTGCTTGATCTCAAGGCGGTTGAATCGGTGCCCGTGATGGCGGCGGCCTACGCCGCCAACAAAGTTGATGAAATGTTCGTGGGGCCGTGGGCGGCGGCCCAGATCGAGCTAGGGCTAAAACAAGCCTCTGATTTCACCCCCGCAGAGCTTGAAATTCGCTATACGCCAGCGCAGAAGCAGCGCATGGCTAACGTCCGCGCCTATCTGGATCGCCAAAAATCGAAATCCCCAGGTGCGGGCTTGCTAACTCGGCGCGAGGGGTTTGAGCCAGCAGAGTTTAAAGATATTGCGGCCCAGGCAGGAGTTCAAAAGCTATCTGAAAAGGCTGGCTTTGGTGGTGAGGCTAAGTCTGGCGCCAAGAAGAGCAAGAAAAAGAAGAAATAGAGGCCCAAGCATCTTGCTTTGAGGAATACATCAGCTGGAGCCCCCAGACCTGCGGGTTAACCTAATGCAGGTCGATGAACAATGGCTAACGGCAGACCAGCTCTGGCAAATCGAGCGTCACCTGGTAGAGCTTTAGCCCTGAAAGACATTCATTCATGGTGGTAGCGCGATTGCCCCCGGGCTGCTAGGTGTAGGCTAAAAATAGTCATCACCCAGCGGTGTTATTCCCAGACCTAGAATGCTGAACCAAACCTACGACGCCCCCTTAGATAGTCTCCTGAGCTATGGCGATGCCAGCGGCTCTGGCCCCAAAAACTGGCCTAACTACGTGCAAGAACTCGGGCTGACCGCAGAGCATATCCCAACCCTGATTCAAATGGCTCAGGACGATCAACTGTGGAGTTGTTTCTTTACAGACCCTGACGACCTGGAGGACGAACCCGGCGGAGAAGGGGCATTAGACCCTGATGTCGCCCTGTGGGCACCCATCCACGCGTGGCGAGCTCTGGGGCAGCTTCAAGCTGCCGAAGCGGTTAAACCCCTGGCCCAAGTTTTACAACAGCGAGACATTGACTGGTGCTGGGAAGAACTGCCCGACGTCTTTGGCTTGATTGGGGCTGAGGCGATTGATCCTCTGGATGAACTACTGTCTGCCGACATTGACTACAACAGCAAAATTACGCTGTCCTCTGGGCTAACCCATATCGCCCAAACCTTTCCCGACCAGCGCGATCGCTGTGTAGAGGTGCTCACCCGTCAGCTAAGCGAGTACGACAATCACCATATCTCGGTTAACGGGGCGCTGGTGCTAGCCTTGTTCAAACTAAAAGCTGTGGAATCCGTTGCGGTGATGGAGGCGGCCTACAACGCTAAGAAAGTTGATGAGATGTTTGTGGGCTCCTGGCCCAGAGTTCAGGTCGATCTGGGGCTCAAGCAGGCGTCAGAATTTACCCGAGAAGAGCTATCTATTCACTACACCCCTGAGCAAGAGAAGCTCATGGCAAATATTAATGCCTTGGCAAATCGATATATGCCAAGCACGTCCGAACCGGATCCACCCATAAAGCAAGAGGCTTTCGGGTTCGATAAGCCTCCCGACTTTAAAGCTATTGCGGCTCAGTCAGTCTCCCAAAAAATGCCGAGCAAATCTGGATTTGGCGGTGGGGCTAAATCCAGCCGCAAAAAGAGTAAAAAGAAGAAAAAATAAGATTGTTGTCATCGAAACACAGCTCACCAAGGGTGGGACGCGATCGGCCGATCGCGTGAATGATTTGGGGCGATCGGATAATCGCGCAGAATGGTTGGGGCGATATATTTTTTCTGCCGATCGCGCATATCGTCGATATCAGCCCAGAATGAGGCGAGGGTGATGCCGTTTCCCATTCCAGAAGAAGGTATTGAGTTCAGCGTAGTTTTGCTAAGCGAGAAAAAATAATTAACGAAGAAGCGAGGGGGCACAGAAATGACATTGACCCAAATTGCTGAACAGGTACAGCAGTTGGTAAATGCCGAGACTGCCGTGGTGGCGATCGCCCAGGATGCTGGCCAGACGATCGTATATGAAGCAGCGGTCGGGAAACATGCAGCGGCAATTCAGGGTAAGCGGAGCCCAACCACAACCTCTGGCCTCTGCGGCACGGTGCTGGAGACTGGCCAATCAGCCTTGGTCTGTAATCCGCAAACGGATGTGCGTATTCGTCAGGATATTGCTGAGCAATTGGGAATTTCAACTGCTTTAGCGGTGCCGGTCAGGAGGGATGGGGTCTTAGTCGGTGCGCTGATGGTGCTGAATCGGCGCGATCGATCGCCGTTTACTGAAATGGAAGAACAGGCGTTGATGCAGTATGGCCAGTCTGTGGCAGCGGCGATCGGCAGCTAATTGGCCATGGAGCCAGCAACGTAGAATGATGGTGTCACAAATATTGGCTAACTTCTGCTCGGAGACGGCGGCATGGTGCCATTTGTCAGCCAATATCTTGGGCGGTGGGCAGTGCCCCAACCTGCTTAGCTTTCGTGCTTGGCTAACCCATATCCCGATCTGCCCTGGTGGCAGCCAATCTTTACGCTGGATAGTCTGATTTTGTTGAAAAAGGGAGCGTATCTTTAGGGACAGCGGCGCTGCAAAACGATCCACCGGCTGCGGAAAATCAAAATCGCTGGTCTGGGCATCGAAGGTGGATTGGGTGGTAGAACCGAAGCGGTCGAGCAGCACCAAATTCGCGATGAGGCCGATTAGGTGGGGCATTTAAATTACTGGACTTTGTTCAAAAAAGCACCTGCTATCTTGCCTGAATTGACTGCTCTACGGTGGTTTGTGCCTTAAAGAAGGTCCTTGTTTTGAGATATTCGGAGGTTTGGGTCTCAAGCCAAATTTGTCAAACTCCCGAATATCTCAGAAAAGCCGCTTACAGGTTGATTGGCGATCAGGTGAGCGCTCTAAATACAAGGCTTTCAGGGGTTAGCGCTAGGATATGGATTACTCAACTTTGTACAAAGTCCAGTAAATTACTTGCACTACAACCCGGTGAGGCGTGGGTTGGTGAGGTGCCCGTACCAGTGGGGGGGGGTCGGGTTTTCGACAGTTTTTGAGGGAGGGGTTGGATGTGGGAGAGTGAGATGGGTGGTGGTCACTGCCCACCCTACTTACTGGCTAAGCAGCCTAAATCCAGCAACTTCGTGGCCCACCTTGACAGGGATGACAGTACCCAGCCTACTGACTGCGGAACGTGGGTTCGAGCTTTCAGAGGTTTGCGAAGAGATTTATGGGGATGCCGGTGTAGAGGGCAAGGATGGAGGTTGAATTTGAAGGGAAAAGAGTTGGTGGTGGGTAAATGAGGGGGGTGGTCGGAGTACGACCTCTACTTTGGACAAGTTTTTGCTACTTGCGTATAATGGCGATATATCAAGTGCTCATGTCGCAGTTCTCGTGGGAGTGAGATATGTAGGTATACCTGATAATACTTATCCCGAAAAGATTCTACTGTGCTTCGCTCGCTCGGCAAGTGCTATATATTGGCAAAATTCAATACATTCCATTGGTAGACCTCGAATTGGTTTTGAATGTAATCAGTTATTGAATGTGATTGTGATCATGGATACAAATGAATTAAGCGAATTGATTTGCAACTACATATCATATTTCATATCTTTTTCTTGGCAAGGTGGGCAGCTTGCAGTTGACAGATCAATTGAAAACAAATCTAATGAAAGGCTTCTGGAGCATCTCAAGTTAATCTGGAAAGATTTATATGACAAGATATCTCAGGACAAAGTAGCAGAAGAATCACTAGAAGCTTTGCGAAACAACTCTCAAGACTCTTCTTCTCTAAATGTCTTCAAAGAAAGCCTTGTAGAGATTTTGGCTTCTGACACTAATCTGAAAAAAACTGTAGAAAATCACTTTATCCAAGTAAGCTTAGGAGATGGCAATGTTGCATTCAGCGGAAATGCTTCCGACGGCATCAGTGAGAGGGAATATCTGAAGGACTATATTGATAAAGAAATTGATAGAAAACTCAATCATGTTGAGGGAAATTTATTTCAACGATTTCAAAGAAAGTTAGACGAAGAAAGTGTTAAAAGAGTAAGCAAGGATAATTCTAGTGTATTTGAAGATCAACCTAAAGAGAAGGATAAAGAATCAAAAGCAAGCGTGGATTTTAGCGCTAGGAAAAAGTCTTATTCGAGAGTGATTCAATTTTTGTTGATATTATTATTTGCAACCCTAATAATGTCGTTCTTAGGCCAATTTTTTATATCTGAAGCTCTAGCTGCTCCTGATTTGGTGAAGACGAATAATTTATCATCTCCTCAACTTCTTTTTGGAGGTAGTCAAATTGGCGAGTTCCCCGCAAAGGGTTTTTTATTTCAAAGAAATAGAGTGAGGGATTCTCTGAACAAACGAGTTTTAAGTGAGATTAGGAGTGCCCGAAATTATGCTGAAGTATACGCTTCTGACTCCGTAGATAATTGGATAGATGATCTAAAATACAGGGTCGATAACTCATTTTTAGAGTGGTATTTTAGTTTTACTAACAAAAGATGGAGGGAGGATCGAGCAGTTGTAGGATCTGTGTTAAGCAAAATAGGGGTTCAAGAATTTGATGTTAAAAAGTCTTTTGCAAGTAATTTTAAGGATGGCTTCTATGAAAGAGTTATAGATCCTGCCTCTATTAGTGAAAAATATGAAAAGATTCGTGAAAATACACTCAAGGTTTTTTTGACGCAGCTATCTTACAAGCTTCCAGTAATTAAATCTGACTATAGCATTCCTGACGAGGAATGGGAAGATTACATAAACCAAATATCTCTCGATCATGGAATTTTCAGCAATAAGGAATTATTCCCTGCTAGTCCCTCTTTAGGTTCGATCATTTTCGCCGGCAACAAAGCTGGGAGTATCGCTTTTGCAAAGCTTGGCTTACAACCTTTGTCGGTTAAAGGAGAGGCTTTATCTTTAAAAATGCTCCAAGCTGCATCCACGAAGTTTGGCCTAAAGTTTTTTGGTGGTGCTTTACTTTCTAAATTGAGTGGTGCTATCGATCCAGCTATCCTAATTGGATTGCCTCTGTATGAAGTGTGGCATTACTATTCCAAAGAAATGCCCCCTGCACGATTGGCCATGAGAGAAAGCCTTGAAGAGTCATTGAAAGAGCTAGGCAATGAGTTTCTTTTTCAAGAAGATATTGGTATTATGGTTTTAATCGATGATATTGAACTAAGTGTTAGGAAGTCTTTTAATCTCTAGCGAGTAATATATATAGCAATCCTATTTGATTCGTGAAATAGATGTCATTGATAGACAAGGCTTTTAAGCCTCTTTCTCTTCAGTAATCACGTCGGATCGCTACATGTCGCTAGTCCAAGATTCGAAAAACCTTACTCTTTTATTTCCTGAGGTTGAAAATGGAAGTCGTAATTAGTGCTATTGCAGCTCTTGTGCTTAATACTTTTATTGAGGCAGGGACTAGTACTGCTGGCCAGGTATTAGCAAAGGAAACTTTGGAAAAACTTGACTTGCTCCGTCGAAAGGTCTGGGAAAAACTTCGAGGCATTCCTGAAGTAGACGAACTTAAAAGCACCTTTGAGAATGGTGGAGAAATTACTGAGGCTCAAGTTAAGCTATTCGAACCTCATTTAAAATCCGCTATGGATATAGACAAAGCTTTTGCAGAAGAGGTAAAAAGACTGGCTATTGAAATTGAGCAACAAATCAATATTTACGAAAGTCCTGATGCAAATACCATTAACAATTACGGAAATGGTAACGTTACTGCGGTAAAACAGAATCTTGGCCAAATGTTTACTGGGAATATTAATAATGTCAATTTGGGCCCTCATCAGCCCCTTCGCTAGTAAGATGGTTTCGTGCGGAGGGGCAAGAGTTACGTGTATGGCTTTTCCCAAATCTTTTTTCGTTTTTTCAAAGGCTTTTTAATAAAACTCGTAAAGAGATCCGGATTGTATTTCTACCCTTTTTGCTAATCCTGTTTGTTGCTACTTCATCAGATCTCTACATATCTTATCTTTCTGACATTGAGATCCACCAAGACTCCTTAAGGCTTTTCTCAACTCATCCTGCCGAGTTGTCAAGTGATGAGGTTTTGAAAGCTATCCAAAAATTAACGAGGGGTTGCGCTTTGAAAAGAAAGCTTCACCTTAGTCAGGAATTTTTTAAGGCTAGTGCGTTTGGTCTTATCATAGGAAGCTGTGAGAAGATAGAGGGTTTTGACTTCAGCTATACAACTTTAAGGGAAGCCAATCTTGAAAGTGTCGTCTTCAAGAATACACTCATGGAAGGTGTTAATTTATCTGATTCTAATTTGAAGGATTCAACTTTTCAGAAAGTTAACTTGAAGAGCTCAGTTTTGAATTTTTCTGACCTCAGCAAGTCGAATTTTCAAAATTCTCGTTTAGAGTCAGTTCTAATTCAACATGCCGATTTGCGAGGAGCCAATTTTCAAGGTGCAAATTTAGTAGGTGCTGATCTAAGTGATTCTGATCTAAGATGTGCTAATTTTTCTGGGGCTAATTTACGAGGTGCGCTCCTGAGTAGGGCCATCCTAGATGATGCCAACTTTACTTCTGCAACTTTTGTTGATACAGACTTCTATGGGGCAAGTTTAGCAGGTGTAGACTTAGCGTTCGCCAAATTTAGCAAAGTCAAAAATCTTTCTGAGGCACAAAAAGCATTGACTAGGAACTATGCATTAACAATACAATAGACTTTTATTTGTCATGCAATAAAGTGTGCATCTCTAGAAAATACATGGTTAAGGTAGGGTGATATCCACCATCTAAATGTCATTTTTCTCCCAATCCCTACTTCTCTTTATGCCATATCAACCTCTCCAAACTCGGCCTAAACTCCTGCTCCCTCGGTAACCCGACCGCCTCTCCTCTAAACGCCACCATCTCTCGACTCTCCACTGCTGGCTCCTCCACAAACCGCTCCTGTGGAATCACAATTCGGTAATCGTCATCCACCCCAAACCAGCTGCGGTCAAACGCCCAGTGATGATGCTTGCACAGCGCCAGCCCATTCACAAAGCGATCATCCCTAAACTCAGAAAGCTGCTTAATGTGAGCACCATCCACAATGTCTTGCCCATCCGCGCTAATAATTCTCAGGTTAATGAAATTTCCTTAACCTCCGCCAGCCATCCCGCAAACCAGCGCTCCACCATCATCAACCGCAGACCCTCCCAGCAGGGCACATCTTGCCAAAAATCAAACAGGTCTTCATCCACCTAGGCGAAGGCGATTGAATACTTTACCCCATCCCCTGGCCCTACCCGTTAGTCCACCCAGGAAATATCATCATCCAGATCGGGCCTGGCCTTCCCCTGGGCGGGCGGTCTCGTCACCGTCTCAGGCTGGCGTTGTTCCACCCCAGCGGTCCACCTGGCTGCCTGAGCCCCACCCGCTTCGATCGCGCGATCGCCCCCAGCCCTGCTCGGTTGCTGCCGCTTGATGTAGGCAGAAGCCTCATAGTCCTCCGGGGCCAGCGATCGCAAAAACCAGTCAAGCGTCTCCTGGGAGAGCCAGCCGTGTAAAACCGCCAGCGCCCCAATTCTCAGCCCCGCCTGCTCCTGCTCCTGGAGCAGAGCCTGCACCTGGGCCGCATCTAACAGCCCCGCCTGCTGAAAGTAATACCCGATGGGCTGATCCCGACCGCCATAGACCACCTGCGGCCACTGCTCAGCAAAAAACTCGATGGCGTCTCGCTTGACCCACCCTCGCACCTCAAGAATGTCGCCAATTCTGAGATCAGGCTGCCACTTTTGGTCCTGAAGCACCACCTCAAGCTGGGCCGATGAGAGCAGACCCGCCTGTTTCAACACTTCCCCAAGGGGGCGAGTCTGGGGCTGGACTGGCATGGCTAAACTGCCTCACAACAACGTTGTCTGGGGTGAATATCATTAAGTGTAGGTAATCACCCCATTATGGTTATCCCATTATAGAAAAAGTTAAACTGCCAGGGTTTTGGCCCTGGGTTTGCCCACTCTCCAACGGAGGGTTAACCCAGCCCCTGGGCAACTTCAAGCACCCTGGATGCCCAAGGCCCCGCCCCTACTCTACGGTCACGCTTTTGGCCAGGTTGCGGGGCTGGTCAACGTCGAGGCCGCGTCGCGCCGCAATGTGGTACGCCAGCAGTTGCAGCGGAATCACCGCCACAATCGGCGACAGCAACTCATCTACCACGGGCACCGGCAGCAGTCGGTCAAAGGTCTCGGCGGCATCGTCGTCGCCCATGGGCACCACACCGATCAGCTGGGCGTCGCGGGCCTTGGCCTCCTGGGCATTCGAGAGCACCTTGTCGTAGACACTACCCGGCATCGCGATCGCCACCACCGGCACCTTGGCATCGAGCAGGGCGATCGGCCCGTGCTTCATCTCGCCCGCCGGGTAGCCTTCGGCGTGGATGTAGCTGATCTCCTTTAGCTTCAGCGCCCCCTCCAGGGCAATGGGGAAGTTGACCCCCCGGCCCAAAAAGATAAAGTCCTGGGTTTCGTTAAACTCGTGGGCCAGCTCCTCGATATAGCGTTCCTGGCTTTCGAGCACCTGCTCGATCAGGGCGGGCAGCTGGTGCAGGCCGTGGAGAATGGCTTCGATGCGCTGGGGCGAGATGGTCTGGCGGCGGTAGGCCAGGTCGAGGGCCAAAAAGTAAAAGGCCATCACCTGGGCGGTGAAGGTTTTGGTGGCGGCCACGCCAATTTCAATGCCCGCGTGGGTATCGATGATGTGGGGCACCAGCCGCGATAGGGAACTTTCGGGCCGGTTGGTGATGCCCACCATGCGGGGGGCAAAGCGGGGGTCGGGGTGGGCGGCCCGCCTCTCCTGCTCCATCTCCAGGGCGGCCAGGGTGTCGGCGGTTTCGCCCGACTGGGTGACGCCAATGGTGAGGGTATTGGGAATCAGCGGCGTCGGCGAGTAGCGAAACTCCGAGGCGTACTGCACCATTACCGGCAGGTTGGCCAGGGCTTCGATCAGGTACTTGCCCACCAGGGCGGCGTGCCAGCTGGTGCCACAGGCAACAATTTGCAGGTGATCTAGCCCATTGAGCAGCTCGTCGGGCAGGCCGAGCTGAATCGGGCCCAGGGGCGTCTGGGCAGAGTCCGCCGTCCAGCTGTTGTCGATGTAGGTCTCGAGGGCGGTGCGCACCACGCCGGGCTGCTCGTAGATCTCCTTCAGCATGAAGTGCTTGAAGCCCTGCTTTTCCACCATGATGGGGTTCCAGTTGAGGGTGATCGGGTGCTTGCGCTGGCGATCGCCCGCAAAGTTGTACACCTCTACCCCCAGGGGCGTCAGGCTGGCCAGTTCGCCGTTTTCCATCGGCAGTACGGCGCGGGTGTAGGGCACGATCGCCGGGGTGTCGCTGGCGCAGAAAAACTCGCCCTGGCCAAAACCAATTACCAGCGGGGCCTGCTGGCGCACCACCACCAGCTCGTCGGGGTAGTCGGCGGAGATGATGGCCAGGGCAAAGGCCCCCTGCAACTGCTGGCAGGCGCGGCGGGTAGCTTCCATCAGTAGAGACCTGCCTTGGGTGTCCTCTGGGGTGATCTGGCTCAGGTGCGCCTCGATCAGGTGGGGCACCACCTCGGTATCGGTGTCAGAGGTGAACTGGTGGCCCTGGGCCTTGAGGGTTTCCCGCAGCTCGCGATAGTTTTCCACGATGCCGTTTTGTACCACCGCCAGGCGGCCCGACCCATCCCGGTGGGGGTGGGCATTGTACTCTTCGGGTTTGCCGTGGGTGGCCCAGCGGGTGTGGCCAATGCCCAGGCGGGCGGGGTTATCCTGGCCGTTGAGTTTATCCTGAAGATTTTGCAGCTTGCCCTTGGCCCGCACGCAGTGCAGTTCGCCCTCAAATACGGTGGCGAGGCCAGCGGAGTCGTAGCCACGGTACTCAAGCTTCCGCAGGCCGTCCATTAAGATGTCGGCGGCGGGCCGGGTGCCGATGTATCCCACAATGCCACACATACGCGATCTCCTTGGGTAACTGCTCAGGGTTACGGGCGAGGCTGACACTATAGAATACACGGTGCCCTAGCGGCTGGGATCGGTAGAGAGCGTTGAGGCGCTTACCTTGAGGGCTTGGCGGGGGCGATCGCACCCAAAAACCGTGAGGCCTTGGGGTAATCCTTTCTCAGTCCTGATCTCTCAGGTCACGGGAGGGACTATAGGGTTGAACTGGCTCAACAGGCCGAGCCCCACGCCCATTGGCTCGGTTCAGGGGCTTATGGGATCCTTATTTTTACAGTCTATAAAATTCTTCGTGTATACAGAAATCCGTTTATCACGGACTTGATTGCGGGTTGAAACCCTAACTTAGACCCAGTGTCTTGAAGTTTAACTCAGGAGGTCAGCAGAAACTAGATCGCACCGCGTATTACTGGGGACATTGTTCAGCTCTGGACTCCTGGCGGAGAGCTGTGGTTCTTGCACAGTTCAAATTCCCCTGGCAACGGTTTCACTTTGCTCCTGCTGTCCCTAGGGTTGCAGCGGTATCTTCCCAAAGGTAGATGTGTCCTCGGAGCTTTTGTGCTTCAGTAATAGTGAATACTTAAATTTAGTGTGCATAAAGTTTATTCTCTAACTAAACTGGGTTACTCCTTGGTTTGATTTTTGCCCGTACAGCTTTGAAGCGAGTAGGTTCGCATTAGACCCATGTAACTCAACTTTTAAAGCTTATCTTCAGAGACGCTGATTTTCGGCAGCAATAATTTAGCCTAGCTACTCTCTTGCTCTCAGGTGAGGGCTTACTCGGAGTGCAATTTTCACTGCCGTAGCCCGTAAAGCGGATTCCGTTGTGCCGGGCAAGGTTTGCTTACTTTTGTTTTGCCTCTTGATGATTGCTAAGCTCGAAGCTCATGCGTGGATCCACATTTTGCTGCGGCTGAGAGCCAAGGTGATGGAAAATCTCTTTTCCGTCTAGAGGCTTGAAACCGAAGGAAGACTTATAGCGATTGCTTATTCTCTTCTAATCTAAAATTGCTGCTCCATGCGCAGTTTCACCGTTTTGAATTCAGGGCTTGAAGGATCTACTAATTGCTATTGGGACGTGAAATGACGAATTTTAATAATCTGGACTATAGCCAAGCGAAGTCGAAGAAGTTGACGTTTGGATTGATAACGCCCAGTTTTGCGCCGGATTTTGAACGGTGTAGGCTTCTCTGTGAGACGCGAGAACAACTGTTGCCTAGCTCTGCGAAACACTACATTGTGGTAGATAAACGGGATCTCACCCTGTTTAAAGAGCTGAGCGATCGCAGTACTGAAATTTTGGTTGTAGAGGATATTCTGCCTTGGTGGATTCAGCGCATCCCCTTCCTGCAGCAGGGCTGGGTTAGCTTTAAAACCTTGCCGATTCGTAACTGGATACTTCAGCAGCTGGTGAAGCTATCGGTGGCCAACGTTGTTGAAGAGGATATTTTAGGATTTGTAGATTCAGATGTCGCCTTCATTCGCGCCTTCAGCTACGATCGCTTTGTCCAGAATGGCCGAGTGCGGCTATATCGCGAATCTAACTCAATTCCCCAGGCATGGCAGAGCCACAGAAAATGGTATGAAACCGCCTCGAAATTGCTGGGGGCACCGGCAGTAACCTACCCCGCCCCTAACTTCATCGGCGACTTAGTCACCTGGAAAAGAAGTGTGGTTTTGCAGCTGCATCAGCATCTCGAGAATCGGTACCATAGGGCTTGGATAGAGACCCTGGCGAGTACTTTACACTGGTCAGAGTACATTCTTTACGGCATGTTTGTTGAGCATATTCTTAAAGATGCCGCCGGTCACTACTACGATGAACTCTACCCAGGGCTGCAATATTTTTCGAATCAACCCATGACGACCCAGGAGATTGAATCGTTTCTGTCTCAGGTTGAGCCCCATCACCTGACGGTTATGATCTCCGCCAAAGCGAAAATTCCGCCCCAGCGATACGAAAGAATGGTGCTCGATCTGGCACAAAAAATTGGCGTCTAAGGAGTAAGGTAATTTCCGAGAAAGAAGATGCCCCCATGTAGGGGCGCAGGGCCTGCGCCCTTGAGAGGAATCAAAATTCTCGGGTGTTTTCGTTGCCAGAATTGTCCTTAGGAGCCTTATCAGTTAGTGAAAGCTAGGGCTACCGCGCCCCAGCGGGTTCCGTTGAGGGTTAATCGCCCAGCAGCTCAAGGATGGCCTTGGGCTGAAGCTTGGTCTTAAACCACAGGATTCTGGCGGGCACCGTGGCCACATCTACCCCTGCCCGCTCCAGGTTGAGCCGTTCTGAGACGGCCAAGATCAGATTGTCGCGGCCTGACTTGCGCACCTGGGCAAATTTCTTGCGCAGGTATTCTGGTCGCCAGTAGCCAACGATCTCCAGCAGGTACTCGCGCCCGTCGGGGTGCACCAGGCGAAAGTCGGGAATCATGACGCTGCCGGGTAGGGGCACCAGGTCGACTTCGCGCTCCAGCTGCCAGGGGGTTTTGGCTGGCCAGCGACTGACGAATGATTCCTCGATCATGCTGTCGTAGGGTTTGCCGGGGGGGTAGTGGGTGACCAGACCGCAGTCGCTGGCCAGGGCAAACTGGCGGGGCTTAACCTGCTGGGTGTAGCTGTCTTTCATCTGTAGGGTTGCCGTCAGCCGCCATTTGCTGACGTGGAGAATGGCGGGGATGAGCTTGGCGATGTCGACCCCGTAGCGGGTGCTGGCCTTAAACAGGCTGGCGGGGCCGTCGATGGTGATGGTGAAACCCTGGTCGGCGTCGCCTTCGATGTAGGTCATCAGGCGAAACAGCTTCAGGTAGCGAAACATCAGCTTGTACTCGCCGGGGTCGTTGCGGTACAGGTGCATGACCAGGTCGCTGGCTTTGTAGAATATGCCCTGGGTTTGGGACAGGTTGTAGCGGTGGATCAGGACGTCGGGGGTGGGGGCGTCGAACTCGGTGAGAATGTGGTTGTCGGGGCGATCGGCGTAGAGGCCCTGGCGCAGGTCGGCGATCGATACCTCGCGGTCCAGCTCTTGGCCAAGCTGCTGGACCAGGGTGGCCAGGTGGGCCTCAGCGGCGGCGGGGGAAAGGATGCTTTGGGCTGCCAGGCTAAAGGCTCGCTGCCGCAGTTCGATGGGTTCCAGGGGGCTGACTACCGCAAAGGTGGCAAAGCTGTTGCGCAGAATATGGGCCAGCCCCCGCTTGATCCGGTAGTTGGTGTCTTCCCCCTCTAGCTCCTGGAGCTGGCGGTTGAGCTCGGCCTGGGTTTGGCCTACATTCTGCTGAAAGATTGCGATCAGGTCAGCGGCGATCGCCCGATTGGCCCCATCCAGCCCCAGTCGCTTGGGCTGCAACCCCTCCCCCTGATACCGGTAGATTAAAAGATCGCTGGGTAACGTGGGTCTCACCTCCTGGAATTGAAAATGTCGCGTGGGCGGCATGGCCTACCGCCATTTAGCGGCTTTTACCCAGTTTTGGTCAACCGGAGTAGTCCGGGCACTGCCGAGCACGGTGATAGCAGGATTGAAGATGGCTACAGGGGAATATATCGGATACGGTCTTGAAAGTCATCTTCAACCCCCACCTTAGCGATGAGAAGTAGGTCTGCGATCGCTTGCCCCATCGATGCATTTTTTCGTATGGCCAGGATTCCAGGAATACTTTGGTTGCTTGCCAGGTGCTCTGCTAGATGAACTGGCATGGAACGACGGTTGTTCGTCTAAGAGATACCGAACTTCCCTCATGCGGCGCTGGAGGCTTTGAGAGCTTTGAGTCGCTGGATGCTGGGGTCGGGGCTATTGTCCTGTTCGGCTTCGGCGGTGAGGGTGTAGTCGAGCCAGTCAGAGAGATATTGACCGATCGCGGTTTTATTTTGCAGGTAGTAGAGGATGGTGGCGTAGACCTGTTCTAGGCTGACGGTCGGAAATTGGTTGGCGATCGCTTCGGCGGTTTTGGCGTTGTGGATATATTCGTAGAGAATGTGCTCGATGCCGATGCGGGTGCCTTTGACGCGGATATCGTTGTCGGCGAGAAAGGCGAAGTAGTCAGTGAGGGGGGCGTGACTGGTGGCTCCAGGTAGGGGGAGACGGAAAAGTGGACTGGTTAAATTCAGGGAAATTGGCTCTTGTAGCCAGCCAATACTCTGCCTATGCTAAATCCCATCGGCGTTTTGTTGAACTGAATTACTGCTATGGAGGCTTTATCGTCCATTGTTTTGATCCCTGAGTCAGCTCAGATCGCAGATTATCTGCTGCCGTCAGCGGTGGTTGATGCTGACCATCCAGCGATCGCAAAAACAGCCCAGACTTTGGTTGCAGACCTGACCTCATCGGTTGATCGGGCCAGGTTGCTGTACGAATGGGTGCGGGATGCGATCGCCCACACCTGCGACATCCAGGCCGAACCCGTAACCTGTACCGCCTCTGAGGTATTGCAGCAGGGCCACGGATTTTGCTTTGCCAAAGCCCACCTGCTGGCCGCCCTGCTCCGCAACTGCGGCATCCCCACCGGCTTCTGCTACCAGCGACTGGTGTTCGACGATGCCAACCCCAGCATCCACACCCTGCACGGTCTAAATGCCGTTTATTTAAAAGATTTAGGCCGCTGGATTCGGCTCGACGCGCGGGGCAATAAACCCGGTGTGCAGGCGAAGTTTGGCTACAACGGTCTACCAGGTCCGGACTGCGACCACCGCGAACAGCTCGCCTTCCCCGTGCGCCCCCACCTCGGCGAAGTGGACTATTCCACTATCTACGTTCAGCCCCATCCAACAGTCGTGACGGCGCTACAAACCCACCCCACCGCCACCGACCTCATCGCCCACCTACCCACCACCCTCTAGGAGCAACTTTCCATGTCCACCCCCACATCCCCATCTCCCTCCTCCTCTTTCCCCTCCACCCCCCGCACCCAGGTCAAGCGCCTCCCCCAGCGGGCCAACTACGATCGCCAGCAGGTCTACGACATTCTCGATGAAGCCCTGATCTGTCACCTGGGTTTTGTGGTGAACGATCAACCCTTTGTTATCCCCACCGCCTACGGTCGCCTGGGCGACCAGGTTTACATTCACGGTTCCCCCGCCAGCCGCATGCTGACCTCCCTGGAGCAGGGCATTCAAGTCTGCCTCACCGTCACCCTGCTGGATGGTCTGGTGCTGGCGCGATCGGCCTTTCACCACTCGATGAACTACCGCTCGGTGGTGCTGTTTGGCACCGCCACCCGCGTTGACGATGCCGACGAAAAAATGGCGGCGCTGAAAGCTTTTACCGACCATGTGGTGCGCGATCGCTGGGATGACGTGCGGCCCCCCAACCGCCAGGAGCTAGCCGGTACCCTGGTGCTGGCCCTACCGATTGTTGAAGCCTCGGCCAAAGTACGCACCGGCCCACCGATCGATGCTGCCGAAGACTATGCCCTTCCCGTCTGGGCCGGGGAAATTCCCCTAGGGCTGACCGCTGCGGCCCCTGTTACCGATCCAAAGTGCTCACCGGACATGACGGCTCCCGATTACGTCACTACTTACCGCCGCGAAAGATAGTCGTTAGATCCGACTACTCAGAGAAGTTAACTACGGTGAGGAACAACGGAAATTCCTGCTCTCCGGGGGAAGGCTGGGGTAGCAGCGCCGATCGCCAGTCGCCCCCAAAGCTGTAGAACTCCTCCACCGACTCCAGCGGAATTTGGCCAGCAACCTCAAAGCGATCGAAGGTGTAAGGCAGCCCATCTGAGGCCAGGGTCGGCCCAGCCATCAGGTGAAAGTGGAGGTGCGGCGCTGAGGTATTGCCAGTGTTGCCCAGCAGCCCTAACACTTGACCCTTGCGGACGCGATCGCCCGGCTGCACCCGCACCGACCCGCGCTGCATATGGGCATAGAGCGCATAGGCCCCATCGCCGAGATCGAGAATCACGTTGTTGCCCAACACATTGGTGAGGTCGATGGTGCTGGGGTCGGGCAGGGTGGGTGGCACCTGGTCGGGCAGGTCATCGCGGGTTTGTACCACCGTGCCGTCGGCTACGGCGATTAGCTCGGCACCGTAGGAAGTATAGCTGCCCACCTCGGCCAGATCGCCCACCGCCAGGCGGCCCTGGCGATCGAGCTGCATCCAGTCGATGGCAAACCGCTGGGCAAAGTAAAGGCTGCCGTTAGTGGGCAGGCTGGTGCTGCGATGGCCCACATTGGGATCACAGCAGCCGTTGATCGCCACCCATCCGCGCCCGCGCAAGGGCGGCCCCAGCACCCGCCGGGCGGGTCCCACGTCAATGGCGGCGGCGGTGTAGCTCAGCGGTGAGGCCGCTGTGGCGGCGGGGCCACCGGAACCAGAGATATCCAGCCGGTGCAAGAGCTGGGCAGGAATGGCGTTCCCATCCTCAAAGCTGAGGTCTACCAAAAAGATGCGCGTCTCGTTGGGGCCAATACTAGGGTCGGCGGCAGGGGCATTGCCCAGGGTGCGCAGCCGCAGCTGTAGGGCGTCGTCGGTGAAGGAGGCCAGGGGCTGATCGGGGCGATCGCCCGCTACCACATCGATTTGGTTCACCGTCGCAGTCACCCGGCTGGCATTTGACAGCACCAGCTCATATACCCCGTGGTATTGGCCATCTACCCCCAGTACGGGTTCTGTGGTGGGGGTCAGGGCCGCGGCCACAACGGGGGTCCACTGGGCCGGCGCTGATGCTGGCTGAGCCCCAGCGGGTAGATGGGCCAGCCAGCCCAGTATCACCGTTACCACCAGAGCCAGCAAACCAGCCCAAAGCCTGTAGCGCCTACCCTGACCGTTAGCCATTGTTGTCTCGCATCTTCACCTCACTGGCACCATAGATCGTCTCAGCCTCACGCGCCGTTAAGAATGGTAAGGGACTCGCAGGAAAATAAGGTACCCGCTGATCGGACTTCGACTTCGCTCAGTCCTCGATCACTGAAGGTTGAGCGAAGTCGAAACCTGTCCACCTGGTACACCATTAACCCGCAGATCCCTAAGCCCCAGCCACCGCCAAGCTCCTAGGGCTGATCTTTAGCCACCGGGCGACGTCCCCAAGGCTTGAGCACCGAGATGCCGATGATGATGACAAGACAGAGCGTCTGAATCAGCGTCCCCATCAGCACCCCTTTGGCATGAAAGGCATACACCGCACTATCCAGAGCCTGCAACCCGGTCTGCGCTGAAATCCGTTCTGCACTATTTCCCCAGGGGAACAGCCAGAAGGTGCCAAATGCCACGGCGATCGCTTGGGTCGCGCTCTCGATACACCAGATTGCGGTCTTCCATGCGATCGACCACTCCGGTGAGGGTAGCCCCCAGTTGCTTGAGCTTGTCGGCAATGCCTGTGGTAGATAGGCCATCCTCTTCCCACAGACAGCACAGCACCAGATAGTGAAATGGGGTTAGCCCGTAGGGTTCTAACCGCTCTAAAAAATCTCGATACATCAACTGTGAAACTAGCTTGACCTTATACCCCAAGTTGTATGGGGCCAGGGCAAATCGCCACTGATCTAGGAAATCGGCATTGGGGGAAGAACTGGGCATGGGGGCACAGCGACTATGTAGGGGGCGGGCGGTTGGCTACGGGCAAAACCCCGCTTCTGAGTTGGGCTCAAGTCAAACAGAATCGGCAGAGAAGAAACCCGCAAAAAACCCCTGGGGGAGTTAGTCCCAGGGGTTTAGCTTGATGACGATAACTATAGCTGTACAGACGAGCTTGCCCTAGTAGGCCAGGCCCATGCTGCGGGTGGTCTCGGCACCCAGGTAGACCCGGATGCTGAGGAAGTCGGTGGGGCAGGCGGTTTCGCAACGCTTGCAGCCAACACAGTCTTCGGTGCGGGGCGAGGAGGCAATTTGCCCGGCCTTGCAGCCATCCCAGGGCACCATCTCTAGCACGTCGGTGGGGCAAGCGCGTACGCACTGGGTGCAGCCAATGCAGGTATCGTAAATTTTGACAGAATGGGACATTGAAACAAAACTCCAATGTGGGTCACGACTGGGTTTGACGACTTTAAGGAGGCCCTCAAAGGTGAGTCAAAACGGTCTATACAGTAAGGGTTTCCTAATCTTTGACCAGTCTATAGCGAGAGATTTCAGCTCTTATCGCCACACCCTACAAACCTTAACGGATCGTAATATGAATAGGCGTTTAGACTCATAAATGCTCACAGAACGGGATCCCTGGCATCCCCAAATTCATGCGGCTAGAGAATTCTCAATGGTCTTGAACGAAATTCGTCAATCAATGTGGTCGACTTTTTTGAAGGCCATCACCACCAGAGCATCGTCGACGGCCAAGCGATCAAAGGCCTGAGGTCTAGGGTTGAGCAAAATCTCGCCGTTGCCCCGGCGTACCCCCAGCAGCAGCAGTGGATTGTCGGTTTGGGTCGCGCTGTAGGTGCTGATCCAGTGGCTGAGTTCGGTAAAGGTTTTGCCCCACAGGTGGCTGGGGTAGCGGCCTGGGTCAATGAAGTAAAACTCGTTGGTGTCGTCGGAATAGGTGAGCAACTGCTGGTAGACCACCGACATATTTTTGAACATGGCGCTTTGGGCAATGATGCCAGCGCTGTAGTCGCGGGCCGACACCACCTCATCGACCCCAGCCTCCTGGAGGTGGCGGCGGCGATTGAAGTTCACCAGTTCGGCGATGACGTGGATATTTTTTTGCTGACCAGGGATATGTTCCAGGTGTTTGATGGCCAGGGCAATGAGGGCATTTTTTTCGTCGGGGGCCTCAGTTTCCTCGTCGGCCAGCAAAATGACCGCCTTGGCCTGGGGAGCGTAGAGCCGTTCTAGGGTGGCGTGGTGGGTGGGGTCGTCTTGCACAAAGTGCACCTGTTCGCTAAACCCATTGCGAGCGATCAGAAAAGCCGGGATGCGACCCTCCACCAGCGCCGAGGTCGCCACCACCACAATATCGATGGGGTAGTCTTTGCTGCCCTCCAGAAGCTGGGCGACAATGTTTGCTGCCTTATCGTTCCAGTTGCAGATGATGATGTGGTCTCTAAATACGCTCAAGGCAGTCTCCGATCGCAGAGCACGGGTCACAAAGAGGGCAGAAATCCTGCCGCTGATCGCCCCAAAAATAAACGTACCCGAAATCAGCAGTAGCAGTTGTAGCACCCGCCCAACCGGGCTTTTAGGCTTGTCGGGGTATTCTCCCATCAGGGTGATGACGATGTTCTCCAGCACCTCCCACGGGGTGATGCCGTTGGCCCCCCTGCCCTCTTGCCACAGTAGCAGCCCTACTACAGCCGCCAGGGTGAGCGCCAGGGCCAGAGCAATCAGTCTCTGTCGCCGTTTACGATTGGAGGTTGGCATCACCGTCATAGACGCGGGGTTTGGAATCTGGGAATGAGAAGATGAAAACGCCTGAAATATGCCCTCAAACCTTAGGGTACCGTTAGGCTGGTCAATAACTCTGGGTTTTAGGCAACGCTTCTAGCTCAGCCCTAACCCATCACTCCCCTCCACCAGCACTGCGCACTGCCATGGCTACCCGCCTCTGGAACTTTCTCACCACCGACGTTGGCGACCTGGTTTCGCTCAAGACCATCGACGGTACCGCCGATGCTGCCGACACGGTACTGGGTCTGGCGGAGGTGCTGGCCGAAGAAGGCCCCAACGTGCAGAAGCTGGCCCCGCTAGTTGGCCAACTCGACTCGCTACTCGATGCCCTCAACTCGCCCCTGGGTAAGCTGGTGGGCGCAACCCTGCCCTTTGTCTCCATCGGCACCGGGCTGCTGAAGTTCTATCTGGAGACCACAAAGAAAGAACCAACTTTGGCCCAGTCTGTGGCGCTGGTCAGCCAGGCCGCCTATTTAGAAAGCTTTCGGGAATTTGTTAAACAGCATCCCCAGGTGGAGCAATGGCTCAACGCCAAGGACAGCACTCCCCAGGCCAAGACCATCACCCCCGCCGTTAAAGCCCTGGGCCACTTTGAGCTAACGGATAAAGAGGCCCGCTTTGCCACGCTGTACTTTCATCAGTCGGCCCTGGCGAAGGCGTTTAATGATGCTCTAGGTGCTCGGCTGGTGCAGCTGGGGATGAAGCCTGCACTGGCCACCCAAATTGCCGAAGCCGTTGCCAAAAACACAAATCGGCATCTGCGGAATGCGATCGCCGACGCCGCCCCTTCTATCCAGCGCATCGCTGAGTGGTACCGCACAGGCGGCGACCAGGTGTTTGAAAAGTACCTCAGCATTGATAGCTATCTGGAAGAGGCGATCGCCCCCTGCCCCCATCAGCAGGTCTTTGCCGAGAACTTCACCTTCCAAGACATCTACGTGCCCCTCAAGGCCCAGGCGCTGACTTCAGCAGGAGAAGCCAATGGTGCTGAGGAACCCTTCGTTTTGGAAGACTGGGCGCGGCAATGTCTCAATGACCCCACTAAGTCAGGCCAGGTGATGTTTGTTCAGGGTGGACCAGGGCGGGGCAAGAGCGTATTTTGTCGTATGTTTGCCGACTGGGTGCGCTGCTATGAGCACCCGCGCTGGACGCCGATTTTGATTCGCCTGCGGGATGTGTCGGTGCTGTCAAATGATTTTGAAGAAACGCTGGCTAAGGCGATCGATCGCGACTTTGCCAAAACCGACTCCGGCTGGCTCACAGATCGCAATGTCAACTTTCTCTTCATCCTCGACGGCTTCGACGAACTGCTGATGGAGGGCCGCACCAGCGGCGGGCTAGATCGCTTCCTCGTCCAGGTGGGGCGGTTTCAAGAACAGTGCGATCGCAACTCCGAGAAGAACCACCGGGTGCTGATCACAGGTCGCACTCTCTCGCTGCACGCGATCGAGCGCAGTCTGCCCCCCAACCTGGCGCGGGTCGAAATTCTGCCTATGGATGACGACCTGCAAAACCAGTGGTTCACCAAATGGGGCAGGCTCATGGGCCAAGACCCCAACTATCTGAAAGGTATCCTTAAAGATCCGCGCCTGCCCGATCGCTTGCAAGAACTGGCGCGAGAACCATTGCTGCTGTACCTGCTTGGGGCCATGCATCGCGATGGCGCCCTGCGGCTAGACATGTTCGATGGGGCCGATGGGGCTAAGGCCAAAGTGCTGATCTATGAAACTGCGCTGGATTGGGTGCTCACAAAACAGCGCCCTGAGCGACTGAACTTTGACATTGCCGAACTCGACACCGAGAGCCTGCGCCGCATTTTGATGGAGGCGGGGCTGTGCGTGGTGCAGTCGGGCATGGAATTTGCGCGGATTGGTGCGATCGAGCAGCGGCTACAGCAAGACAGCGCCGCCAAACAATTCCTCGAAACCGCCCAGAAGAAGCTCGAAACCGACGAAACCCCGCTTCGCAATGCCCTCGCCGCCTTTTATATGCAGTCGGGCCGCCAGGGCGAAGGCTCGATTGAGTTTGTCCACAAAAGCTTTGGCGAATTTCTCTGTGCCGAACGCATCGTCAAAAGCCTGATCGACTGGTGCCAACCTGGGCGCAACCGCGAATACGACATCCAAGACGCTGAGTTTTGCTGGGGTGTGTATGACCTGCTGGGCTGTCATGTGCTGACTCCAGAAATTGTGGAATACGTGACGGCGCTGCTAACCAAGCATGAAGACGTGCGACTTGACCTGCTGCACAGACGCCTCTATGACTTCTACTGGCGCTGGGGCGACGGCGAGTTTATTGATGCACCGCCAGAGAATTTACCTCAGCAAAAAATGCGAAGGCTACGAGAGCAAATGCTCGACCGAGACGAAAAAATAGGCCAGCGCCAGGTGGATGTATACACTGGCCTTAATGTATTGATTGTCCTGCTAGAGCTGCATCGCTACGGACTCTTTACTCAGTCATCGCCAGAATCTGATAACAGAGAAGATGCCAAAAATCCATACGCTTTTCACGTCTGTACCCGACCTGATTCTGAGGACTTTGACAACTCACGATTACTACGGATAATTGGCGTTAGCCACTGCCTTAATTCCTTCACTTTTGTTGGCTTGGTTAACCATTTTCTCTATAATATAAATTTATTTGGTGTTTATCTTCATCACACTAACCTTGCAGGTGCCAATTTTCACAATACTGATCTTGATAGTGCAAGCCTTAGCAACGCTTACCTTGTAAATACAAACTTTAGTCATGCAGATCTACGTCATGCAGACATTAGCCATGCTAATCTCCTAGGTGCCAACTTGAAAGGCGCTAATCTTAGTTATACTGATCTCAGTAATTCGAATTTCTTTAGTGCCAATCTAAAGCATGTAAAATTTATAGATGCTAATCTTTGTCGTGCCAATCTTCTTGGCGCAAATCTTTCAGGTTCAAATCTTTCAGGTGCTGACCTTAGCAGTGCTGATCTAACAGTTGCACGTCTTTCAGATGAAAATGGCACTGTGCAATGGGATGAGTATACTAACTGGGATGGCGTAGTAGGCCTTGATTCGGCTATTGGCGTGCCTGTTGCACTCAAGCACCAGCTCAACCTCGATCGCCCGTAGGGTGTGTTCAGCTGGCCAATATCCTCGGCAAATCTGCAACACCCCCTGCCCAGACAACGCACCAAAACTCATCCGTCAAACCATTCGCCGCCGCCAGAAACCGGGTTTCTTCTCTGCGTCGCCAAAGGTCATCGCCATAGCTTCAGAAACCCGGTTTCTAAACCTTCACACCAAGATTCTCGTGATGGGTACGCGGTGCGTTACGGCGTGGCGATGAACTGGTGACTTATCCAAAGATCTCGACCCGCCTAACGGCACCCTACGGCGAAAAGAGACCCGACGACTGTGAGTAAGAAAATTATCTCTACCGGCCCAATACTGTCGAGACGATCACCGTCACCGTTGCCGCAGCAATCAGGCTAAAGGCGAGCTGAACTACCCATTGGGTGGCTTTTTGGTAGTTGTCAAACTTTTGGTTAAACCGTTCAACTTCCTGCTTCAACTCCCGAATCTCAGTAATCACCTGCTGCGAATCGCTTCTATCATCCGTTGCTTGGGCCATCACAGGTAACAGGTATGTTTATATACATTCATCCTACCGCACTCCTAGAATCAAGCGGTTTAAGGAGAGTTCTTTCTGTGGCACCATAGGGGTACACCACTGCAAAGGCCCATGGTCACAAGCGCTCCCAATACCCAGGCCAATATTGCCCTTGGCGAAAAGCGGGTGACGCTGCGCGGCCTTGACTGGCAGGCTTACCAGCAAATTTACCAGGCCTTACCCCAGACCCGTGCGGCTCGCTTTACCTACGATCGCGGTGCGCTCGAAATCACCATGCCCCTCGAAGACCACGAATTTGCGGTTCGCCTGATTGAGTTGTTTATTCGCATTCTGGTCGTAGAGCGAGGGCTAAAAATCAAAACCCTGGGCTCCACTACCCTCGACCGCGAAGACTTAGATCGCGGTGCCGAGCCAGACAATGCGTACTATATTCAAAACCAGCCCCTGGTGATGGGCAAAACCATTGACCTACAAATCGACCCGCCCCCAGATTTGGTGGTGGAAGTTGACATCACCCATAGCGATATTGACAAGCTCAGCCTCTATGCCAACCTGGGAATACCGGAATTTTGGCGCTACAACGGCAAGATCTGGCGCATTTACCGGCTTGAAAACAAGGTTTATCGAGAAGTTGAGACCAGCCCAACGTTTCCTATGGTGGCTAAAGCCAAACTGTACGAGTTCTTAGCCCAAGCCAAGCTAGACGAAGTTGACGCAGAAATAAACCTCCGGCAGTGGCTGCAATCTTTAGCCAGATAGCTCTTCTAGCAAAGTCTGCCCGCGAAGGCCAAGATTTTCGCAGGCCTTATCAACCCAAAGCCAGGGCAACCGCCGCCTCGGCATGGATGCGGGTGGTGGGGAACAGGGGCACCGCCGCCGTCGTATCCCTCACCAGCAGCTCTAGCTCGGTGCAGCCCAGGATCACCCCCTCGGCTCCGGCCTCAGACAGCTCTTGACGCAGGGCCAGCACCCTTTGGCGAGACTCTGGCTTAAACTGGCCCTGGCACAGCTCGTCGTAGATAATTTGGTGCACCGCCGCCCGACCCGCATCGCCCGGAATGATCACCTCCAGACCGTGGTTCTCGATCAACCGCTGGCGGTAGAAGTCTTGCTCCATGGTGAATTGGGTGCCCAGTAGCCCCACCCGTCCTAGCCCCTGGGCTTTAATGGCCTCAGCTACCGCATCGGCAATGTGCACCAGGGGAACAGAAATGCGGGCCTCGATGTCATCGGCCACTAGGTGCATCGTGTTGGTGCAAATCAGCACCATACTGGCCCCGGCCATTTGCAGCTGTTGGGCGGCCTCCACCAGGATGGCTGAAATATCGGCCCAGCGCCCCTCGTGCTGCATCGCCGCCAGATCGGCGAAATCGACCGAGAACAGAATTACCTTGGCGGAATGTAGCCCCCCCAGGTGGGCCTGGGTCGTTTGGTTGAGAATGCGGTAGTACTCCAGGGAAGACTCCCAGCTCATGCCGCCAATTAGGCCAATGGTTTTCAACGGATGCCTCCCGCTCATAGGCTTCAGGTTGTGCCCTGGGTATATCACCTTTCCGGGGCGATGGGGTATGGTTGCGTAAGTTTAGGCATGCCTGGAGAGTTAAACGGATTGCCTGCCACTGTTCGCCCCTAGAATTAACCTATGACGTCTTCCTCCGATACCGCCCCCTACGAGTCTCTCAGTGTTGAGGCTTTAGCCCAGCGCTTAGCCGAGGCTGACGAGGCCGTGCAGCTGATTGACGTGCGCGAGCCAGTGGAAGTGGAAACCGCCAGCCTGGCCAGGTTTGTGAACTTGCCCCTGAGCGAGTTCGCAACCTGGGCCGACACGATTCACAGTCGTTTTGAGGCCGATCGCGAGACCATTGTGCTCTGCCACCACGGCATGCGATCGGCCCAGATGTGCGGCTGGCTGGCCCAGCAGGGCTTTACCCAGCTCAAGAATGTGACCGGTGGCATTGATGCCTACTCGCTGATGGTCGATCGATCGGTACCCCGCTACTAGGCTCGCTGCGAAGGTTGCTCCTATGGTTACCAGTACCCTGCGATCGCTCATTCCCGGCCAGGCTCTGGCCACGGCAGACCTGGGGGTGTTGGCTCAGGTGGTTAAAGGGCAGCTAGCGGCCCATCGGGCTGGGCTACCCCTGGTCACCCCTGGGGGCGATATTCCCATGAACTATCGGGTCTGGGGCCTCCAGTTTGGCCGCCAAGACAATACCGTGCTGACCTCCACCAGGGCGATCGCCGATCTCTTCCAGCGCGACGGCATCGACGGGCGGCTGCTGATTTTAGGCGAAGCGGGGGTCGGCAAAACCCATACGCTGCTGGCCGTGGGCGAGCTACTGCTGCGGCGCGGCGGCCCGGTGCCGGTGCTGCTAGATGTCTCGGCCTGGGCCGGGGAGACCATGCGCGAGTGGCTGATTACGACCCTGTGGCGGGAGTATCGGGTGGCTCAAGGGGTCGCCAGCCGGTGGATAGACACCGCCCAGCTCACCCTCCTGGTAGACGGCTTTGACCATCTGGATACGCCCCAAAAGCGCCAGTTTTTAGCTGCCCTGGAGGCCCTGTTGCGCGGCAATCCGGAGCAAACTGCCCTGCTCTGCTGCCGCCGCCAGGTGATTGAAGAGTCGGGCTTAACCTTTGATCAGTTCAACGCTGGCATCCATATCATTCCGATGGCGGCCCAGCAGGTCAAAGACTACGTCATGGGGCAGAACCGGCCCGAGCTGTGGCCCGTTATTAAGGGCAGCAAGGTCCTGCAGCAGCTGGCTCGGCTGCCGCTGTGTCTCAGCCTGCTGCTGGCCCTGACTAAGCTCCCAAATCCCCCAATCCGCGATCGCGCCGATCTAGTGCAGCGCTACCTCGATCAATGCCTGGCCAAGGCCCCAGGCAACCGGGTCCAGCACCGGGCTAGCCTCGGCTGGCTGGCGGAGCAGCTGGGCCAGCGGACCCGCCTGTTTCAACTGGATGACCTCGATCGCAGTTGGCTGCCCTCCTCCCGTCAACTGCTCTATCGGCTGCTGCTGGGGCTGGCCATTGCCCTGCTCATGGGCCTAGTGGGGGGCAACCTGCTGCTGGGGCTGGCCCTGGGGCTAATGATGTCTCAAATTGATCTAGAGCAGTTTGCCTATCTGCGGCGGGGGGTGGCGATCGCCTCCCTGGGGCGCCTGACCCAGCTGGGGCTAATCTGCGGCCTCGTGGGCATCGGTGTGGGCCTCGGGGTGGGCAGCTTGGCGGCCCTGGGTTTGGGCTTCTTTGGTTGGGGGGTAGCGGCCTTTGGCTGGGCCGGGGCCGGGGGTGTCCTAGCCGGTTGGAGTCTCAGCCTGCTGGCATTGCTGCGGGGGGGCATGCAGGTGCCCATACAGACCCGCCAGGTGCCCAACCAGGACGTGGTCCTGGGGCTGCGCAACACTACGGTATTGGTGGCCATCCTGGGCGTTGTGCTGGCCCTGTTCCTCATCTTGCCGGCGGTGGTCAGCGACCAGCCTGCGCTGCTTCTACTGCCTCCGGATCGACTGCGGCTGGTGGTGGCGGTGCTGATCAGCGCGGTTCTGTGGCTGTCCTTTGGGTTGCAGCAGAGCCTGGTGCGATCGCTGCTCGGCGGCCGCTGGGGGCTACCTCTGGCCGCCCGTCCCTGGCTGGATGCCATGGTCAAAGCGGGCCTGCTGCGTCGCCTGGGGGGCGGCTACAGTTTTGGTCACGAGATGCTGCGCCAGGCGATGCTGAGGGTTCAGGGCGGGGCCGATCGCTGAGCCCCAGCACGGGTGTGGCGAGGGCATAAACGCCGGGTTTGTCACCCAGTACTCAGGCCAGTTTGAGGGGAATCGGCCAAAATCTTGATGTAGGCATAGCCATGGCCCCGGCCAGCTCAGCCTAGGATTTTGTCCTCTTAGGTAATTTCCGTGCAAGAAGATACCCCCATGTAGGGGCGCAGGGTCTGCGCCCTTGAGAGGCCTCAACATTCGCGGGTATTGTCGTTTCCAGAATTGTCCTTATCTCTCCCCAGCGACTATGGCGTTAATATCTAGGCCTGCTTCAAAGCCAACCGATCGGCCTCAGGTTCGCCCCCAGGTGCAGTGGGCCACTCTGGTCATGGCGACTATCGTGGCGATCGCCGCCGCCACTGTGATTGCATGGTTCGCTGGTGAGGCCCGGATTACCTATATTTTTGCCCAGCTTCAGGTGTTGCAAAGCCAGTCGCCGATGTGGCTGGGGGTGCCCATGGTAGCCGCCCAGTACCTGATTGCCCCCACGGTGGTGCTGCTGCTGTTGGCCTACACCGTCACCCGCGTTTCGCCCCGGCCGCAGCCCTGGTCGCGATGTTTAGTGGTGGGTATTTTGCTGGCTTTGCTGGGGCGATACCTGGTGTGGCGCTGTCTCTCGACCCTCAACCTGGCTACGCCCCTGGAGGGTTCCCTAAGTCTGGGCCTGCTGGCCATGGAGCTGTTTGGCCTGACCACCAGCATCATCCAGCTGGTGCTGCTGCTGTGGGTACGCGATCGCCGTCCCCAGGCCGATCAGCTCGAACAATCTGTCCGACAGGGCCATTACCAGCCCTGGGTTGACGTGTTTATTCCGACCTACGATGAACCGGCCTTTATTCTCCGTCGCACCATCATTGGCTGCCAAGCCATGGACTACCCCCGCAAAGCCATCTACCTGCTCGACGACACTCGCCGCCCCGCCATTCAAGCCCTAGCGGCGGAACTAGGCTGCCACTACATGACGCGGTCCGACAACCGCCACGCCAAGGCTGGCAACCTCAACAATGCCCTTCAGCAGACCCAGGGGGAGTTAATCGCCTCCTTTGATGCCGACTTTGTGCCCACCCGCAATTTCCTCTGCCGCACCGTAGGGTTTTTTCAAACCCCTAGGGTGGGGCTGGTGCAGACTCCCCAAAGCTTCTACAATGCCGACCCGATCGCCCGCAACCTGGGTCTAGAGGGCATACTTACCCCCGAAGAGGAGGTGTTTTATCGCCAGATTCAGCCCATGCGGGACGGGGTGGGCAGCGTAGTGTGCTCCGGCACCTCCTTTGTGGTGCGGCGCAGTGCCCTGGAAGACAGCGGTGGCTTTGTCACCGAATCCCTCAGTGAAGACTACTTCACCTCGGTACGCCTGGCCGCCCAGGGCAACGAGGTGATCTATCTCGATGAAAAACTCAGCGCTGGCCTGGCCGCTGAGGATATTGCCGCCCAGGCTACCCAGCGGCTGCGCTGGGCTAGGGGCACCCTGCAGGCGTTTTTCATCGACTCCAACCCCCTGACGATTCCTGGGCTGACTCCCCTGCAGCGGCTGGGTCACCTGGAGGGGCTGCTGCACTGGTTTAGCAGCATTCCCCGCATTGGGTTTCTGCTGATGCCCCTGGTCTACTCCTTTCTCAATGTCATTCCCATCCAGGCCACGACCCGGGAGTTGCTCTACTATTTTTTGCCCTACTACCTGGTGCAGCTGACGGTGTTCGCCTGGCTGAATGAGCGATCGCGCTCGGCCCTGCTGTCAGACATCTACTCCCTGGTGCTGGTGTTTCCCCTGGCGGCTACGGTTTTTCAGGCTATGGTCAACCCCTTCTCCAAGGGCTTCCAGGTCACCCCCAAGGGCAACTCCAGCCAGCGGTTTCAGTTTAACTGGCGGTTGGGCTGGCCTTTGGTGATCCTGTTTGGGTTCACCGCCATTAGCCTGTGGCGCAACCTAGGGCTGTGCCTAGTGGCCGGGTGGGGCAGCGATAGCTATGTTCTGCATGCCAAGGGGCTGGCCCTCGGCTGGCTGTGGAGCGTCTACAATCTGGCGATCATTGCGGTCGCTCTGCTGATTTTGCTGGACGTGCCCCGGCCCGACTCCACCGTATGGCTAGACCTGCGCCGGGTGGTGAAGCTCTCGCCCCGCAGTCTGGAACCAGGGCAGACCAAGACCTGGTGGGGCATTACCACCCAGATGTCAGAGGTGGGGGTGGAAGTGGCCCTGACCCAGGCGGCCACCCCGGAGCACCCCCTAGCGGCGGGGATGGCGGTGGATCTAGACATTGCTGAGGATGCGATCGCCCTGGAGGGTATCGTTACCAGGGTCAGTGAAATGGATGAATTTACCCATGTTCGCATGCAGTTTGGCCCCATGGCCCCCGACACCTATCGGCGTCTAGTGGTGATGATGTTCTGCCGCCCGGGCCAGTGGAAGCGCTGGAATAGTCCTGGCGAACTGCGGTCCCTGGGCCTGCTGCTGCAGGTGCTGTTTATCCCCCGCCGGTTTAGCCGCCGCCCTCCCCGAGCTTTAGCCGTGGCTAAGGGATAAACCGACGGCGGAGCAACGGATCGGGGCCGAAACATTTTATGATGGCGGCTATCACATTACCCATTGGCCCCTGTCGCCCCCTCCGTTTGCCCTATGCAGATTACCTATGACCCCGATCGCGACATCCTCCAAATTGCCTTTAACAACCGTGAGGTGGGTGAGACAGCGCGCATTTCGCCCAACCTGATTCTCGACTACGACGACGATGGGCTAATTGTCGGCCTGGAGCTACGCGAAGCCTCTCGACGGGTCGAGAGCCCCCTGTCGGTCACCTTTACCGTGGGCGAAGCCGATCTCGAAAAACCCCAGCCCTAGCGACAGGATAGGTCGTTTAGAGCCATCCATCGGCCCGATGCCAGACGCACCTCGCCACCAATATTTAACCAATATTTAAAGGGGCCTCGAGGAAATCCAACCGGATTTAGCTCAAGCGCCGCAGCGATCGCGCCCCCAGCACCCGATAGCTGACTATACTCCCCATGCCTGCCCCCCCCGCTCCCCGGCTCCTCTAGCGCAGGTCGTAGCCGAACAAATTGGGGTCCACCTCGCCCAGATTCAGATCGCCCAGACCGTATTCTGCCCATCGACTATCCACCAGGGCCGCCGTGGCGGGGTCGGGGGTGAGTTCTTCGCTCCAGGGGCGGTCGGTTTCCGGGTAGACCTTAGTGGTGGCATCAATGCCCATGCGGCTGCCCAGACCCGGCCTCTCGGTGGCAAAGTCGAGGCGATCGAAGGGGTTGTCAGGCAAAATAAACACGTCGCGGACGGGGTCGACCTTAGAGGTCACCGCCCACATCACCTGGCGGGGGTCGCGGATATTGATCGACTTATCCACCACAATGACAAACTTGGTGTAGCTGAACTGGGGCAGAGCCGACCAAAAGGCCAGGGCAGCCCGCTTGGCCTGACCGGGGTACGACTTTTCAATGGAGAGCACGGCCGCCTTGTAGCTCAGCCCCTCCATGGGCAGGAAAAAGTCTTGAATCTCGGGCACCTGCTGGCGCAGGATGGGGTTGTAGATACGGTTGAGGGCGATCGCCATCATGGCGTCTTCCTTCGGTGGGCGACCGCTAAAGGTGGTCATATAGACCGGGTTTTTGCGCTGGGTGAGGCAGTGGAAGCGCAGCAGGGGGGCGGCTTCGTTGACGCCGCCGTAGTAGCCAATGTGGTCACCGGCGGGGCCGTCCACCGCGGTTTCGCCAGGGGTGATGGTACCCTCCAGCACAATCTCAGACTGGGCCGGCACCTCCAGGTCAACGGTCTTGCACTTGGCCAGGCTCAGCCCTTTGCCGGCGTAGAGGCCCGCAAACAGCCACTCCGACAGGTCAATGGGCAGCGGGGTGGCGGCGGCGAGAATGACCAGGGGATGGACACCGATGGCGATCGCCACCTCCAGCTTTTTACCCATCTCGGCTGCCTTGCGCAGGTGCCGACTGCAGCCCCGCACCGAAAGCCACTGCACCGTTGCGGTATTTTTTGACTGCAGCTGGAGGCGATAGACCCCCACATTGGGGATGTTGGTCTCGGGGTCCTTGGTGATCATCAGACCTAGGGTGATCACCTTGTCGGCATCGCCGGGGTAGACCCGCAGCAGGGGAATTTGGTTTAAATCCACCCCATCGTCCTTGAGCACCACCTGCTGGCAAGGGGGCAGCAGGTCCCGCACGGGCTTGGCCTTCACCACATCAAACAGGGCCTTCCCCAGATCGATGGCCTGGGAAAACTGCTTCGGCGGCCGGGGCTGGTAGAGCAGGGCCAGTTTTTCGCCCAGGGTCTCCAACTCGGCGGGGTGCTCCATACCCATGGCCCAACACACCCGCTCTACGGTGCCCAGCACGTTGATGGCCAGGGGCATCGAAGCGCCCCGCACATTCTCAAACAGCAGGGCCGGGCCACCCCCAAGCAGAAGACGATTGGCAATTTCAGCAATCTCTAGCTCTGGGCTGACGGGGGCGGCAATGCGTCGGAGCTGCCCGCGCTGCTCTAGCAGGGTCAAAAATTGCTGGAGGTCTTTGGACATGGTGAACGGATTTTGTAAACGAATGTTAAGGGCTGTCTCCCTCTCATTATGGTGGAGATTGGCCCCAGTCTGGGGAGTCTAGGCCACGACTTTGCCCCGCGGAAGTATTGGAGATAGCATGCGGTGGGGCAGACTTGCTGGCACAATCGAAGGGCCACCCAAGCCCCTATGGTCCTCAATTTTAAGGATTTACTGACTCGATGGATAGGCTCAATCCAGTCTTCTCTTGGCGATCCTATGTTTGGCTACTGGGCCTGGGTACCCTGGGTTTAGCCTCCTGTAGCAATCGCCTTAACACAGCGGACGTAGAAGCTGATATCAAGGCCGATATCGAGCGTCAGGGCCGTCGTCTATCGCTGCAGTCGGTGCGCTGCCCCAGGGATGTGAGCCGCCAGGCCGGTGCCTACTTTCGCTGCGTGGGGGAACTGAGCTCCGAAGGCACCTTCACCATCAATGTGACCCAGCAGGACAGCCAGGGTAACGTGACCTGGGAGGTCCCTAACTCCAAGGTGCTGCTCAACCTGCCCAAGGTTGAAGACACGATTCAGCAGGGGCTCTCCCAGGCCTTTGGCAAGCGTGCTCTGATCGATTGTGGCTCCGCCACCTACCGGGTCAATCAGCCCGGCGATCGCTTCCAGTGTCAGGTGGTGGGTGGGATCGAAACCGGCAGCACCACCATTGAGTCAGTGCTAGTCAAGGTTGACCCCGACGGTAATTTAAGCTGGCAGGAGATGCAGCCCGCTGACTTAGCGGCGGTGCCGCCTGTCCCAACGGCAGCGGCCCCGGCCAGTGCTCCGGCGGGTTCCGCTTCGCCCCCATCCAGCCCTCCCGCCGGGGCCAGCCCAGCGGTCAAAACCACCACTGTGACGGGACCAGCGGGGCGAGTGATCAGCCGGCCCTACGTGCCCGGCGATAGCGACTAAGCTAGGAACGATCCCCTTTAATCTTTTCTTTAATTGCCAATTCCCGTTTTTTAATGTATTTGGCTACGGCTTTCGTTAGTCTGGTCATCATAACGGTAGGGCTAGCTGCACAACCTAGCTGCACAACAACGTTGGTGTAATTTGCACTTATGACAACTGTTCTGGATTTTTTGGCGAAGGGTGGGCCTGTTATGGTGCCCATTGTGGGCTGTTCGGTGCTGACGATTGCCACCGCCCTAGAGCGCGCCCTGTTTTGGACTCAGCTGCTGCGCCGGGAAGACCAGGTGGTTAATGAGGTGGTTGATGCTTCGCGCCGTGACCTCAGCCAGGCCGCCGCGATCGCCGCCCAAGCCCAAGATTTACCCATTGGTCGGTTTTTGCTGGCTCCCCTACGCCTCAAACAGCCCAGCCCCGACACCTTTCGCCTGGCCCTGGAAACCGCAGCCGATCGCGAGTTCGTCAAAATGCGAAAGGGCGACAAATTGCTGGAAACAATTGTAGCCGTAGCCCCCCTGCTGGGCCTGTTGGGCACGGTGACGGGTTTGATTGGCACCTTTGGCAACCTCAACATCGGCGGCGGCGGCACCGGCGACCAGGCTACGGCGGCGGCGGCCGGTATCGGAGAGGCCCTGATTACCACCGCAGCAGGTATGGTAGTGGCCATTGTGGCGCTGCTGGTGTTTCGGGTCATGGTCACCCTACAGTCGCAGCAGATCGATTATTTTTCTGATGCGGGCAACGAACTAGAGCTGATCTATCGCCAATACTGGTACGAGCCTACGGTCCTAGCCACCGATCAGACCCATCGCCCCGGGCTGGTTGGCACCGGCGATCGCCTGTGATGAGCTATGCGCTTTAAGTCTAGGGTCAGCCCCAATCCGCCCCAGGTTGACCTGGTGCCTATGCTCACCGTCATGATGGGTATACTCGCCTTCTTTGTCACCATTACTATGACCCTGGGTAGCGAAAACCTGATTGACGTGCAGCTGCCCGCCGAAAGCCAAGACGACGCGCCGCCGCCGCTGCCCGCCGATCCCTTCATTGTGGAACTGGTGGGGGAAACCCAGGTGCAGCTCAACGGTCAGCCCATCGAGATTGACCTCCTCAAGGGCCAAATGGAAACCTACCTCAGCCGCAATCCAGAAAGCATTGTGTTTTTGCTGCCCAGCCCAGACCTGCCCTACGAACAAGTCATGCAGTTTCTGGGCGAAATGCGGGCTGTGGGGGGCAATCGGGTATCTCTGGCCATTGAAGAATAGCGGTCAGACCCCAGCCTTTTCGGTGCCTTCTCCCATACTTTCCCCTACACCTCCGCCTGGGCCCAGGTTCCTCGGCTCCCTTTTTCCTGGGCCGACTGTAGGGCCAGCAGCATATCGCTGTCCGTGGGGCGCGGCTGGGGCGCGGTGAGGGAATAGAACAGGGCCTCGTAGCGATCGATAGCCCGCTTGGCCGAAAAGTGCTCCAGGGCATACTGTCTACCCCGCCGGGCTAGGGATCTGGCTTTTTCGGGATGGTGATACAGGTCGAGGATGCCTTGGGCTAGGGCGGCAGGATCTTCAGGTTTAACCACAATACCGCCGCCGCTGGCGGTGACGGTCTGGGCAGCGGTGCCCTGGGTGGGTACCGAGGCCAAAATAGGCCGTCCGCTAGCCAGCAGCACCTGAGTCTTAGACGGTAGGTTAAAGCCCACTACCCCGTGTTTCTGCAAAATTAGCCCGACATCGGCAGCGGCCAGCATGTCGGGAAGTTCGGCCCGAGGCACAAAGGGCAGCAGCAAAACGTTAGTCAGCCCAAGCTCCTGGCGGAGCCTGTCCAGCGCCTCCATCTGCTTGCCTTCGCCCACAATCACCAGGTGAATATCGGGGTAGGCACTGAGGGCTTGGGCGGCATGAAGGGCGGTTTTTATGCCCTGGGTTTCGGCAATGTTGCCCGTGTACAGCACCACAAACTTATCTTGCAGGCGATGGCGACGGCGAAACTTGCTGGTGACCTGGGGTTTTGGGGTAATGAACTCGACATCAACCCAGTTCGAAATGGGCACCATTTTCTCCTCGGGTACCCCCTTAGCCAGCAGGTTATCGCGAAAGCCCTGGGCAATAACGCTAATTCGGTTGGCGTTGCGGTAAGCCAGTTTTTCGAGCAGTTCCGCCAGACGAATCGCCCCGGGGTGGCTGAGCAGTCCGGTCTGAATGGCGGCCTCCGGCAGAATATCCTGCAAATTTAAGACGCTGGGGCAGTGGAATATGGTTTTGAGGAGGGCCACCGGCAGGCAAGCGGGTAGCGAAGGACTGCTGTTGAGAATAATGTCTGGCCGCCAACCCTGCAGCGCTGGCCACAGGCTGAGGGTAATGAAGCTCAACTCTAGCAATAGCCGTCCCGTCAGCCCCGGCTTGGGATGGGTGAGCACAAAGCAGCGCTGAATCGTCACCCCGTTACGCTGTTCTGTGGCGTAGAGGCGGCCGCGATAGGCAGGGTGAATGGTGCGCTCGGGATAGTTGGGCATGGCGGTCACGACTCTTACCTGGTGGCCCCTAGCCGCCAACCCCTCCGCCAGTTCGGTCATCAGCGGGGCAATGCCGATGGGTTCAGGGTAGTAGTTGTAGGAGTAAATAAGAATTCGCATAGACAATGCCTGCTTGAGAAAACCGTGGATACTGGCCCCTGGGCTGGGGTCAGACCATCGCTGAGAACTCGCTTTACTTAGAGATTCGCTATAGGGAATTATGGGGAACTACTCATTAGTAGCTTGCTTCCCCTAGACTGAAAATCAGGGAATTTGCAGCGTGAGAACACTAAATTTATAAGAAATTGATGCACTGTATGAACTTGCCTCATAAAAGCGTTAGCTATCAAGCATTCACCCGTAGAAGCCAGAGGCTAGGCCGATGACTCTAGCGAATTCAGCTCAAAAATGAGGATTCCGTCTGGGCAAGGCCTTAAATCTCTACCTGGCTGAGGTTTATTTTCTTCGCTACAGGCTTCATCATACCCAGGGATACTCATTCGACTAATGGGTAGAACCACAGAAAAAATGGGCCGGAATAAAGGTTTTTAGGATTACCTATTGCTGCCCTCCGAAAAATTGCGGGGTATTTTTACGATGGTTTGGAACCCTTTACGTTTGTTGAGAACCCTGGTTCACTTTGAGGTGGCCGGCCCTCTATCTAGGGGGCTAAACGCCCTGCCCGGTCTAAGCAATGCAGCGATAGGTGCCACCGTGACCGAATCTTTTGACGCTGTGAGTATGATTCCGTTCCTGCCGCTGCCAACGGTGTCGGTGTGGGGCGGCTCCCCGGCCCAGGTGGCCGCTTTGGCATCGGTACTAGAACCGTTGGATCACAAGGTAGGGGCCCTCAGCCCCCAAGGGTCCGCCCTGGTCAATACACCACTGGTCGTCTGGTTACCAGGAGCGGCCCCCGGGGATAGCCTGACCCAGGCCCTAGGGCAGCTTAGGGCCTGGCCCGCCCACCAGGAGGCTACTTTGGTAGATTTTTGCCAACCCGCCACGGAGCTGCCCCAAAGGGCGATCGCGGCCCTGTGGGGCAGCTTAGACGATGGGGTGATGGGAGGTGTCAGCGCCAGCCAGGTGCAGTGGCAGGAGGGGCTGCGGTTTGTGGGGCAGGTGTCTACGGCCAACAACGGTGGGTTTGCCTCCGTCCGCACCCGCAACATTGAGCCGCCCCTAAACCTCAGCCAGTGGCAGGGTACGGTGCTCTACGCCCAGGGGGACGGCCAGCGCTACAAGTGGATCTTGCGCGACAACCCCGGCTGGGATAGTTTGGCCTACTGTCGGTCCTT
>JBGSNT010000080.1:0-10613 GCA_041739575.1 Nodosilinea sp. | reverse complement strand
CCGTTAACCCTAATTCATGATTTGAGGGGTTCCATTAATGAGGAAACCTTACTGCAAGCCACCAAAATGAAAAATGAGGTGAAAAATTTAGCGTTGTTTTAGGGCATCATGTCAACCTAAATTAGCTGCAATTGCCCTGATATCTCCCCTAAGAGTTTTTCTAGAAGCAAAAAATCCTATGGTTGGGTTGGAAAGAGTAATAGCGGGCACACATAGAGTGCATGATTGTTTCACTCAACCTCCTTTAGCGTTTTATGAGCGAATTATTAATGATAAACCATGGCCATATGTAATAATTACTGCCGAAGATGCCAGCAATCCAGTTATTCATGCATTGATCAAACACTACGATCATGTAAAATTTAAGCAAGAAACCCTTGAACAGGATATAGTACAGCTCCTTTCAGCTAAAAATCTTGTTGTTGGGTATGGGACATTTGGTATTACTTGGGCATTGATGAGTGTACATTTAAGTAATTTATACTGCCCATTAATGCCGGAGAGAATATTCGGCAAGCTATACCCTGAGAATATTGAAGGTTTAGAAATTCAATCGTTTGATTTTAAGAATTATATTCCTTTAGGAAAGTGGAAGGCAAGTAAATCACAGAAATATCTTATGCTTTCTTATGGAGACGAAAACATTGTGAATGTTAAGCCGAATAGGAGTTGAAAGGTCTATGGCAATCCGGAATGACTCGTGAAAATGCATCCGTATAATTATGTAGGATTCTTAAGTGCTGATGCCAATGTGTGATGGTCATGCCTACTCCCCAGAGTGCACCCGCCAAAGCCATTGCTATTGAAGAATTCAAGACTTTTATCGGTTCTGAACGTGATGGTCGCCAAGTGAAGAAATCGCCAATCCAAATCCGAAGTGCATCAGCGTCTGAACATACCAATTATTCTGAGTAGCTAATGGACGCTAAGATTTGCCTTTGCTCTCGGGGCGCATCCCTTGAGGCATTCCGTTACTTCGAAGCCCTTTGGTATGGCTGCTTAGTGGTACAGAAAACTTTTTTGAGTCTCATGCTGGATGACCTGGACGGCCAAAACAGCGGCTGAAACCCATTGCCTTCGTTCTTTTGCTTGAGCAACCCCAAGATCGCTGTTTCGGCAAGAATTCTTTATTCATATGGGTTTCAGGAGTTTTCTGCACCACCAAGGGCATGGCTGTATTGTAATTGCGGAGGCTCTTCCTGACCGCTGGTATTATAGACATTCTCCGGCTATTTCTATTGAAGATTGGAGGGAACTTCCACTCCTCCTCGAAGAACTCCTATGTAATCAGGCAAGATTAGTTGAACTCCATGAGCAGGCTCTATACTGGTGGGATAGTTACTGTAGTGCAATAGCTATCTCTTCATATATGAGGCATTGTATAAAGAAGGTCAGGGATGGGAGTGCTCTGCCAGTAATTGATTAGAGGAAGGTTCAAGAGATTTAATTAAACTTGCAGCGTGCGTAGTGCAAGTAAGTTAGGTCTCCGAATTTTTGATTGAATCCAGGATTAGGCTTCTTGGGGTGTTTCTTGCCAGAGTTGGGTGGTCTGGCGCAGGCTGCGGTAGTCGCCGTTGCCAAGGATGAGGTGATCGAGCACCGGCACAGCGAGAATTTGGGCGCCCTGCAAGAGCTGGCGAGTCAGGGATAGGTCGTCGGGGGAGGGGTCAAGATTGCCGGAGGGATGGTTGTGGGCAACGATGCACCGCACTGCTCCGTTGCGAATCACCGTCTTGAAAATTTCTCGGGGGTGGGCCAGGGTCTCGGTGGCGGTGCCAATGGTGATCACGCGGGTGCCCAACAGGCGGTGGCGCACGTCGAGCAGCACCACGGCAAAGCGCTCTTGGGTCTGCCACATCAGCTCGTGGCTCAGGGCGGCCGCAGCGATCGCAGGATCATCCACCACGGTATTCTCTGGGGGGATGGCCTGGAGCACCCGTTTGCCCAACTCGATCGCCGCTAGGATAGTGGTGGCTTTGGCTGGGCCAACCCCAGAAATTTGCTCCAGATCGTGGGCTGACACATCTCGAAAAGCGGTAAGCGGATCACGCTGGTTCTGGCCCATCTCTTGCAGAATGAGCTGGCCCAGCCCTACCGCCGAGAGCTTGCCTGGGCCCTGCCCCGTACCGAGTAAAATGGCCAACAGCTCTGCCGTGGATAGGCTCTTAGCTCCGTAGGACAACAGCCGTTCCCGCGGGCGATCGCTGGAGGGCATGTCCATCATGCGAACATGGTAGGTCATGGTGGCACCTCTGACGGTGGGGCCAGTGGCCCGCTGCTGGACCAAATCCAATAGATGATGAGTAATTTTGGCCGGTAGAACTCTGTCTCGTCTGGACTTGGTGTAGCTTTAGTAAGCCCAAAGCTATCTTTGCTCCCCCACCCTAGTTGCGTTGTTCCCGTCAGGTCACCCTGTAGTTCCCTATGACTTCACCGTCTCCGACCGCCGCCCAGATCACCGCCGCTCGCCAGCGGCTGGCCCAGTTTAGCTGTCTCACTACCCCGCCGGAGCTCAGCGCCGATGAGGCGGAGCAGGTGCGCACCGATATTCGCGACTTTAACGGGTGGTCTGACTACCAAACCCTGGGCATTTGCGCCAGCACCCTGGCCGAGGGCAGGCGGGCGATGGAGTTATTTTTGGCGGCCCTGGGGGTCTCTGTCAGCCTCGACCTGCCGCCACGGGAGGGGGCGATTTATCTCAAGTTCAACACGCTTAAGGGGGCCTGGTACCTGGATGACTACAGCGGTTCGTCGCGGGGGGTGTTGATTACCTTTCACACCTCAGAACCCGAGTTGGCGGACTTGGCAGGTACCTACGGCCCCTTTCCCTTTGAGTTATTTAGTAGCCCTTAGGGTCTTGCAGGAAAATAAGGTACCCGCTGATCGGACTTCGACTTCGCTCAGTCCTCGATCACTGAAGGTTGAGCGAAGTCGAAACCTGGCCACCTGGTAGACCATTAACCCGCAGATCCCTTAGAGCCCACGGGTGTTTACCAACCGCCTACGCCCCACTCTCGGCTGTATTCAGAGGCCGCTGCAATGGGAATGGCCCTAGGGATGTCCTGCATGACCTGCACCTGAATAATCTGGTTGGGCTCAACCACGATGTGTTGAGGGGAGGTGCCGACTACGGTGGTAGCGCCGACCAGGGCTCCCCCGACCAGCCCAATGCCGGTAAAGCCGGTCAAAAGAAGCAGCGCCAGGGCCCCGATGCCTGCCCCTGCCGCCAGGCGGGGGGGGCTGACGGCGGGGTTGCCAACGATGTAGTCGGTGGTAGTGGCAAAGGACACCTGCTCCCCGGAGGGCGATATGAGCTGTTTGCTGACCCAGCGCTGGCCGTTGGGGCTGGGTTCAAACTGACCGATGAGCTGGCTACCGGCAGGGGCAACAATGCCGTTGGTCATCGGGTCGCGAATGTCGTGGGCCAGCAGCAGCACCTGATTTTGGGTTGAGCTGATATTGAGGTCCAGGGGCTGATCGCCCACGTACTGCAACTCTAGAACGGTGCCAGCGGCGATCAGGGTGTCGGGGGAGAGGGGGCGCTCGGCCGGGGTCGGGTCGACGGTGCCGGAGTAGGCCGCCTGGGTGCCACCGCCTGGGAGGGGACTGCCAAAGAGAATGGGTTCCCCCGCCGCCGCCAGGATAATCGGTTCATTGGGGGGAAGGACGGTGCCCTGGGTTTGCGTGGAGGGGGCCGCGGGTACTGCCAGCAGGTTTGGATCGGTGCCCTCTACGGCTACGGGTAGGGTGGCGATCGCCGGGGGTTCCTGCTCAATTGCACTGGCTGGGGCATTAGCCAGGTCGGGGGCCGAGCTAGGGGGCAGCGTCTCTAGGGACGGCAATGGGGCGGCGGCGAGCTCTGGAGCGGAGCTGAGGTTCTCGGTGGCGGGCAGGGGCGGCGGCTCACTGGCGATTACCACTGGCTCCACCGTGGGCAGGGCGGGGGCGGGGACTGCCGGGCCCGCAGGAGTCTGCTCCGCTACGGCGGGGATATTGGCTTCAGGGGTGTTCACTTCAGGAGTGTTCACTTCAGGAGTGTTCACCTCAGGAACATTTACCTCAGGCACGTTTACCTCAGGCACGGCAGCCGCCAGATTGGCACTGTCGGGGGGGATAACGGCAATCGGTAACCCGGCGGTTTCTCCATCGATCGGGGCCAGGGTGGAGGGAGTTGTGGCGACCTCGGGCGGGGTTGCGATCGCCGGGTCCGGTGCCTGAACTGGCGGGGCCTCAGTCATTCCAGGTGGTTCGAGGGTGATCACCCCTGCGGCCGCAGCGCCAGGGTCGACCGCCTCAAGGGGCGCGGTGGTGGGTGCGCCAGCCTGGGCCGGTAGGTCCAGAGGGGCGGCGGCCACGGGCCCCACCACGGCATCCAGTTCGGCCAGGCTGGGCACGGATACCTGTTCGCCAGCTGTCCCTAGGTTAAAGGGGTCGACGGGCAGGGTCTCGGGCAGGTTGGAGAGGTTGTCGATGTCGCTGGGCAGCATCAGGTTAGCCGCCGAGGTACTCAGCCGCCCGGTTCCGGCGGCTGGAAAGCCCAATTGAGAGTTGTTGCCGGGGATGGTGGGCAGTTCCACAATCATGGCGGTGCTGCTGGGCGGGGGACTGAAGGCGGCGGCCAGGGCGGTTAGTACCCAACGGGTTTGATCCCCGGCCGCGATTGCCACCAGGGTGGCCCCGTCACCGGTCAGCACCGCATTGGGGGCCAGGTCTAGGGTCACTACGGTATCGGCATTGACCTGGCTCAGGTGCACCTGCTGGATGGCACCACCGTAAGTCTGCTGGGTCGCCACCGTTCCGACCTGGGTTTCGGGAATGGTCAGAACGATGCGGGCCGGGTCGCGCTCTAGGGTGTACTGGGGGGTTACTCCGCTGGGCAGCGTCAGGGTGAGTTGTTGGGTGGCTGGGTCATACCGCCAGGCAGCCAGAGTCTCGGCCTGGGCGACTGGGCAAATGGCCAGCAGGGTAGAGGCCATCAGGCCAGCGCCGACCCAGCCGCCCAGGCGATGGCCTAGACACGATTGAGCAGACAGAGCAGACGGCGAAGTGGGGTATTCCATGGGTGTGATCTCCCTCTGGTGCGGTGTGAGTAGGAGGCGTAATAGCTAGTTTTTTAGGCAAACGCTAGATGCAGCGTGAGAGCCCCTTCAAACTAGCCTAAATACAGCGTGAGCCCAGAGCCTAACTAAGGATACGCACAATACTCAGAATTGCAAGGGGGAAGGGGATGTTTTAGGGGCGGGGGGACGGCCAGGGGAGGCGGGGGAATAGGAACAAAGGGGAAGGCGATCGCGTCGCGGTGGAATAATGACTCGTTGTGATCGGTGCCGCAATGGTTGGGGCACCCTGGACTAATTGAGCACTCACACCCGATTGAACCTGGAGGCAGCACACCATGGCCCATTCTCAGACCAGCACCCTTGCTACGTTACTGATGGGCGGGGTAGCTACCGCACTGTGCTCTGGGGTTATGGCGGTGCCCATAGCCCTGGCCCAAACCCCAGCCGACACGACCGAGACAACGCCAACCGAGCCCGCTGCGGAGCCCGCCGAGACCGACACCTCGCCTCGCTTCATTTGCCAGCAGCAAAACGGTCAGTACACCGTGATGTATGCCCCCACCAGCCAGCCGGGGCAGGTCTACCCCTGGGCTGTGCCCCAGGACATGGGCAGTGCCTGGCCCGCCGATCGCCGCTGCGAAACAATCAGCGCTCGGTTAGAAGAATATCGCCCCGATGGACTGCTGGCCCTGGAAACCTCGGTCGAAAATGGCTACAACACTGTCTGCGTCACCACAGAATCGGTGCCGGGTTGCCGCATCGTCTTTACGGTGCCCCCCGGCCAAGATGCGGTCCAGACCCGCGATCTGGTGTTTGATAACCTCACCCTGGCCGACCAGGGTAGCCAAACCCAGGGGGTGACCACCTTTACCAGCAGCGGCGGGAATGCCCTAGGGCAGTTGAGCGACATCCTCGGCCTGCCTAGCCTTGGGGTTGGCCAGGGCAGCTCCCAGGGCATTTACCTCAAGCCCTTTCTCGACCCCGCTGATGGGGGTACCGGGGCCCGTCTCTCAGGGGGGAACTCCGCCGGGCGACCCCTGAATCCCGATACCTTTCGCTAGGGCTCGAGGCCCAGCACTAGCACCAGCCCGGTCCGCCCGTTGTTGTGGGTCTAGTGATTGGTACGGCTAGCTCCGTCGGGGCTCCACTTGGCCGCAATTGCCCCTCGGCCACTGGGCAAGGGGTCAGGCTTCGTGGTAATCAGAAGGCAGTAACACCATGGTTCTATGTTCACTCCTCCCGGTTTTATCCAACGGTCGGTGGCCCTTGAGCTGGGCACCATAGCCTACGTCGAAGCCGACCCCGACTTTTGGCCTGGGCCTCCTGTTCATGGGGCACCCCTGGTGTTCATTCACGGGTTTGGGGGCGGGTCGTCGAGCTATGAGTGGTCTAAGGTGTACCCGGCCTTTGCCGCCGATTACCCGGTGCTGGCCCCCGACCTGATTGGCTGGGGCAACTCCGACCACCCCGATCGCCCTCTGACCACCCTCGACTATGAGGCCCTGCTGGGCCAAATCTTGACCCATCTTTGCCCTGAACCGCCGGTAGTGGTGGCCTCTTCGCTCACGGCGGCGATGCTGGTGCGGGTAGCTCAGGCCCTGCCCGATCGCATTCGGGGGCTGATCCTGGTCGCCCCGGCGGGGCTAGCGGACTTTGGCAAAGACCCCAGCGGGTCATGGGTGAACCAGATTGTTAAACTGCCCCTGGTGGATCAGCTGCTCTATCGGGGGGCGATCGCCACCGCCGATGGCATTCGCCAATTTTTGGCCCAGCGCCAGTTTGCTGACCCCAGCAAAATCTCTGAGGAAATGGTGGCCGCCTACCGGCAATCGGCCCAGCAGCCTCGAGCTGAGGTGGCGGCCCTGGCCTTTGTGCGCGGCGATCTAAGCTTTGACCTGGCCGAGGCTCTACCCCAGCTCACCACCCCTACCGTAATACTGTGGGGCGAGGCCGCTCAGTTTACCCCCATCGAGACGGGCCGCCGTCTGGCCGCCCTCAACCCCACTGCGATTCGGCGCTTCGAGCCCCTGCCGGGCATTGGGCTAACCCCCCAACTCGAGCAGCCTGGTCTCACCATTGGCTTGATTCAGCAGTACCTGGCGGAGTTTTTTCCCTAGCCGGGCGACCTAGTAGACTGCGGCAGGTTAGCCCCCTTCTAGGGGCAGGGGAGCTGAGGAGCCAGGGAAGTTGCTGGGAAAGAAGATACCCAAAGGGGCGCAGGGCCTGCGCCCTTGAGAGAAAGCAAGGTGCTCAGGTATTTTCGTTGTACAGCATAGCGATGGCTACTGCGCTTAGGACACAGGTCACGACCACAGCCCTGGTAGATGCCTACTCTGCAAGCCCAGACCGGGTCAACAGATTGCCTTCGGTGTCGATGAACCCCCAGCGGTTGTCGATCTGCACCCGAGCGCGGCCCTCAGAAAAGCGCCCCGCATTGGCGTACTGAGGCTCTACCACCCAGTCGCCCTGGGGGTTGATGTAGCCGTAGCGACCGTCCTGCTGCACCGCAGCTAGCCCCTCGGAAAAGTCGGCGGCGTAGGTAAACTGGGGCGCAATAGCGACCTTGCCGGTGCGATCGAGGTAGCCCCACTGGCCGTCGATCAGGGTTGCCACCAGCCCCTCCGAAAAGTCTGAGGCAAAGGCGAGGGTGGGCGCGATCGCCTCATTGCCCTGGGGATCAATAAAGCCAAAGGTGCTGCCCTGGCGCACCCGCGCCAGCCCCTCCGAAAAGCTAAAGGCGCCGTCGTAGCGGGCGGGGATGACGATATTGCCGGTGGGGTTGATATAGCCGTAGCGTTGATCGACCTTGGCAACGGCTAGCGATTCGGCAAAACTCCAGGCATCTTTGAATTCGGTAGGCACCACCGTGCGCCCGGCTGGGTCGATGTAGCCGTAGGTTTCCCCCAGCTTAACCAGGGCGCGATCGCCCACAAACGGTTCGGCCAGGTCAAATTGGGGCTCAATCTCCCACTCTCCCTGGGGGTTGATGTAGCCATACTTGGTGCCCCCCTGCACCGCCGCCAGCCCCCCCGAAAAGGCTTTGGCCTGGCGAAACTGTACCGGAATGGCCCACTGCCCCTCGCGATCGAGGTAGCCAAAGAAAGCCCCTGCCTGGGCGATCGCCAACCCCTCGGCATAGTTGGCAATCACCGTAACATTCTCATCGGCGACCTGAATGCTGAGGTTGCCCTCGCGATCGATATAGCCAAGGGTCGATTTATGGCGCACCATGGCCACCCCTTCGGCAAAATCTGAGACGGTATCGAACAGGAGGGGGCTAGTCATGGTGCTGGCCTGTGCGACGGGCTGGGGGTTTATGAACTCTAGCATTGCTGTAGCCTGGCGAGGAGCGCGATGGGCCAGGCGTTCGGGAACCAACTCAGTCCGAGGAACCGTTCCGAAATTGTCTGGGGCTGGCCCACAGGCCGCCAGCGCAGATAGCCCTAACCCCAGCCAGAGCAGTCTTCCTCGCCCTCCACAGGGGTGCAATGGCCCCCAAGGTTTGGTCTCTGGCCGTTGCTCCATCCCCCCTCCCGATCGCATCCATACTGTAGAGGTGTGGCCATCCAACCTCATCTATTACCATGCCTGATTTTTTATTAGTCGTGGAGAAATTTCCAAAAAAGCTTAGGGTTGGCCCCTGGAGAAAAGGCCAGGCCCAGTTTATAGCGACCCACTTTGGGTTTCCCACCGGGCTTCACAGCAGACATGGAGAATTGGCTGGGCACCGGGCGTTTAGATTTAGTCGCTCAGGTGCAGCGATAGTTGCTGGGGGTGCAGATCGCAGTACAGGGCTTCGAGATCGCCGCGACGATACATGTGGCGGTTGCCCCGGCGCGAGGTGCGCCGCTCGCAACCCCGGCCATCGAGCTGCTGCTGGAGCTCGACACGGGAACAGCTAAACACCTTGACCGCTTCCCGCAGGGGTACCCATTGTTGCTCAAACTGCTGCCGCAGTTCGTCGTCGGAGGTGTTGGCTAGGCGATCTAGTAGCAGGTTGGCCAACAGCCAGCAGGCCTTGGTGTCGGCCAGGGCTCGATGCGATCGCCCCACATCAAAGCCGAAGTGGCGCACCAGCTGGGGCAAACTGCGGGAGGGCAGATCCGCCAGCAGCAGCCGCGACAAAATGACCGTGCAAAGTTGCTGGGTGTCCGGGCGGCTGTAGGTGTGGCCCAGCCGACCATACTCCGCTTGAATAAAGCTGTAGTCAAAGGCCAGGTTATGGCCGGTCAGTACCCCCTGCCCCAGAGGCAGTTCCAGGGTCTGCCACACGGTGTCGGCGGCGGTGCCCTGCTCAACCATGGCCGTGGTAATGCCCGTCAGCCGGGTAATGGTGTTGGGCACTCGCACCTGGGCATTGACGAGAAAGGTCGCCTCATGGGTCACCCCCTCCGCTAGGGACCCCTGTACCACAGCAATCTCAATCACCCGAGCCTCGTGGGGGCGCGACCCGGTGGTCTCCACATCCACCACGGTGAGTTGAGCCTGGGGTAGCTGGCGGTAGTAGGCCAGGAGATGGTCTGTGAATAGTGCAGACTGGGCAATGCCGCCCACCGAGACAGGAACCATAGGGCTACAACTGCGGGAACCCTCTAAAGGTGCCACATTTTGCTAATTGCGATCGCATCACCGCCCCGAGAATTTGGCGTGGGTATCTGCCGCAGTCGGGCGCGTCAACTAGCGATCGCCGCCAACCCCCACGGACAGCGGTGGCAGCCCATCGGCAAACAGTGCCAGGGCCGGGTTAAACTCGGCTTCTAAGTCAGCACCGTTTTCATCCATGGCATCCTCTACAGTGGGGATGATGCGGGCCGACTCTAAGCCGCCAAAGTCAAACAGGGCCGTATCGGCCAGCTGCGATGGGTCTACGTTTTGCAGGCTGCGAAACAGGGTTTCGGTGCGACCGGGCCACTGCTTTTCCCAGGTTTGCAGCATCTCTTTAATGTGAGCCCGCTGCAGGTTGGCCTGCGACCCGCACAGCGTACAGGGAATGATTGGAAACTCGCGGTAGCGGGCGTAGCGGGCAATGTCTGTTTCGGGGCAGTAGGCCAGGGGCCGAATGACGATGTGGCGGCGATCGTCGGTGAGCAGCTTGGGGGGCATAGCTTTCAGCCTGCCGCCGTGGAACATGTTTAGAAACAGCGTCTCGATCATGTCGTCGCGGTGGTGGCCGAGGGCGATCTTGGTGGCACCCTCTTCGGCGGCAACGCGATAGAGCACCCCTCGCCGCAGCCGTGAGCACAACCCGCACATGGTTTTGCCCTCGGGGATGACGCGCTTGACGGTGCTGTAGGTGTCTTGCTCAACGATGCGGTAGGGCACGCCGATCGCCTCAAAATACTCCGGCAGCACGTGGGCAGGGAAGCCCGGCTGCTTTTGGTCGAGATTCACCGCCAGAATGTCGAAGTGGATGGGGGCGCGGCGCTGGAGGTGGCGCAGAATATCGAGCAGGGTGTGGGAGTCTTTGCCGCCGGAAACGCAGACCATGACGCGATCGCCGTCGTTGATCATGCCGTAGTCGGCGATCGCCTGGCCCATGCGCGATCGCAAAAA
>JBGSNT010000066.1:0-12541 GCA_041739575.1 Nodosilinea sp. | reverse complement strand
GCTATAACCAGCCTTGTTAGCCTGCTTATCCTTCAAAAAAGGCAGCGACTCACGGCTCACTCCTCTATCACTTACCAAAATCTACGCCAAAAGCGACCCGCTTCGTTGCAATCCGTTACCTGAAAAGAGCCGCACCCTTCTAATTGGCGTGCTGGGGCTAAAGGTGCTGCTGGGCTACGTGCTGATTATCCCCTGTGTTTACTATCTGCTGCGCGATCGCGAAGACGTCTATTTCCTGCTACGCCTGCAGGTGGTACTAATCCTGATCGGCTGCGGGCTGGGGTTCATCCAGTTTTTGATGCTCAAGACGGGCATCTGCCAGGGCACCATCGGTGAGGGCGCAGATCTGTTTAAGGCATCCCTAGAAGCCCGATGCTTCGTGGGTGGGTCGCTGCTACATACCCCAGAACAGGGGCAGATTCGGCTGCCCGGTACGTTCAATGCGCCGTGGCAGTGGGGCTGGTTTTTGATCTCCAGCGGATTCTTTGCCTTTGGTACGGCGTTTAGCGATCGCAGCCCCCTGTGGCGCATCGTTGGCCTGGTCTCGCTGGCGGCGGTGGGGGTAATGGCGGTGGTCTCAGGGCAGCGCATTGCCCTGGTGCTGGTGCCGGTGACCATCGTTGGCTTGCTCATTCTCACAGGGCAGGTCGCCAACCTCAAACGCCTGATACCGGTAGGAATTGGTCTGGCGCTTATTCTCACCGTCGTTATGGCCCAGAACCCGGCGGTGGTGAGTGAACGCTAGGCTAGCTTCGAGAGCTGCTGGGCCGCCTCGCCGCCCCACGAATTTATTAGGCAACAGTTTGCCTGGGCACAAGAGCAGCAGCACCGCCGTCACCGCCGTATACCAGAGCGCAAGCCGCCGCCGAGTCGCCTGAAACATAGAGCACTAGGGCAATTTTTGAGTGCCAAAATTTAGAACCAATGCGGTCATCTCTATCGCCTGTTGAGCATCGTCTACCTCGGGTTCAATGGCAGACGTTTTACAACGACTCCCGCACCTGGTGCAAAGATGGCGCATTGCAATTCCCTATGATGGAAGCAGTATTTTTTGGTTTAGCATGGCCCCATCGCCCAACGCAACGTTATTGATCCGCAACGCTAGGGTTTTACTCCCCGATGGACAGTTTCAGACCGCTGATGTGTGGGTTGAGGGTGGATTGATTCAAGAAATTGGCCCCAACCTGGAGCGATCGGCGGATACCATCCTTGAAGCAAACCATCTCACCCTGCTCCCCGGCGTTATTGACCCCCAAGTGCATTTCCGTGAACCAGGATTAGAGCATAAAGAAGATCTCACTACGGCCTCCCGCGCCTGTGCCCGTGGCGGTGTGACTTCCTTTTTAGAAATGCCCAATACCAAGCCGCTGACCATTAATCAGGCCGCCCTCAACGATAAGCTGACCCGCGCCGCCCAAAAGTCTTTTGTCAACTTCGGCTTTTTTATCGGCGCCACGGCAGAAAACCTACCAGATCTGCAAACCGCGACGCCTACCCCCGGCATCAAGATTTTTATGGGTTCGATGCATGGCGATCTGCTGGTGGATCAAGAAGCTGCGTTAGATCGCCTTTTTGCCACCGGCACCCGCCTGATCGCCGTTCATGCCGAAGACCAAGCGCGTATTGCCCAACGGCGGCAGGAATTTGCCGGTAGTACCGATCCAGCGATTCATTCCGTGATTCAGGATAATCAGGCGGCGCTCAACGCCACGCAACTGGCGCTCAAACTGTCGAAAAAATATCAGCGACGGCTCCATATCCTGCACCTTTCCACCGCAGAAGAGGCCGAACTGCTGCGTCAGGATAAGCCAGCGTGGGTAACAGCGGAAGTAACGCCTCAGCATCTGCTGCTGAATACGGGCGACTATGAAAAACTGGGATCACTGATTCAGATGAACCCACCGATTCGAAGTACTCACGACAATCAGGTGCTGTGGCAGGCACTTCAGGATGGCGTGATTGATTTTATTGCCACCGATCATGCTCCCCATACCCTGGCCGAAAAGGGTCGGGCGAATGCCACCAATCCAACCGATGAGGAGGCATCTTCTACGACCGTTTTTCTCGAACCGGCCAAGGTGCCATCGGGGATGCCAGGAGTAGAAACCTCTCTGCCACTGATGCTGACCCAGGCGATGCAGGGGCGATGTACTGTGGCGCAGGTTTCCCGCTGGATGTCTACGGCGGTGGCAAAAGCTTACGGGATAGTCGGGAAGGGAGCGATCGCCCCTGGCTACGACGCAGACCTAGTGCTAGTCGATTTAGACCAATACCATCCGGTGCTGCGCGAAGAACTTCAGACGAAGTGTGGCTGGAGCCCCTTTGAAGGATGGAATTTAACGGGCTGGCCTGCGGTCACCATCGTTGGCGGGCAGGTGGTCTACGAACGAGGTCAATTTAACGATCAGGTTCGAGGTCAAGCGTTGAGGTTTAACGCCTAGGCCAATGGTTTACCCATGGTTTTTGATCGGTGCGATCGCAAGAGACCGGTCTTCTCCTGCGATCACACATCCTAAACTGGGTCCGAAATCATAACAAAGCAACGACTTCGGGTTGATCAAGGGGAGACGTTGAGGTCGGTGACGGCCCCCAGGCTGCTAGAGGAAACCAAGGTGGCATATTTCGCCAGCACGCCGGAGGTATAGCGAGGTTGTGGCTTTTGCCATTGGGCCCGGCGACGGTGCAATTCTTCGTCAGAAACGTTGAGTTGCAACAGGCGGGCGGTGGCATCGATGGTGATAGAGTCGCCTTCATGGACCAGGGCGATCGCGCCGCCCACATAGGCTTCCGGTGCCACATGCCCCACCACCATGCCGTAGGTGCCGCCCGAAAACCGGCCGTCGGTGATCAATCCCACCGCGTCGCCCAAGCCAGCCCCAATGATGGCGGCAGTTGGAGCCAGCATTTCCCGCATGCCAGGGCCACCTTTGGGGCCTTCGTAGCGAATCACGATCACATCTCCAGCGACGATCTGGCCCGCCAAAATCGCATCGAGGCAGGCTTCTTCAGAGTCAAACACCCGGGCAGGGCCTGTGATTTGTGGTTTTTTGATGCCTGTGATCTTAGCGACGGCTCCTTCGGTGGCCAGGTTGCCTTTTAAGATGGCCAGGTGCCCCGTGGCGTACATGGGGTGATCCCAGGGGCGAATGACCTCCTGGTCAGCCCTCGGCTGGTCGGGAATCTGCTGCAAGCGCTCGGCAATGGTATCGCCGGTAATGGTGAGGCAATCGCCATGGATTAAGCCGTGGTTCAGCAGCATTTTCATCACCTGGGGAATGCCGCCAGCCTGGTGTAAATCGGTGGCGACATAGCGACCGGAGGGTTTGAGATCGCACAGCACAGGCACCCGGGCACGGATGGTTTCAAAATCATCCAGGGTCAGGTCAACCCCGGCAGAATGGGCGATCGCCAGAAAGTGCAGCACCGCGTTGGTAGAGCCACCCACGGCCATGATCACCGCGATCGCATTTTCAATCGACTGGCGGGTGATGATATCGCGGGGCCGAAGGTTTTTGCGAATGGCCTCCACCAATACCTTTCCGGCCAGGGCCGTATTCTCCGCCTTTTCAGGATCCTCCGCCGCCATGGTGGAGGAATACATCAGGCTCATGCCCATGGCCTCAAAGGCCGAAGACATGGTGTTGGCCGTATACATGCCGCCGCAGGATCCTGCCCCTGGACAGGCATTGCGCTCCACAGACATCAGCCGCACTTCATCGATGCGACCGGCACTGTATTGACCCACCGCTTCAAAGGAACTCACCACGGTCAGGTCTTCCCCCTCCAGATGCCCTGGTTTGATGGTGCCACCATAGACGAAAACGGCGGGGATATTCATCCGCGCCATGGCAATCATGGCTCCCGGCATATTTTTATCGCAGCCCCCGATCGCCAGCACGCCATCCATACTCTGAGCGTTGCAGGCGGTTTCAATCGAGTCGGCAATCACATCTCGCGACACCAGGGAATACTTCATACCTTCGGTGCCCATCGAAATGCCATCACTCACGGTAATGGTGCCAAACAGTTGGGGCATGCCGCCGCCTAGCCGAATGCCTGCCTCTGCCTCGATCGCCAGGGCTGCGATGCCCATATTGCAGGGGGTGATAGTGCTGTGGGCGCTGGCCACACCCACGATGGGTTTCTGAAAGTCTCCATCGCCAAAGCCAACGGCTCGCAGCATGGCACGGTTGGGCGATCGCTGCACACCTTCGGTAACTACCTTACTTCTCCAGTTCTCAGACATCTTGATTTTCCTAAATTCATGATTCGTCGAGCAGTAGATGTCATACGCTCAGCTTTGTGCCAATGACTACGAGCAACAACTGCACTACCAATTCTCGCAGAACACTCCACCTTCATCCGCCCAACTCACCCCATTGGTCGACTGCACAGCAGGACGATGCCGATGTAACGTGCTGAGGCTAAGCTGGGGCGATCGCCGTTCCGAATTCAATGGCGAATAACGTAGTCATTCTCTTCAAGGGCTTAACCCTGAAACAACCGCCTACGCCTAGCACCCCGACAAGCCGTCATTGGGTCTCCCAGAGGATGCGCTCAAACCCCTACCCCAATCTGCTTTTTAGCGGTCGAACTCGGGTCAGCGAAAGTCAGCCCTAGCCCGTTACCCAACCCCACACCCGATCGACCAAATCCCCGGCATCAGCATCGAACCACTGCACCGTGGCGCGGTTGCGAAACCAGGTGCGCTGGCGCTTGGCGAATTGGCGGGTGTGCTGCACGATATCGGCCTGGGCGACGGCCAGCGCCACCTCTCCCTGGAGGTGGCGCAAAATTTCGGCGTAGCCGAGGGTTTGCAGCAGGGGCAGGTCGGGACCGTACCGGTGGGCCAGGCGAGTCACTTCCTCCACGAACCCGGCTTCGATCATCGCCTGGGTACGCTGGGCGATGCGGCGCTCTAGGGCCAGGGGGTCACAGTCGAGGGCCAGGTAGAGCACCGGATAGCTGGGCGGCACTTCGCCCTGGAGTGTCGACATGGGCCGCCCGGTGACATAGAACACCTCCAGGGCCCGCACCGTCCGCACCGGATCGTTGGGATGAATGCGCTGGGCGGCGATCGCATCTAGATCTTTGAGCAAGCCGTAGCAGTAGGGCTGACCAAACGCTTCGAGCTGGCGGCGCAGCGCGGGCTGAGGTGCCACGGGGGGAATACGCAGCCCCTTCACCACCGCATCTATATAGAGCCCGGTACCGCCGACGAGTAGAGGCGGCGTATTTGCCCGATGAAATTGCTCCACCAGCCCCTGGGCCTGACGCTGGTACTGGGCCAGGGTGAGGGTTTCGGTGGGGTCGCAGATGTCTATTAGGTAGTGGGGCACCTGGGCCCGATCAACGCCCGAAGGTTTTGCGGTGCCAATATCAAACTCTCGATATACTTGTCGGGAGTCAGCGCTGAGAATGACACCGTTCAAGCGCTGGGCCAGGGCGATCGCCAGGGACGACTTCCCTGTGGCTGTGGCACCGCCAATCACCAGCAAAAATGGTACATTAGAACCAATAAAAGGTCTGTGCTGAGGGGCTGATTCTAATCGGGAAAATTTTATTGATTCCATCCCTTGTTCATTCTTCGCCTGACATTGCCTTAGGGTCGGCTGTAGCCGCTTTGTGCTATAATTTCTAGGTATTTTGGTCTGAAGACTATTCGGGTGGCTTAGAGCCGATTTTTGGAGCGTGCAGTATGACAACCGACTATGGTGCTGATCAGATTCAGGTTCTAGAGGGGCTTGAGCCTGTTCGTAAACGCCCCGGTATGTATATTGGCAGCACCGGGCCCCGTGGTCTGCATCATCTAGTGTACGAGGTTGTCGATAACTCCGTTGACGAAGCCCTGGCCGGTCACTGCGATCGCATCGATATCTCCCTCAATGCCGACGGCTCGGTTTCCGTCACCGACAACGGGCGCGGCATTCCCACCGACATCCACCCCCGCACCGGTAAGTCAGCCCTCGAAACGGTGATGACCGTGCTCCACGCCGGGGGTAAGTTCGGCGGCGGCGGCTACAAGGTGTCTGGGGGCCTCCACGGCGTCGGCATCTCGGTGGTCAACGCCCTGTCGGAATGGGTCGAGGTCACCGTGTGGCGAGAGGGCAAGGTGCACAAGCAGCGCTTCGAGCGAGGTGTGCCCATGGGTGAGCTGGCGGTCGAAAAAATTGCCGAAAAGCGCCAGGGCACCTCGGTGACATTCCTGCCCGACACCGAAATTTTTCACAACGGCACTGAGTTTGACTACGACACCCTGTGCGGGCGGCTGCGCGAGCTGGCCTACCTCAACGCAGGCATTCAGGTCATCTTTACCGACTACCGGCTCGATCTGATCAAGTCCGACCAGCCTAAGGTGTCGACCTACCACTACGCAGGCGGCATCATTGAGTACGTCCGCTACATCAACAACGACAAGCAGCCCATCCACGACGAGATCATTCACATCTCCTCCGAGCGCGACGGGGTGCAGGTGGAGGCGGCGCTCCAGTGGTGCGTAGACGCCTACTCTGACAACCTGCTGGGCTTTGCCAACAACATTCGCACCATCGATGGCGGCACCCACCTAGAGGGGCTCAAGGCAGTACTCACCCGCACCCTCAACAACTTCAGCCGCAAGCGCAACAAGCGCAAAGACGCCGACTCAAACCTGGCGGGGGAAAACATTCGCGAGGGGCTGACGGCGATTATCTCCGTCAAGGTGCCCGATCCAGAGTTTGAGGGCCAGACCAAGACCAAGCTGGGCAACACCGAGGTGCGCGGCATCGTCGACTCCCTGGTGGGGGAAGCCCTGACCGAGTACCTCGACTTTCACCCCAACGTGGCCGACGCCATTCTCGAAAAGGCGATCCAGTCGTTTAATGCGGCTGAGGCGGCCCGGCGGGCGCGGGATCTGGTGCGCCGTAAGTCGGTGCTAGAGTCGTCTACCCTGCCCGGCAAGCTGGCCGACTGCAGCAGCCGCGACCCCAGCGAGTCTGAGATCTTTATCGTGGAAGGGGACTCGGCGGGCGGCAGTGCCAAGCAGGGGCGCGATCGCCGTTTCCAGGCCATTCTGCCGCTGCGGGGCAAAATTCTCAACATTGAGAAAACCGAAGACTCGAAAATCTACAAAAACACTGAGATTCAGGCGCTGATCACGGCCCTGGGCCTGGGCATTCGCGGCGAAGAGTTTAACGCCTCGCAGCTGCGCTACCACCGCATCTGCCTGATGACCGACGCCGACGTAGACGGGGCCCACATTCGCACCCTGCTGCTGACCTTCTTTTACCGCTACCAGCGCGACCTGGTCGAGCAGGGCTACATTTACATCGCCTGCCCGCCCCTATACAAGGTGGAGCGGGGCCGCAACCACTGGTACTGCTACAACGAGCGGGAACTGCAAAACCTGATCACCAACGAGTTTCCGGCCAACGCCAACTACACGGTGCAGCGGTTTAAGGGCCTGGGCGAAATGATGCCCCAGCAGCTGTGGGAAACCACCATGGACCCCGCCACCCGCACCATGAAGCGGGTGGAGATCGAAGACGCCGCCGAGGCCGATCGCATCTTTACGATTCTGATGGGCGATCGCGTTGCCCCCCGCCGCGAGTTCATCGAGACCTACGGTCCCCGCATGAAGCTCGAAGACCTGGACATTTAGGGTCGTGCTATCCTGCTGAAATAATGGCGCTCTCCAGGCCAATTGTCTCTTCGCGCGATGACCCTATGTCCCCCACCCAGGATCAGCTTCAGCGGACCAGGCAGCGCATTGACAGTTACCTAGACACCATCGCCAGCAGCCCAGACCGACGGCAGGGGGCTTTCCCCTACTACCTGTTCCACGGGGCGGATACCCCGGTTCAGGGCACGGTCTTAATGTTTCACGGGTTTAGCGCCAAACCCCACCAGATGTCGCGGCTGGCGGACTATTTGTTTCGCAACGGTTTTAACGTCTACCAGGCCACCCTGGCGGGGCATGCCTATCAGGTGCCCGATCGCTACTGGCCCCAGGTCGACCTCAAACCCGAAATTCTGATTCCGCTACGGGAAAAAGTCAACGCCGACCCGGTACTGCAGGGCTTTCTGGCCAACCTAATGGCCGCCGGCGACGCCAGCGTCACCCCAACGCCTCTACAGATGGCCGGGTTGCTGGCTCGACTAAGCCAGCTCGAGCCCCGTTTGCTAGACATCATCGCCGCCATCGAGCGGGATAACGATCCCGACTTTGATCGCTACTTTATCTCCTCCCACATGAATTACCTCAGCGACGCCCAGGCCCGACTGGCGGAGCTAGAGGCCCTGCCGGGGCCAGTCTACACGGTGGGGCTGTCGGTGGGGGGTGCTGTTGCCCTGGCCCTGGCGGCACAAAACCCCCAGCGAGTGGCCAAGGTAGCGGCCTTTGCGCCGCTGCTTGAGGTCTATGGAGAAACCCGGCGACGCTACGTAAACCTAGCTGGCCCGCTAGATGTTAAAGAGTTTGGGTGGGATGATTTGCGCTTTCCCCTGGGCTGCTTTACCGGCGCCAATCGGTTCGGGGCCTTTGTCCGCAGTAGTGCAACCCTGGCGGCCCTGCGCCCCATCCCCACGCTGATGGTGCTGACCGAAAACGAAGATGCGGCGGACCTGGCAGCCAATCAAAACTTTGCCCGGTCGCTCAGCCGCGCTTCCATCTTTAAGCGCTATGACAACCACTATACCTATACCTTTCCGAGTGCGGCCTTGGTACCCCACCCCATGGTTGACCCGCTGGAGATTAGCCAAAACATGCGCAATACCTACTGGAAGCCGATGTATCAGGAGACCTATCGCTTTTTGACCCAGACCGAGTTTGAGGGCAGCAGCTTAGAGCAGACGGAGGAAATCTTGGGTCTGCCGCCGGTACCGCCCCTCTGAGAATCGTTGTGGACTACCCCCGATCGCCCCTGGCAACGATAGACTCAAATCAGCCAGCATTCAAGGTAGGTAAGGGCCATGGCTCACCCCCAGGCGCGGCGATCGCAAAACGTTGCGGGCGACCTCTACGTCGACAGTTCCTGTATCGACTGCGATACCTGTCGCTGGATGGCCCCGGCCACCTTCAGCCGCGAAGACGGTCAGTCGGCGGTCTACTGTCAGCCCCAAACGCCGCAGGAGCGCCTGGTCGCCCTACAGGCTCTGCTGGCCTGCCCCACCGCCTCCATCGGTACAGGGGCCCCACCCCAGGACATCAAGGCGGCCCAGGCCAGTTTTCCGATTCCCATTGCGGCCAACGTGTATCACTGCGGCTACCATTCAGAAAAATCCTATGGCGCGGCCAGCTACCTAATCCAGCGCGCCGACGGCAATATTTTGGTGGACTCGCCCCGCTTCGCTGCGCCTTTAGTCAAGCGGCTCGAAGCGATGGGCGGGGTACGCTACCTCTACCTCACCCATCGCGATGACGTGGCCGACCACCAACAATTTCATCACCATTTTGGCTGCGATCGCATCCTCCACTCCGACGACATCGGCAGCAGCACCACCACCGTTGAAAGGCCCCTCAGCGGCACCGCCCCGATTGCCCTAGCCACCGATGTGCAAATCATCCCCGTGCCGGGGCACAGCCAAGGGCACACGGTGTTGCTGTATCGCGATCAGGTGCTCTTTACCGGCGATCATTTGGCCTGGTCGGCACGGCTCCAGCAGTTGTACGCCTTCCGCAACTACTGCTGGTATTCCTGGCCAGAGCAAATTCGATCGATGGAGAAACTGGCCGCCTATGGATTTGAATGGGTGCTGCCCGGCCATGGCCGCCGCTACCATGCCGATCGCGCCACCATGGCAGAGCAATTGCAAAAGTGTCTGACCTGGATGAAAGCACAGTAACCCTAAACGAGACCGTCTTCCAGGTATGCTCTCCCAGCGTCATTCCCGCGCAGGCGGGAATCTACCATGGAGTATCCACCCTCTCTGGTACCTTATTTCGATGCGAATCCCTCAGCCCTAGGCAGCAAGGGTTGCGGAGATCCATCCCCGCTTAAAAGACCAGGGCCGTTGATTGCCTGGCGGCTCTGCAACCAGGTAAAGTTTTCGCTGAAAAATAAAGAGCTCCGTAGCTTAGCCCGTATTTAGAACTAGAGCGGGAACTATCAGTGGAAACACCCGCCTCGCGAACGGAGTATGGTGGGGTAGATCGACCAGCGATAAGGATCGAGTGCATGCCGCGTGGGAAGAAAAACGGAGCCAATGGGCAACCCAGCAACGGAGCCAACCTGGGCTTTGAGCAGACCCTCTGGGCTGCCGCCGACAAGATGCGCGGCCACATGGATGCGGCTGAGTACAAGCACGTCACCCTGGGGCTGATCTTCCTCAAGTACATTTCTGATGCGTTTCAGGAGCTGTACGATGACCTGGCCGCGCGGGCCGACACCGACTACACCGACCCCGAAGATCGGGACGAGTACATGGCGGAGAATGTCTTCTGGGTGCCGAAGGAAGCCCGGTGGAGCCACATTCAGGCCAGCGCCAAGCAGCCTACCATCGGCAAGATTATTGACGAGGCCATGCTGGCGATTGAGAAAGAGAACCCCAAGCGGCTGAAGGGGGTATTACCCACCGGCTATGCCCGCCCAGACCTGGATAAAACCCGCCTGGGGGAACTGATCGACTTGATCAGCACCATTGGCTTGGGAGATGAGGCCAGCCGCTCTAAGGACATTCTGGGCCGGGTGTATGAGTACTTTTTGGGCCAGTTTGCGGAGAAGGAAGGCAAGGGTGGTGGCGAGTTCTACACGCCGCAGTCGGTGGTGAAGCTGCTGGTGGCGGTGATGCAGCCCTACAAGGGGCGGGTGTATGACCCCTGCTGCGGCTCGGGCGGCATGTTTGTGCAGTCGGAGAAGTTTGTGGAAGCCCACGGGGGCCGCAAAGACGATATCGCCATCTATGGTCAAGAGTCAAACCCGACGACGCGGCGGCTGTGCCTAATGAACCTGGCGATTCGCGGCATTGAGGGCAATATTGGCGATCGCAACGCCGACAGCTTTACCAGCAACCTGCACCCAGACCTGAAGGCTGACTACATTCTGGCGAATCCGCCGTTTAACATTAGCGACTGGTGGAACAACAAGCTGGCGGAGGATGTGCGCTGGCAGTATGGCACCCCGCCTAAGGGCAACGCTAACTATGGATGGGTGCAGCACATGGTGCACCACCTGGCCCCCAATGGTATGGCGGGGTTTGTGTTGGCCAATGGCTCGATGAGTTCGAACCAGTCGGGGGAAGGGGAGATTCGCAAGGCGCTGGTAGCGGATGACCGGGTAGATTGCATGATCGCACTGCCGGGGCAGTTGTTTTACACGACGCAGATACCGGCCTGTCTGTGGTTTTTGGCGCGGGATAAGTCGGGCAAGCCCACTGCCGGGCACCAGCCCTGCCGCAACCGCCAGGGGGAAACGCTGTTTATTGATGCCCGCAAGCTGGGGGTGCTGATGGATCGCACCCACCGGGAGCTGCCGGAGGAGGAGATTGCCCGCATTGCCGGGACCTACCATGCCTGGCGGGGAGAACCGGGGATCGTAGGGGACGGTTTGAAACCGTCCCCCTATCAGGATGTGCCGGGGTTTTGCAAAAGCGCCACGCTGGAGGAGATTGCCTCCCATAGTTATGTGCTGACGCCGGGGCGCTATGTGGGGGCGGAAGCACTGGAGGAAGATGATGAGCCCTTTGAGGAGAAGATGGCCCGGCTGACCAAGACGCTGGAGACGCAGTTTGCCGAAAGTGCCAAACTAGAAGCAGCCATTCGTGAAAACCTGAGGGGATTAGGCTATGACCATATCTACTGAGGCCAGGGTTTGGACCGATGAGGCGTTTATGGCGTTGCCTAAGGACGGGCACCGTTATGAGTTGGTGGATGGGGAACTGGTGGACATGGGCAATTCTGGGATGGAGCACGGAGAGATCGGGGCCTATCTGGCGGGGTTGCTGGCGATCTATGTGCGCCAACAAAAACTGGGGACTGTCTGTGATTCGAGTACGGCGTTTACGCTGAAATCGGGCAATAAGCGATCGCCAGACGTGTCTTTTGTGGCAAAGGCACGGTTACAGGGGTTGAGCCGCCCGCCCCGAGGCTTCTTTCAAGGCTCGCCTGATCTAGCGGTGGAAATCTTGTCTCCGAGTAACACGGTGGAGGAAATCCACGAAAAGATTGTGGAGTATTTCGACAATGAAACTCAGCTGGTTTGGGTAATCCATCCGGATGAGAAGTATGCGCTGGTGTACCACTCGCCGGAGCCCGATCGCTTTTTGCGATCTATGGATGCCCTAGAGGGAGAAGCGGTGGTGCCGGGGTTCTCTGTGGCGATCGCTGATTTGTTTGCAGAGTGGGATTTTTAGAAACCATGACCATTCAAACTGGCCTAGGAATCAAAGATCTTTTACGAGATAAGCGCGATGAAATTTTAGCCATTGCCGAAAAGCATGGGGCTTACAATGTGCGCGTGTTTGGCTCTGTGGCTAGGGGCGAAGCCACCACCGAAAGCGATGTGGATTTCTTGATTGACTACGACCTGAAGAGAACTTCTCCCTGGTTTCCGGCAGGGCTAATGCT
>JBGSNT010000054.1:0-27391 GCA_041739575.1 Nodosilinea sp. | reverse complement strand
TCCATGGGGTGGGCATTCACAGCAGCATTGTCACGGCCTCGCTGCTGGCGGTGCTCAGCGCCGTCAACCGAGGGCTGGCACCGCTGACCCCGGCCCAGCGGCAGCAAATTTTGCCGTAGACCCAAGCCTGACGGAGGGTTGTAGACGAGTTAGCTCAAGACCCCCGGTTTTTTGAAAAAACTGGGGGTCTGCGCCACAGTTAGCTCGTCGTCACCCCCAGGCAGCGGGTCATGACGCTGGGGTATTCGCCACATTCATGATTTATGGCACGCCAGAATATAGTTCATCATAGAGAGAGAAATTCTGGAGAGTAGCTGTGGCTCAGCTCTTAGACAGACCCGCCGAGCAGCGCTTTATTCACACAGGCGTGAGCTGGGATAACTTTAAGACGATTCAGCAAGGGTTTGCAGATTCGCCGGATATTCGCCTGTTTTACTACGCCGGGGAGCTTGAGATTTTGTCTACATCCCCAGAGCACGAGATTGTAAAAGGCAATATCGGCTATCTAATCGAAGATTACCTGCTAAGCCAAGGCGTAGACTTTGTAGCGACAGGCTCTTTCTCCCAGGAACGGGAAGCAGTAGCTTCGGTACAGGCGGATGAGTCGTACTGCTTTGGGGAGAGAAAGCCGATTCCAGACCTGGCAATCGAGGTTGTCTTGACCAGCGGCGGCCCCGACAAGCTCAAGCGCTACGCAGCCCTGGGCGTTGGAGAGGTCTGGTTTTGGGAGGCAGGCAGCATTAAGGTTTATCGGTTGCAGCCTAGCGGCTATCAGCCAGCCAGCGAAAGCCAGCTTGTGCAGGGTATTGACCTAGATCGCCTAGCCCAATGCGCTGTGATTGAATCTCGCCCGCAATCGGTTAGGGCTTTTCGGTCTTGAGCCTGAAATACTTGAGCCGAATGGATGCTCTCACTTAATCGAGCAAGCGTAGTTGTTGCGATGGTGACATAGATTGATGCTGGATAACACCCCGAAACCTCGGGCTCATACAGGAAATATTCTGTTTAATTCCTTAAAAACTGGGTCTTATCTCGTAGACTTGCTGGATAATGCGGAAAATATAGGGTCTTATCTAGCAGATCTGACACTTAATACATATTTAGAAGGCCAAGAGTAAAATCCAGCAAGGATAGGATAATTGATGGATTTAGATGCGTTTTTTATATCATTGAGTAAAACTTCCTCGAACGAGGAAACATTGGATTTTTGTAGAAAGCATATCCTTCACGGAACTCCTTACGTCTTTGGCTCAAAGGATGAAGATTTCTATGAATTTCGCAAAAAAATAGGCGATAAGTTTAACATTCCTTTTTACGAGGTTTATATAACTGGCTCGGCAAAACTGGGTTTTAGTCCGCTTAAAAGGAAAAAGTTCGACTACGACTCAGATATTGATGTGGCTTTGGCATCTCCTAGATTATTCGAAGACGTCATGTCGGGAATAGCAGATTATCAAATGAAGTTTAGAAAAAATCGAACTGTTGTCAGAGAGAAAGAATTAAAAATGTATCATGAGTTTCTTGAATATGTCGCCCTTGGATGGATAAGGCCAGACAAGCTTCCGATATCTTTTCAGATGAAAGCTTTCAAAGATGACTGGTTTGATTTTTTCAGGAGCATATCTAATGGAAAATCAGAGGTTGGAAATTATCAAGTCAACGCAGGTGTATTCAAAAGCTACGATCATTTAGAAAGTTATACTTTTTCAGGCATTCAAGAATTAAAAGGGAGCAAGCTTAAAGGATTTAACAATGGTACATCAAATTAAACCTTCAGTCACCAATCCAACAATCGCTGATATTTACGAAAAAATAGATAACAATCGTTTAGTTTTATCGCCAGATTTCCAGAGAAAGTTCGTTTGGACGCAAGAACACCAAGAGCAATTTCTCGATACAATATTGCATGGGTATCCATTCCCTGAGATATATGTATGTCAAGGGGAAACAGATACTAAGAAGCTAAGGACAACTCAGAAAGTAATTGACGGGCAGCAACGCCTAACAACCATCAGAAATTATATCGAAAATGACTTTCTAAAAGAGTTGAAAATAATACCTCCATTTGACTTATTAGATGAGGATCAAAGGGAAAACTTTTTGTCATACCAAGTTGTGGTTAGAGATATCGGAAAGGTTGAAGAGAATCTAGTAAGAGAGATCTTTAGAAGGATTAACCTAACGAAGTTTAAGCTCGAAGACATCGAAATTCATAACGCAATCTACGACGGGCAATTTATACAAGTAGCCAAGGAGCTTGCAAATGAGGTCTCACTGAAAGAATTTGAAGTCTTTTACGAATCTGAACTTACGCGAATGGCAGATGTACACTTCTTTTTATTGGTCATGTCTACCGTAGAACGACAAGGATACTTTCCTAGAGACAATGAGGTAGAAAAATGTGTGGCAGAGTTTAATGAAGAGTATACAAATGCTCACAAAACTAAATCCATGATACTCAAATCTATATCTCATATCCAAAATTTTGGTCTGCAGCTAGATTCCATCTGGTATAGAAAGTCATGTTTTTTCACAATGGTAGTTGAATTATGTTGGGCTGATGATATTCCCGAGGATATAGTCACTCGCCTAAACAAATTTGATGAGCGAGTGATGCAAAGCAAGAATGATAAGGATATCGACTATGGTAAGTTCTATCATGCGATGTATTCGGGTACGAATGATAGAAAACAAAGGATTACTAGATCTGAACTATTTAGGCAATATATCCTCGCATTGCAGCCTTCTGGTAATCCCGATATGCTGGAACAAAATCAAGCAATTGGTGAGTTGCAATAGTTATAGCGATCCGACGTGATTACTGAAGAGAAAGAGGCTTAAAAGCCTGCCTATCAATGACATCTATTTCACGAATCATTCCGGATTGCTATATCCGTGTCCGGTGATTGGGGTCGTTGGCTATCCTATGTTTTGATTGGGACATGGTTTGGATATTGTCTACAATCCAATATCTGGAAAGTGCTTTGTGCATCAAGCGTTATGATCCAGAGATTAGAACCCAGGCTCCCTAATGCTGTGTTAGTAACAGGCATAAAATCGTGAGTGAGACATACTTGGCAGATTTTAATTCGTGGGTTGCTCAAACAACTCAGTTGTTACGGGAGCGTCGCTGGCACGAAATTGACGTAACGCAGCAGTTATCCCGCAGAACAGCTTGAAGAGAGCGATCAACGCGCACGTCGCCAAGCCGCTAAGCAAACCAGTCTGGAAATCTCGTTCACTGACACTATGTCAGGCCACTGCTATTGGTAAGACCGAGATCAACCAAGGCCGGTTCAACCCCAGGTTCATGCCCAACGGTATCTAAAACCTTAGGGGGCGAGGCGGTTTGCAGCTGGGTTTCACACCATGCGACCGCTTTCGAGTAGGTGGGCAAGATAGGGCTGTCAGCCAGAAGCAGGGCCTGGCTTTTGACTAAGAGCCGTTGACAAGGGTCGGGCAAATGGCAAAACACCAGGCTACAGTCGTGCTTTTGGGCCAGTTTCGCCACCTTGCCCAGGCTCATCGCGGCGGAGCAGTCTAAGACCCTCACCGGCTGAAAATCGACAATCAGGTATTGCAGTGGGGGATGGTCGCGATCGCAGTGGAGAATGCGATCGCATAACTGCTGGCTCATCCCCTTGGCATTGCCAAAAAACAAAATGCTCTGCAATGACACAGTCTCTATAGCTGCGTTGATGCTGGGGCTGATGGCTTCAACAGGCGTATCTTCTGCCGCTGCTGGGGCAGCCACAGTATCTAACCGACTGCACTGCGCCAAAAACTGCGCTGCCGCCAGGGCAAACCCCAGGCCAATCCCTGGAATAAAGCCTGAGGTATTGATCACAATCAGCGTCACCCAAATGATGGCGTAGTCTACCCAGGGCAGCTTAAACCAGGCCCCGTAGAGCCACTGCCACAGTAAATCCAGCCCCAAAAACAGCAGCAAACTCCCCAAAATCGGCTTGGGGAAATAGCCCAAAAACGTCGGCCCCAGCACCAGCACCAGCAGGCAGGGCAACGCTTTAAACACCCCGGTCAGGCGGTTGGCTGCCCCTAGGCGATGCACCAGCAGCGTACTGGGCAGGGCCTGATTGCCCGCCATGGTGCTGCCCAGCCCCGCCACCAGGTTGGCTAGCCCGATCGCCTTGAGCTCTTGGTTCAGGTCCAGGTCTTTTTCGACCGCCAGCTCGATACTGCCGTTGGTCAGCACTAGCGACAGCAAACTGACAAACACCAGCAGCCCCAGGATCGGCAGCGATTGGGCGATCGGCCCCCACTGCACCTGGGCCAAACTGCCCACCGTCAGCGGATGCCACAGGCTGCCCTGGGGAAACGGCCCCAGCAGCCAGCCCTGGTCTCTGACCGCTGCGATCGGCAGGCGGGTGCCCCAGACTGCACCGTAGAAGATCAGCGTCGCCAGCACCAGCACCCCCGGCATCACCAGGTAGTGGTGTACCCGTTTCGTCGCCCCCAGCAGCACCGCCGCAATGGCCAACCCTGCCAGCCACTGAAGGCACTGGGTGCCCTGACAAAACCAGGGAATGTGGTCCAGGGTCAAATCTGTCCCCGTCATCACCTTAAACGCTCCCCGCACCAGCAGCAGGCCCGTACCCGCCATAAAGCCACCCACCACAGGGTAGGGCACAAACTCCAGGGCCTGGCCCCAGCCCAATTGGCCCAGCCCCCACAGCACCAGCCCGGTCAGCAGCGACCCCAGGGCGATCGCTGCCACCACCGTCAGCACCAGAGTTTGGGCGGCGGCGGCGGGGCCCAGCTGCTGGGCGATGCCCGCCGCCAGCACCGTCAGCACCACTGTTGGGGCCGCCAGGGGGGTAGCAATCATCCCCGCCAGGGAGCTGTTTAGGGCCACAATCACACTCATCAGCGCCGAGCTGCCAATGGCCATGCCCACCCCCACATTCAGCTCACTGGCCAGGGGGCCCGAAAAAATCAGCGCCGCGTAGGAAATCGCCCGAATGACGCCAATCATAGCGGTAATGCTCCCGGCAATCAGGCTGGGCACCAGCCGGTCGGGGTGCAGTTCAGCGCCAAGGGTTTGATAGACTAGCGACTTCTGGAGGGAACCCGGTAGAAACTTGAGCATCATCGGCAGGGGCAGAAACAGGGAATTTGGCGGTGAAAGAAGATAGCTGGGGCGGGCAATCGCTTATATGCAAAATACATTTTGGCTGTATTGGCCTAAGGTGATCCCCCCGGCCCCCTAAAAAAGGGGGGTGAAAGAGCGATTCCCCCTGCCTCCCTAAAAAAAGGTGGTAATGGCTCCCTTTTTGAGGAAAAACCGCTCCCTTTTCTCAAGGGGGGCTCTATTGAGGAACTGGGATAGGGCACATCTGGGGGGATCATGATGGGGATTTGGCGAAAAACAAAGGTGTCTATAAATAGTGGCTGGGCGGGAGGGGGATTATTGCATGATGCGGAGCTGCTCGCCCCGGCGAATTAGGCTCTCGCAGAGAATTTCGACAATGTGTTTTTGCAGGGCCTGCACCAGATCTGGAGCCTGTTGCTGCATCCGCTGAAATGCCGCTTTCGAGAGGGAATAGACCCGGCTAGGGGTATCGGTGACCACGGAACTGGAGAGGGGGGTTTTATCAAAAAAGCGCATTTCCCCCAGCAAATGCCCCACCGAGCAGGTTTGCAGCCGTTTGGTGCGGCCATCGTCCAGCTCCAGCAGCACGCTGACCTGCCCCGACTCAATAAAGTAGAGCTCTGGGCGCTGCTCCCCCGGTGCAAAGATGGCGTACCCCGCCGGCAGGTCGTGGGGTTCCAGGTAGGTGATAAACTGCTGGGCCTGGTCTGCGGTCAGAAATAGGCGGGTGAGGTGGCTAGCCAGGGCCGGGGGGCTGTCTTCCGGTGGAGGATTTTGGCCCAAAAGTTGGCCCGAGAGTTGGCCCGAGAGTTGGCCCAGAATCTGGCTTTCGCACCACTCCAACCCCCGGTCTAGATCGGGGAATACCTGGCAGCGATCGCTGCCTAGATCCAGCCCTTTTCCCTGTTCCAGGGCGGTAGCCAGCTCGGGCAGGAGGTTGGTCAGCACCAGGGTGAAGTCGTGCCGGTTGGCCAGCTTGAGAATTTTGTTGAAGGTCAGCACCGCCGAGGAATCGAGCCCACTCACCTGACGAAAGTCGATGACGGCGTAGCGCAACGGCTCGGTGGGGCGATCGCCCCCAGATTCAGCAGGTTTTTCAGGGGCCAGGGTGCGATCGCGCACCTTATTCAGCAAGTAGTTCGCCGTGCCAAAGAACAAAAATCCCTGCAGCTCCAGGGCGTAGATCTGGCTGCCTTTCTGGGTCAGAAGGGCCTCTTCACTGGCGCTGCGCCCCACATTGCTGCGGCTAGTGGTGCCCGAAAACACCTGCTTCGCCACATCCACCCGACTGTAGCGCACCATAAACAGCACCACGGTGATCACAAAGCCCACCGCAATGCCCTGCAAAAAACCCACCGCATCGATCAAAATCAGGGTGACCCATACCGTCAGGTAGTCGCTCAAGGGCAGCTTAAAGTAGGCCTGATACAGCCACTGCCACAGCAGCGACAGGCCCAGGTACAGCAGCAAACTGCCCAGCAGCGCCTTGGGCAGGTAGGACAAAAACGACGACCCCAGGGCCAGCACCGCCGCCGCCGGAATCAGCGCCATCAGTCCAGTGAGGCGATAGTTGGCCCCAATGTCATGCACTAGCAGGGTACTGGGCAGGGCCTGGTTGCCCGCCATGCCGCCGCTCAGCCCCGAGGCCAGGTTGGCCCACCCCACCGCCTTCAGCTCGCTGCTGAGGTTGAGGTCACGCCCCACCACCAGCTCAATGCTGCTGTTGCTGAGCAACAGCGAGAGCAGGCTGACAAACATCACCGTCAGCAAACTGCTGGTCTGGTGGGCAATGGCGACCCAGTGAATGTGGGGCAGCATCTCCAGGGAGAGGGGTTGCCAGAGCTGCCGACTGTCGGGGAATGGTCCCAGCAGCCACCCCGCCCCCCGCGCCTGCTCTAGGGGAATATGGGCCAAGGCTAAAAAGGCAAAAAAGCTGGCGGCGCAGACTAGCAGCGTCAGAGGCATGACCCAAAACTGTTTCCACAGGCGGGTGGCGACCAGCAGGGCGATCGCAAACCCCAGCCCCGGCAGCCACCGCACCAGCAGGGCGGGCTGACCCAACTCCGGCAAAGACGCCCAGGTCAGCGGGCTATCGGTGGACACCTGAAAAAAACCCTTGGTCAGCAGCCAGCCGGTCCCGGCCATGAACCCGCCAATCACTGGGTAGGGCACAAACCGAATGCGCTCCCCCTGGCGCAGCAGCCCCAGGGTCAGCAGCAGGGCACCGGTCAGTAAGGCACTCAGGGCGATCGCCACCATCACAGTCGAGAGCACATCCGCCGAGGGGGCCTCGGACAGCTCTCGGGCGATCGCGGCGGCCATGATTGCCAGAATGGTGGTCGGGGCCGCCAGGGGGGTGGCAATAATGCCGGGCAGGGTGCTGGTCAACGCCACCACCAGAATCGTGATGCCGGTACTGACAAGGGTCATGCCCAGGCCGGTGGGCAAATGTAGGGCCAGTGCCCCCGAAAAAATGAGGCTAGCGTAGGAAATCGCCCGAATCACGCCAATAATGCCCGCCACCAGCCCCGCCGCCAAACTCGACAGCCAGACCTGGGGCTGCAACCCCGCCTGCAATCGCTGGAGCACCAGGGTGGACGAGGGGCGTTTAAGAAACGATTGCATCATGGCGGGGTAAGGGTTGGGCGGCAGACTGCCGGTCGTCGCCGTTGAAAAAGGGCGAAAACTGAACCTATAGCCAGAAAAGCCTATCTATTCACTACCCCACAAAGTGATCTAAGGAATGTAACCGCACAAACACTTTTGGCTCAGATGGCTAAACCTGCGATCGCCGCCGGAACCAGCCTAACCACTGCCCTCCGAGAACCTAAAGGTTGACTTGGGATGAAATGCCCCAGCCGCAAAACGTCTCTCGCTTGGTCAAGCAAGCGTGGCGGTTGAGAGGATGGGATGGGCGAGATGGTGGATAGGCCCAGTATCAGGGGTACTATCCAGCACTTTTGACGGATAAGCACCTCAATCCCCAGAATCAACCCTCCGATCTGCCGGGCAAAATCCCGAAACCTCGGGCTGATACCAAACCCGAACCGCATACCCCCGATTCCATAACGGCCAACCTGTAGGGGCGAATGGCATTCGCCCTTGAGGAATCGGGGGTGACCAAGCAGGATTGGGGTGACCAAGCAGATTTAGTATTAAACCTCGTCTAGCTTGAAACCCGGAGCTTCCTGCTCCCAGGGGGAATGCTCAATAATCAGGTGGGCCAGGTTGGGGTAAAACCAGACAAATCCGCTTCATTGGGTTAACCTCCCATGCGATGGGGTGCCGAGGCTAATCGTGAATGTTGCCGGGGGGCATGGTGGCCCCCGTAAGGATGCATTCGCTGGTGTCGGCGACGTCCAAATTAGCGTCGCACAGGTTGGCCTCGCAGAGATTGACGTCACTCAGGTCGGCCCCGTGCAGGTTGGCCCCGCAGAGGTTGGCTTTCCACAGCCGGGCCCCGCACATTTTGGCCCCGGTCAGGTCAGCGCCCTGGAGATCGGTCTGGGATAGGCAGGTGAGGTGCAGCAGGGCATCCTGCAAATTGGCATCAATGAGCAGGGCCCCACTGAGGTCAGACTCGGTTAGATTGGCAGACCTCAGCCCGACCCGGCTCAAATTTGCCCCGCTTAAATAGGCCCCAAACAGGTTGGCGTGCTCCAGGTTAGCCCCGGCTAAATTGGCTTCGCTGAGGTTCGCGTTTTGCAGCGTCGCGTGGGATAGATCGACCCCCGTCAGATCGGCGCGACTGAGATCAATGCCGCCTAAACTAGCCCCGCGTAGATTTGCCCCCGCTAGCCTAGCGCCCTTAAAATCTCGTTCTCCCAGAGCGTAGCGAGCGAGCACCTCGGCGGCAGACCTGGGGGCTTGGGCTGGTGCAGCGAACGGTGTACCCGACATAGCCAACTCCTGATTGCTAAGTATTTGAATTGTGGGGGCACGGCAGTCGACTAGACAACCCCTGGCCCCTTGTGGTGGAAATCATGGGACTCTTGCATGGCCTTGCGATCGGCGGCCCGCTGCTCTGCGTTGGCTTTTTCGACCTCATCCAGGTCGCCGGGTTCGTTGATATACATCGGCGGCTCAACCGCATAGTTGTTGATCAGCCCTTCCTTGTCGACGGTGTAGCCATCGCGGGTATGCACATGCTCGGGGTTTTTGGGATCGTGCTCCACCTGGCCAAAGGTGCTGCCTTCCCGCTCCGCCCGAGCGGCTGTTTCGGCGGGCACGATGTGGGAATCGTAGTGGGATGGGGTCGGATTTGGAGTCTTTTCAGTAGCCATCTTTTTCTCCTCTCAAAAAATAGAGCACTAGAGTTGATGGATAAAACTTGGCCTTAAAGCCAGGTCGTTTTCCCCATTGTAAGACTGGCTCTGGGAGAAATCTTTGCCCAGTAAGGTAACGTTTCACTTCGTTGCATTTATCTGTACGGCACAGCTGTTGATGCTATGAATAGTCCTCAAATGCTCGAGTCTACGACGATTTAGCTGGCCAAATGATGCTGGCAAGCAGTTCAAATTGTCCAATACGCTTCGTTACGGCTTGATAGTTATAGCCTGATTTCGCAGGAGGATAGAGGTAGCGTTCTTGCCCTAGGGAGCGATCGCGCATGAACCAACAATATCTACAGGCTTACGTTAATTTAATTCAGCAATTGCTGGCCTGCCCCAGCGGAGAAGAGTGGATTTTACTGCGTCAAAATGAGGCCCTTGTTACCCCTGAACTGGTGCAGATCATGGAGCAGGTGGCGACGCAGTTAACCCAACAGGGGAATGCCAAGGAAGCCAAATTTCTGCATAATCTGGCGGGGCAGATCCACCATTTATTTGTCGCCCAAACGGTTCCACCCCTCCAGGAGGACGCTCGAGCCCAGGCCTATCTGGAATTCATCAAAGCGCTGCTAGATTGCCCAGCAGGCTCAGAGGGTAAGCTATTCGCGGCCCATCCAGACCTGCTGGGTCCAGGGCTGGTGCGAACGATGCAGCAGATCGCTGGGCAACTGGCGGACGAGGGCGATCCGGAGGCGGCTCAATACCTGCAGGATTGGAGCACAGAGCTCAGCCGCCTCTGGCTTCAGCAGCACGATTTTCGCCCTACCCCAAAACCGGAACCAGAACCGGAACCAGAACCGGGCAACTATCCGGCGGCGGTAACCGCCGCCCGCACACCCCAGCCGCAGGCGGCCCCAGCCAGTGCGATTCCCTTCTCCCCGGGGCTCAGCGAAGACCTGTGGACTGACCCGGAGCCGCGATCAGTGCCGCCGCCGCCCGTCGTGGGCAACGGGGCAACGGTGGCCCCCCTATTCACCCCAGCCGCCCCGGCCCAGGAACCCCTTGCCGCTGCCCTGGAGGCGATCGCCACCACCCTGGCCAACCTGACGACGGCGCTGCAAACCCGGCCCCAACCCGCCGCCCATCCCCTCTGGTATATGGAGGTGCTGGAACAGGCCCAGGGCGGGGGATGGGTCTTAACCAGTGAGGAGGTGCAGCAGCTGATCGGGGTAAAACCGAGCTGCCCCAAGGGACAGGACTCGTTTCAGCGGGGCTGCTGGGTGTTTGTCAAGGTCGGTAAGCTAGGGACTCAAACGGCCTGGCGGGTGGAGAAGACGGCAGCCTGACCCTGATCTAGGGGTTCAGCGGCCTGACTACGACCTCGTCGCCCACCGCGAGGCCCAGTTCTAGGGCGCGCCCAGCGCGCAGTTCAATCACCTGGTCGATGACTTGGGGGCCGGGACCGTAGGTGGGGCAGGGTTCGGCGGCGCAGGGGGGGACATCGGCGGCGATCGCCTGAATCTTACCCTGGTAGACAAACACCATGTCTAGCGAGACCGGCACGTTCATCATCCAAAAGCTGACGGGGCGGGGCCGGGCCATCGGGAACAGCATGCCGCGATCGTCGGGCAGGGCCTCGCGGTACATCAGGCCGAGGGACTGCTGCTCAGGGGTGGTCGCCACCTCCAGAAAAATCTCGCTGCCGCCCAGGGTGGTAACTGCTGTAATGGGTAATTGTTGGCCACGCGGGTCGGGCATAGGGGCATCGGCCGTGGGGGGGGCGGGGCTAGCCGGGGGCGGCGTGGCGGTGGATTGGGTTGGCCCACACCCGACCCCAAAGACGAGAGCACCCACGACCAAGCCGCTGAGCAGACGGGGTTTGAGCCAGGGGCAAAGCCGTTGAGGCGACAGGAAGTAGGCGGGGTGAGTCATGGCGCAAGGTAGAGAAACAATCGGGAACGCCTGGGCGAGCGGTTTTATTCTAGCTTTCGCGGCCCTAGCTTTCCCGCAGAACGTAGCCCACGCCCCGCACCGTCTGAATCAGCCGCTTGTCGTCTTCGCCGTCGATTTTGAGGCGCAGGTAGCGCACGTACACCTCAATCACATTAGATTCGCCCAAAAAGTCGTAGCCCCAAACGTTCTCGAGAATCTGCTCCCTCGGCAGCACCTCGCGGGGGTGTTGCATCATGTACTTGAGCAGCTCAAACTCTTTCATGGTCAGCTCAATGACGCGATCGCCGCGCAGGGCGTGGCGGTTTTCCAGATCGAGGGTGAGATCGCCAAAGCGCAGGTGGTCGGTTTCCCCCGGGGTGGACTGCAGGTAGAGCTGCACAATTTTTAAAAAGATATCGGCGCGGTAGGGTTTTAGAAAATAGTCGTCGGCGCCACACTCCAGACAGGCCACCCGGTCCTCTAGATTATCCTTGGCCATCAGCAGCAAAATGGGTGCCTTCACCCCCTGGCTCCGCATCGTCTGACAAAGGGCCAGCCCCGATTCACCGCCCAGCAGGCGATCAACCACAATCAACGCCGGGGTTCCCTGGCTGGCTAGGTTAAGACCGGCCTTGGCACTGGTGGCCACGACCGGATGGTAGCCAGATTCCTGCAGGTCAAACTCCATTTGACGGGTTTGACTCTCGTTGCTACCGATGAGGAGAATATGGCTGCTCTGATCGGCTGTGGATGTGCCCATGGCAGGTGCTCAACGTCTAGGACGTCTAGGGGAAAGATGGCGCAGATGAAACCTTTGCTGATTAAGGGCAAAGTAACGCGATTATAACGCGGCACCCACCCCGGAAATTTCTCCGAAAATTCTCTGCTCAGAAGGTTTTTGGCCGCCTGGGACTTTCGCTGCCGATCGCCTACAGCCTGGCCCCGCTGGCCAAAGGTCTAAGGAGATTTTTGAGAAAGAAAATAACCCCGTTACACAAACAGGCCGATTCGTAGGGGCAAACGGCGTTTGCCCGCTAAGGGAGTCTGCCAGAGGTTTAGGCAGTGGGTTCCTCTTTCTGTTGGCGCAGGAGCTCTGGCCCCCGGGAGGTGCCGATGCGCGTTGCCCCGGCCTGGATCAGCGCTACCGCCTGGGCGGCGGTGCCAATGCCCCCCGAGGCCTTAATGCCCACTCGCCCCTGGGTGATTTCCCACAGCTGGCGCACCACTTCGATGGTGACGCCCCCCTGCCACCCGGTGCTGGTTTTGAGGAAGCTGACCCCGGCATCCATGCAAACCTCGGCGGCCAGGGCAATTTCGGCCCGGCTGAGCACGGCGGTTTCGAGAATGGCCTTAACCAGCAGCCCGGTCTCTTCGCAGATGGTGGCCACTTCGCGGTGCAATGCCTCGGTTTTGCCCTCCTTCAGCCAGCCCAGGTTGATCACCAGGTCTAGCTCGTTGGCCCCGCGCTCGGCGGCCTCCTGGGCTTCGTAGAGCTTGGTGGCCGAGGTGGTGGCCCCGGTGGGAAAGCCTATCACCGTACACACTTTAGTTTTGCTGTTGTGCAGCAGATCGACCGCCTGGGCCACATGGCTGGGGGCAATGCAGATCGAGGCAAAGTTGTAGCGATCGCCCTCGGCGCACCACTGGGCCACCTGTTCAGCAGTTGCCGTTGGACTGAGCAGCGAGTGATCGATGAATGGAGCCAGATCTACCCCATCATCTGTCGTTGGTCGTCGGGCCATGGATTTAACCCCCTCTAGTTATCAACGTAACACTGCCAACAATCCATCGGATATCTGCAGTAGCCAGGCCATTCTAGAACCGATCGCTGCGCCAGTTGCCCGTCTGCTGCATTTCGCCTACCGCATGATTGCGAGGGGCATATCGTACTAGGTCGCCTTCACTATTTTCCTCAACTATATAGCGTTCTAGCTGCAGGATGTGCGGCCACCAATTCGCTACAGCCCTGTCACAACCCCACCAGTTGAAGAAATGTATCGCAAGCATCCGTAAATCCACGAGGCTTTTATCGGCGCAGAACCGTTTTTTGCTTCAGATAACTTAAAGAAGCTGGGCTATATCCTTATTCCAACTGACTAACCCAAAAAATAAGTCACCAGAGTCGTCTCGCCGCAAATGAGAAAAAGCCATGCTTGTTCACAAACGCATTTTTGTATTTCCATGATCCCGAAATAAACAATTCAGGGGTTTCTAAAGTGCGATCGCTCAAACATCAGCCCTGGCTTTCATTTGCTGATATTAGTGTCCCTTAAATTGGCTAATCTGTTTACAACACTTCATCTCGGTGGGGGTATTGCTGGATTCTCCTTAAGAAATAAGGCCGTTCCCTATCTAGGTGGATATCCGCCAAAGTCGACATCAAACTACAAATAAAACAACTGATTTTTGGCTTAGCGGGAAACCCTTCTGTTTTCAATATTTTAAGTATTCACGCTGTTCTGATGGCCATGGCTAAAGCGATAAAACAAGGGTGTTGAAACAAAGCCCTCCTTAAAGGACTAGAGAAATGAGCCTTCAGCCAAATGAGTTTATGTCAAAGATGGTGTCGCGCATTGACTTTAGTGCCGACGACAAAAAAGTGCTTCAGTCTGCCGCCGCTTGGGGCTTAGAAATTGCGCCCGAAATGGCTGATTACTTCTATGAGTATCTGGGTCGCGATGCTGAGATGAACGCTATTCTCAACGACTCTGAGGGCAGAATTCATCGGCTGCGCGAAACCTTTGTGGCCTGGTTCCACGAAATGTTTACCGGCATGGACAGCTGGGGTAATGACTATGCTGAACGGCGCTGGCGCATTGGCCTGATTCACGTTCGCATTGGCATCGGCCCGCAGCACGTGGTGCCCGCTATGGCGGTAGTCGTCCACGAGGCCGGCAAGCGCGCCCTGGCCGATGGTAAAGACCAGCAGCTGCGCGATGCCTTGAGCAAAATCTGCATGGTTGACCTGGCATTCATTGAGCAGGCCTATATCGAGGTGTCGGCAGCGGCAGTGCTGAAAGAAACGGGTTGGTCAGAGGGTCTATTCAGACGGCTGATCGCAACCGGTGCTGGGGCAATGTAGCCGCCGACGGGGCAATTTTTCAGCTCATTTCAGCGTTTTCAATTCACCTGTTTTCCCCTTATCTAAAGAGAAAATCACCATGGCTATTAGCACCGAAAAACTGATCAGCATTCTTCAGAGCTTTGTTACCTCCACCACCGACATCCAGGGGGCGGCCGTGGTCACCCCCGACGGTTTACCCCTGGCGGCTGCCCTGCCCGGCGGCATGGATGAAGAACGGGTTTCGGCCATGTCGGCGGCCATGCTTTCCCTGGGCGATCGCATTGGTAGTGAGCTGGCCCGAGGCGGCATCGATCGCATTTTTGTCGAAGGCGACAAGGGCTACGGCATTCTCACCAGCTGCGGCGAAGACGCGGTATTTCTGGTGCTGGCCGACAAAGCGGCCAAGCAAGGCCTGCTGATGCTCGAAATCAAGCGCACCCTAGGCGATCTCAAAGCCGTTTTGATGTAGCGCCTAGTTGCCAGGCAGCGCGGGGGATGTGCAGCGCATCCCAACCGAGGCAAATTTCCTCACGCCCCCTGCTCAGCAGCATCCTACTCAAGGGGATATGGAGTACACCCGTGCCAGCAACACGCGAGGGTGATCTGAGTAAGTCACCGTGGCTCTAAGGGCATGGCCTTCGCCTCCAATTTATTCCCTGCCCCGCTGCACCGTCCCTTTGGAGAAAGTTGACGCCGTCCTTCATTGCCTCCATCCATCCATGGAAATCATGCGTTTAGTGGTCACCGGCCCCGTGGGGGCCGGCAAGTCGACCTTTATTCGATCTGTGAGTGAAATTGAGGTGGTCGATACCGACCGCCGGGCCACCGACGAGGCACTGCTGCTAAAAAAACGCACCACCGTTGCCTTTGACTTTGGTCGTTTGCAGTTTGGCCCCGAGATGGCCCTACACCTCTACGGCACCCCCGGCCAGTCCCGCTTCGACTTTATGTGGGACATCTTGATTCAAAAGGCCCACGCCTACATTTTGCTGGTGGCCGCCCACCGGCCCCACGAGTTTCGCGAAGCCCGCCGCATCATGACCTTTATGAAGCAGCGATCGCCGGTACCCATGATCATCGGCCTTACCCATACCGACTGTCCTGGGGCCTGGGACGCCGCCAATATTGCCTTGGCCCTGGGCTATCCCAATCCCAATCGCCGTCCCCCCGTGGTCGCCGTCAACGCCAACGAAGCTGCGTCAACAGCCCAGGCGGTGATTGCCCTGGTACAGCACGCCTGGGAAAACAACCTGGCTGTACCCTCGCCCTAGCTCATTATCTGCCGATTATTTCTTTGCCAACAGAAAGGAATAGCACCCATGACTGTCACAGGATATTTAGCCGACTTCTCTCTGCCAGAGCTATTTCAAATGATGGAACAGGGCAACAAAACCGGCCTGCTTACCATCTGCACCCTCAAAGAGCCAACCACCGTCGATCGCCACAATCATCACATCTGGTTTAGCCAGGGGCAAATTGTAGCCGCTGGCAACAGCCTCGACCAGCAGGGGCTGATGCGGCTGATTGCCCAGCGGGGTTGGATGGGCGATCGCGCTGTCTCCCGTCTGGCCCAAACCTGCCAGATTCATACGCCCCTGGGCCTGTGCCTCAAAAACCAGGGGGTGCTCACCGCCGAACAGCTCAAGCTGTTGTTTTACACCCAGGTGATGCGCCAGGTGTGCGCCCTGTTTGCCCTACCCGACGGCTGGTTTCAGTTTGATCCCAAGGCCCCGCTGCCCTCCTCGGAGATGACCGGGCTGATTGCCACCGCCACCGATGTTACCCTGGCCGGGCTACGAGCCCTCAAAGACTGGAAAGCCCTGGATGAAAAACTCCCCGACCCCTCGTCAGCCCTGGTGAGTGTGGTTGAGGGCAAACCCAATCTACGGCTTAATCCAAACGAATGGCAGGTGTGGGAGTTTACTAACGGCACTGTGGCCCTGGCCGACATTGCTCAGCAGCTCAACCTGCCCGTGGCTAAGGCCCAGCAAATTGCCTTTCGCCTGATTGTGACAGGCCTGGCCGAAGAAATGCCTCTGATAGTCGCCGTGCCGCCTACATCCTTTGAACCGAAGGAGCCCGAGGAATTCGAAGCCAGTGTCGCTAGTGGATCCGCTTCTGAAGGTTCTTCTGGGGCAGCCCCGGTCAGTCAATCGTTTCTACACAATCTAGTTGGCTTTCTCAAGGGCAAGGTGTAGCCATGACCCACGATGCCCTGCGCCTCCTGCAAGGATTTCTCGGTTTGCTCAAGCTAGCCGACCTCGTGACCAGCCCCCTGGGGCTAGGCATAAACCTCTGGCTCTGGCTCTACCTCGCCCTGCCCTACGACAGCGCCCTCACCCTTTGGCTAATCGCCCTGTTGCCCCTAGTCGCGCACCAACACCGTATCGGTATCCACCAGTAAACCCATAGCCCTCCCGCACCTCCCGTTCGACTCCGCTCACGGCAAGCCGATCACCCATCCACCTATCTACTCTCCACCATGACCACCGCAACCCCCATCCACCCCTTCACCTGGGACGACTCCCTCAGCACCGGCGTACCTATGATCGACGCCCACCACAAAGAGCTGATTGTTGCCGTCAACGACCTGGGTCAGGCGATCGAACACAATCAAGGCGCCAGCACCATCAAAAAGCTGTTCGTCTTTCTCAAGTTCTATGCCGAGTGGCACTTCGAGCATGAGGAGGCCTGCGCCGCTAAGCATAAGTGCGCCATCGCCGAGGTCAACCAGCAGGCCCACGCAACGTTTATCGCCACCTTTGGCCAACTGCACGATCGCTACAAAGCCAGCGACGCCAGCGAGGCCGTGGCCCTAGAAATTTATCAGCAGCTGGCCGACTGGCTGGTCAGCCACATTCTCAAAATTGATACCAACATTGGCCGCTGCATCCGCAGTGCCGCTCAGGTTTAGTCGATCGCCCCAGCGCCATTGGTCAGGCGTTCACCTTCATTGAACTGGGTCTGGTCAAACATGTGCACCGTGCGAATCGGGTAGGGGATAGTGATACCCGCGTTGTCACAGGCGGCTTTGAGGGCGATCGCAGCCTGGGATCTGGTGCGGCGCACCTCGGCAATCTGTGGCGTGGTCCAGTAGCGCACCTTAAAGTCAATGGAGCTCTCGCCAAAGCCCACCACATCGACCTCAGGAGCCGGAGCGCTAAGCACACCGTCAATGCGGGCAATCGTGTCTAAAAATGTCTTCTGGGCCAGCGGCAACGGGGTCGTGTAGTCGACGCCAATATCCAGGTCGGTACGACGGCTGCGAAAGGCAGTCAGCACCCGCACCGGGTTAGTAAACACAATCGCGTTAGGGATTTCGACCAGTTCCCCGGTGTAAGTCCGCAGCTGGGTAGAGCGAATTTTGATCGCCTCTACGGTGCCCTCATAGTCACCCATGATCACCTGATCGCCCAGGCGAAAAGGTTCCTCCAAAAGCAGCAAAATGCCCGCCAAAAAATTCTTAAAAATGTCTTGAAAGGCAAAGCCAATTGCCACCGAGCCTAACCCCAGCAGCCCAATCACATCGCCCAGCCGCAGGTCAGGAAACGCCACCACCGCCGCAATAATCAGCCCCAGCGCCCAGGTGCCAATGCGGGCAATTTGTACCGCCAACAGCTGTAGCGATCGGCTAGGGACTAGACGCTGACTGGCCTTGCGCACAACTTTCTGAACGACCTGAGTGGCATACCCAGTCACCAGCACCAGCACTAGCCCTATAAAAAGCCCTGGCAAGATCTGAATAAACTGATCGACTAAATCGAGCAAACTGGTCTGAATACGCTCAAGCAAGAGATTCATAGGTCTAGGCAAAGCAGTTGTAAAAGGCCTTTCGCAGGCTAGCACCGACACAGGCAGTCGTCATCTGCCCTAAGGCAAGAGCCTGTCGCCCCTCCGCGCTAACCTGACCTAGACAAGGCAGGCCAGAAGTCTTACAGAATTGAATGCCCTAGAAACTGCTCATATCCCTGCTTGAACTGCGCCTTGCCGTCTCGCTCGACAATGCTGCCATGAGACATGATCACCCGATCAAAATCCCAGCGCAAAACTTGTTTAACCGAAGCTTTAACCGTTCCCTTGGCGCTGGTTGCAATGCGCTCCAATAGAGATGGCCCCAGGCTTTTATAGCCACCGCCAACTTTAGTCACAAGCTGAGTTAGCCATGGAAAACTCTCATCAAAGCAAAAGGCTGTATCGGTCAAGATCAGCGTGCGGCTGGCAGCATGAAAAAACACCCATTCCTCCAGAGGATCGGGGCCTCCAGGCCCAAGGGTTTGAACGCCATCGAAGAACAGACACACCATACCTTGCCACGGACTGTTGGGGGCATCTGTGATCACTTGATCAACATTTAAATTAGGCTTTTTTGTCGGTAGCCCTGGCGTCGCCCAAAATGTCGCACTTGGATAAGCCGCTTTGAAATCAGCAGCAAAAAGGTAGTGATACAGGTTGGGCGCAATAATATGCCTCACCTCACCGAGCCCATTCAGCTCACCCATCAGGCCTTCACTCACCTGAACGGGTGAAATAACGGCTAACTCACCATCTGCCAGCCGAATTATCGTCATTCTGGTGCCTACGCTGAGCCCAAAATATCGCAGCGGCTGGTCGGCCACCCAAATGTCTGTATCAATTGCTCTAAGCACCATACCCCCCAAAACGCCTGATCCACCCACCGACCCATCCACTCCCCTACGGTAACCAGGGATATTGCCGAAAATCAGGCTCTCGTTTTTCCAGAAACGCCTGCCTACCTTCGGATCCTTCTTCCGTCATGTAGTAGAGCAGCGTGGCGTTGCCCGCCAGTTCCTGCAGCCCCGCCTGACCGTCGCAGTCGGCGTTAAAGGCCGCCTTGAGGCAGCGAATGGCGATCGGGCTCTTTTGCAGAATTTCCTGGGCCCACTGCACCCCTTCGGCCTCAAGTTGCTCCACCGGCACCACGCAGTTCACCATGCCCATCTCCAGGGCCTCCTGGGCGCTGTACTGGCGGCACAGATACCAGATTTCGCGGGCCTTTTTTTGCCCCACCATGCGGGATAGATAGCTGGCCCCAAAGCCGCCGTCAAAGCTGCCCACCTTGGGGCCGGTCTGACCAAAGATGGCGTTGTCGGCAGCAATCGTGAGGTCGCACACCACGTGCAGCACATGGCCGCCACCGATCGCATAGCCCGCTACCAGGGCAATCACCACCTTGGGCATCGATCGAATCAGCCGCTGCAGGTCGAGCACGTTGAGCCGGGGGGTGCCGTCGTCGTCGATATAGCCGCCGTGGCCGCGCACACTCTGATCGCCGCCGGAGCAAAAGGCGTATTTGCCGTCGGTGTGGGGGCCAGCCCCGGTCAGCAGCACCACGCCAATGCGGCTGTCTTCGCGGGCGTTTAAGAAAGCCTCGTACAGTTCGACGATGGTTTTGGGGCGAAAGGCGTTGCGCTTGTGGGGCCGGTTGAGGGTGATTTTGGCGATGCCATCGGCCTTTTGGTAAATGATGTCGTCGTAGGGTTTAACGTCTTGCCAGTCAACCTGCATAGGGGGCGTATCCAGTTAACACTGGGTTCTAGCGTCTCACACTGGGGGAGCCCGGAACCAGTGGCGATCGCGGAGCAACACCCTTTGCCAAAATTCCGGCCAAAGCTGGAGCAACCCGCCTATTCCTTCGATCCTCTGCCTTAAATTGCCTCTGAAGAGATCCAGCTATTGCCTGCCTCCTAAATTTTTTGCCTCTTTTTTGCCGCCAGTCACCCGGGCCCAGATCCCTGGGCCAGTTCTACCAGTTCTGCCAGTTCTGTAGGATGAAGGAATATCCACCGTCGACGTTCCCCATGACCCTGACTGAAACAATGCTCGCTGGCCTGCCGGGCAACCCCCTGGCCGGTCTCAAACAGGCCGACGACCTGTGGCTGCGCTACCGCACCGGCAACCTGCCCGAGGCTGAGGTCATCCACCAGGCCGATACGCCGCTGGCATCGGTCGAGTGGGACGCGGTGATCTGCGGCGGCACCCTGGGGGTGCTAGTGGGGGCGGGGCTGGCCCAGCGGGGCTGGCGGGTGGCCCTGCTTGAGCGCGGCCTGTTGCAGGGGCGACAACAGGAGTGGAACATCTCGCGCCGTGAGCTGGCGGCGCTAACCGATCTGGGCCTGCTGACGGCAGAGGAGCTGGAGGAGGTCATGGCCTCCGAGTACAACCCGGCCCGCCTGCAGTTTGGCGACGGCGACCCCCTCTGGGTCAACGACGTGCTCAACGTTGGGGTTGATCCTAGGGGACTGCTAGAACGGCTCAAGGCCAAATTTTTAGCCGCCGGCGGAAAGCTGTTTGAAAACACCGCCTTCGACTCGGCCTGGGTGCACCCCAACGGCGTGGTGGTAAAGGCCGACCAGCCCTTCACCACCCGGCTGCTGATCGATGCCATGGGCCACTTTTCGCCCCTGGTGCGGCAGGCGCGGGGCAACGCCAGGCCCGATGCGGTGTGCCTAGTGGTGGGCACCTGCGCCGAGGGGTTCCCCCAGAACGACAGGGGCGATTTAATCGTGTCGTTTACGCCCCTACGGCACCAGTGCCAGTACTTTTGGGAGGCGTTTCCGGCCCGTGATGGGCGCACCACCTACCTGTTCACCTATCTAGATGCCGACCCGCGCCGTCTCAGCCTAGGGGAGCTATTTGAGGACTACTGGCAGCTGCTCCCGGAGTATCAGCAGGTGAGCCTGGAGGACCTGCGGGTCAAGCGAGCCCTGTTTGGCTTTTTTCCCTGCTACCGGCAAAGCCCGCTGCGCTATCCCTGGGGCCGCACCCTGGCGGTGGGCGACAGCAGCGGTAGCCAGTCGCCCCTGAGCTTTGGCGGCTTTGGTGCCATGGTTCGCCACCTGGAGCGGCTGATCAACGGCATTGATGAGGCTCTGGGGTGCGATCGCCTCGGCTCCACCGCCCTGGGCGCGCTCCAGCCCTACCAGCCCAATCTGTCGGTCACCTGGCTGTTTCAGAAATCCATGAGCGTGGGAATTGATCAGCTCCTCCCGGAGCAGCAGATCAACACCATGCTGGCGGCCATATTCGCCACCATGGCCGAGCTGGGCGAACCGACCCTGAAGCCCTTCCTGCAGGATGTGGTACAGTTTGGGGCCCTGGCCAAAACCCTGGCCGTAACATCCCTTAACCATCCGGGCTTGGTGGCCAAAATTATTCCCCAGGTGGGGTTAGGGGCCTTGGTGAGCTGGCTGGGGCACTACACCAGCCTAGCCGGATACAGCGCCCTGGCCCCGCTGGCCCGCGCCCTAGACCCGGTGGTTGAGTCACTGCCCCCGGTGCCGCGATACTATAGCCATCGTTGGCGCGATCGCCTGTTCTATGGCAGCGGTAAGGACTACAACGCCTAAATGACCCATACTGCATTACCCAGAGAGCGCCTCTACCAGGAGCTGCAACAGCCTACGGCCCAAGTCAGTTTGGCCAGGGCTGCCCTCTACATCGCCCAGGAAGACTATCCTCATCTGGTGGCTGAGGACTACCTGGCCCAGTTCGATCGCATGGCCGACACCCTACGCCATCGTCTGCCAGCGGATCGCTACCCGCTGAAAATCATTCGCGCCATCAATGACTACCTGTTCAGCGAGCTGAACTTTCGGGGCAACAGCGTGGACTACTACGACCCCCGCAACAGCTTTCTCAACGAGGTGCTAGATCGGCGGGTGGGCATTCCTATTACTCTGTCGCTGGTGTACCTGGAACTGGCCAACCGAATTGACTTTCCCATGGTGGGGGTGGGGATGCCGGGGCATTTTTTGATTCGCCCCACGGTGGATGAGATGGCCGTGTTTGTGGACCCCTTTCACGGGGGAGAGGTTTTGTTTGAGCAAGACTGCCGCGATCGCATTAAGCAGATGTTTGGCGACTCGGCCCGGCTCGAGCCGCAGCTCCTGGTCGCCATTACCCCGGTGGCGTTTTTGGTGCGCCTGCTGACCAACCTCAAGATGATTTACCTGAAAAATAGAGATGCTCCCAGGGCCCTCAATGCCATCAACCGAATTTTGCTGATTCAACCCGAGGCGGTGAGTGAATGGCGCGATCGCGGCCTGATCAACTACCAGCAGGGGCGGCTAGACGATGCTCAGATCGATCTAGAGCGCTACCTCTACCAGCACCCCGACGCCGCCGATGCCTTTGAAATTCGCCGGGTGATCGAGCAAATCGAGCGCGTGCAGGATGAACCATGACCAACAGTCTCAAAGCCCCCAAAACCGAGCCCGATGCCCCAGCATCGCCGCTGCTCAGGGTCTATCGCTCGTCCCTGGGCAAAAAGCTGATCACCGGGGCCACGGGGCTGGCCCTGGCAGCCTTTGTGCTGGCCCATATGGTTGGCAACCTGGTTTTGTTCGTCAGCCGCGATGCCTACAACGCCTACGCCCGCAAGATTGAAAATCTAGGGATTGTTTTCTATGCCTTTGAGTTAGCCCTGGTGGTGGTGGTGTTGCTTCACGCCTTAGTCGGCATTGAGATCTTCTGGCGCAAGCGGCAGGCGCGGCCCCAGGGCTACAGCACTTACCAGTCGGCGGGTGGCCCCAGCTACCAAACCCTCAGCTCGCGCACTATGATCGTCACTGGCTCAGTGCTGGCGGTGTTTTTGGTGGCTCACCTGCTGACGTTTAAGTTTGGCCCCTACTACACCACGGAGCTGGGCGGCGAACCCGTGCGCGACCTGACCCGGCTGGTGGTGGAGAAATTTCAGCACCTGCCCTACGTGGTGGGCTACAGCGCTATTTTGCTGCTGCTGGCGTCGCACCTGCGCCACGGGCTGTGGAGCGCGCTGCAATCGATCGGGCTGCTGAATGCGGGAATTCGGCCTGTGGTGGTTGGGACAAGTGCGGTGGTTGGGGGTGGCATTGCGGCTGGCTTCCTTCTGCTGCCCTGGGCGATCTACCTGGGTTTGGTGAGCTAATAACGAACTCAGTAGCCGCCCACCATGACGTGCAAACTGGGAGATCGACCGTAGCCTTGCAATCTGCGTAAGAGATTTGCGAGTTTAGCTGTTTGTAGGTGCTGAGAACACCTGTGGGCAGCGCCAAGATTTACGATCCCTGTGTGACAACCGCACATTTTGTTCGGCTTAAGGTGAGAGAATACTGGTGCGATCGCTCTCCGTCAACCGTGGAGATGAAAAGTAGCACAATGCGGTGGCAGATATTTAGACAGAATGGTTCTGCTTATCTACCCTCAGGAGAGCTATCATGCAGGTTATCTGACGCCTATCTATCCTAGAAAGGGGATTAGGCTGCAAATAATCTGCCCGTCTAACCAATAGAAAGAATTAGGTAGACTAGAACGATTCAATAAATTTTCAGCCTGCTGAGTCTCTGATGGAGGCATCTCGAGAAGTTATCTGTTAATGTTTGATGTCGAAGTAAATCTCAACTCTAATTGGATGAACAGTGAGCGTTGACGATATTGTTAAGCTACTTGATGCCATTACGAAACTGCTAAACGTCCTTATCTGGCCAGCAGTGATTCTGTTCGTTCTGATTCGATTTGGTCGAGACTTGCGTGATTTCTTTGCAAGTTTGGGTGAGTTATCTCTGAAAGGAGCTGGATTCGAGGCTTCTTTAAAGAGAAAAAAGGCCGAGGTCTCTGCTGCTTTGGCGGCGGCGGCAGCGTCTCGTTCTGATGAAGATACAAGCCGCGAGAGTGCTGCGAAAGAAGCGAAAATAGCCGCAGATATTGTTTCTGAAGTCGTTACACCTCGCATTATCAGACGTGTAAGTAGGTCAACAGTATTGTGGGTTGACGATCGCCCCAACAATAATATTTATGAACGTCAAGCACTTGAGGCATTGGGTGTTAATTTCGTACTAGTAACATCGACAGAGGAAGCACTGAAGAAAATTTCTAAACAAAGATTTGACGCTATCATCTCTGATATGGGACGACCTCCTGATCCTCGTGCAGGCTATACGCTCCTCGACCAACTACGGTCTAGTGGTGACCAAACTCCGTTCATTATTTATGCTAGTTCAAGGAATCCAGAACACGTTGCAGAATCACGTCGTCATGGTGCTATTGGATGTACGAATAATGCAAATGAGTTATTTGAAATAGTGCTATCTACGTTAGGTCGTGCTGTATAACAATTTGGGTGTAGCGGATTGAAGGCACCCGTCCCCTGATCAGGCATCCTTCACGTCAAAGAGAGTAAACCTGCTCGGGTGCCTTCTTGGGTTTAGTCCCAGTGGTGTACGAGATCTCCGCAAAGGGGACGGGTGCCTTCTTGGGCTTGGCCTCAAACTTTGGTATGCAGCAAAGGCACCCGTCCACTGCCCATGCCAGGCCCTCTTCAAAGCTTGTGTTGCTGCATCAGCCCCATCAGCTTGCGCTTGCGACTGTGCTGGTTGAGCAGCGTCTGGCGATAGCGAGACCAATCCGCCTCTTGACCCAGGGCGTGGTAAGCCGCCTTAACGCGTTTCAGCCATTCCACCGCATTGGAGTAATACTGGGCCTTCCCCTCATCCATAATCGATTCGGCGCGGGGGCGGGCATTGTCGATCACCCACTGGCTGTGGGTAGCCACGACCCGATCCATCACCCGCAGAATGATTTGGCTATGGTAGCTGCTTAGACCCGAGGCCACCGCGATCGCATCCTCTAGCAACCCTTCCTGGAGAAAAACATCGACCTGGGCTTGCTCTAGCCCCCAGGTTGGAGCGGTGCGGAGGTGTTGCAGCAGCGTCTCTCGCACCGCAGGCCAGCCCGTCTCGGCCAGCACTTCGATTCTTTGGTAGTCCTGCAAAGACGGTTTGGCTTTGAACGCCATGATGCGAGCTTCCAGGGCGGCACTGGTGTTGCCCATGCCTTCGGCCAGATCACTGGCCCAGGTGGCAAAGTCAAAGGCCATGTAGGGGTTGTTTTTCTCAAACCGGAGTCCCTGCAGGGCAATGTCTAAGGCTTGGGAGAGCTGGTTTTGCGATCGCAGCGTCTCGGCCAAAGCCTTGGCCTCTGACAGCGTGGTCATTTGGCGCTGGGCGACTGTCATCGCCTGGTCAACTCGCCCCAGCTGCCCCAGCATGGTCAAATATTGCTGGGTCTGCCCTTCCGCCTCGGCCAGGTGCAGGTATTCTTCGTAGCGTTCCTGGCGGGCCAAAATCTTTAGGCGAATCTGGCTAAACTCATCGGCCCAGTCGGGCGATTCCCCCGACCAAGCCCCCAGCTCTGAAATGTCGCCCTGCAAAACCCGCACCAGAGGCGGATAGTCCCAGCCCTGCCGCAGGGCCTCTAGGGCCATAGCAAAGCTGCCTAGTCTGTCCTGCCAGACTTCTAGATTTTCTTGCCACTCGGAGATTTCATCCTCGCTCAGGTCGGCACTCAACAGGGCTTCTGCCCAGGCCGCATCGAAATCAACCCCCACATCCTCGGGGGTGAGCCCACAAAAGTCATCAATCTCATCCCAGTTGTTAACACAGCCTTCGGTAATGCCCTGCAGCGCTACCAAGGCGTTGGGCCAATCCCCTTGTTCGGCAAAGGCAAGCGCGGCGGTGATTAATTCGCCAATTTCAAGCCCAATGGTGTCCTCATCTTGGCCATATTCCCAGTCGCGTACGGCATTGCGCAAAATCTCCCTGGCCTGTCGTGCAAAAGGAGCCGGGTCGACGCTAGTTTTGCGTTTGGGGGCCGGGTGTGCGATGACCTCGGGCTGGGCCAGTTGATTCACATACAGATCGATCGCCTCGATTAAGCCGGGGTTTGATTCGACCAGGTGCTGCACCAACCCTTGGGTTTGCAGCAGCGTCAGCGGTTTTAACAGTTGGGTCAGGGCCGGACGCTGCTCTATGGTTTCAGGCTGGTGAATACAGGCGAGCAGGGTAGCAACGATGTGTTTGCACCAGCCTTCAAAGTTATAGGGGCAGGTACAGTCGGCCTGGGTGACACCACCCCCATCAAAGTCAATGGTGACTCGGTAGGGGGTCACCTCATTGCCTTCGACCTCGGCCTGGAGGGTCTGCTGCCGCTGGGTGAGAGAGACCACCGCACCAGAGCGAAAATAGCTTTCACCCCGAGCGTAAGACGGCTCGGTGGCGTGATACTGGATGGTGGCCTGAGTGAGGTTAGGAAAGGACATCGGCGGGAACAGGTAGGTCTGATCGCTAGCTGAGGTTTTGAGGTCCTATTGTTTGCGGCTTCGCTATGCCCCATCCTACTGCGGTTGTATCGCGTTCTATCGGTCTAGTTTTATCCACGGGGGTTCCAGCGCGATCGCTATTCTTCAATGTGCATGGTGGCCTCATTCTTTTTCAGATGCCGGGGGCTGCTTTCAAACGATAGGGACGAGGGCATGGCCTCTGGCCCATACTTCACCCGAATAAACGCGGCCACTTCGGTATAGGAGGTCAGAGACCGGGTGCCTATTGTTTTGATGCAAGACTTTAGCTAGCAGCAGCAGGTACCCAGTCTCTTTGCAGAAAGCTACTCAATAAGCAAGATCTTGGTCAGTATCACCATCCACTGATTGGGCTGGTCGGGTGCTTCCGCACCGCCCAGCGGAACGGGCATAGGGTCGCTCCAATCGTTGGGGTCGGCGTAGCCATGGGCATGGAGGATTTTGATGGTGCGGTCTAGGGCTGGGAGGCTGCCGTAGAGCAGATGCCGCACCCGCTCTGGGCGGGGCGCGGGCGGGGTGGGCTGGGCAGGGGGAAGGTTGGACGCGCCAAAGGCGTCGGGGTCGAGAGAGTCAAACATGGGTTCTGTTTCCTGATTGGGATTGAGGAAAACAGAACGCGAAAACCCTAGCCACCCGCTGAAGTGCAAATTAGGGTGGCTAAGGTACGATCCCCTTAGCCTCGCAATCTGCTGGTTAGATTTGCGGGGTTAGCTGTTCGTGGGTGGTGAGACACCTGCGAACAGCGCCAAAGTCTTCGAGTTCTGCATGGCCACCGTTCTGGCTGAACGGCTTAGTGGATGAGTGTACTGGTGCGATCGCTTCCCGTCAACCGTGGGGGTGGAGGATGACACAATGCAGTGGTGGACGTTTAGACAGAATGG
>JBGSNT010000039.1:0-11723 GCA_041739575.1 Nodosilinea sp. | reverse complement strand
TTTGCCTGGATGCCACTCAAAGCCCCTTATAGCAAGGGTTTGAGGCGATCGAGAGCGTTTTCTGGCTTCGTATCGCCTGCAATGCTTGTCAGCTGAGGGTTTCAGGGGTTAGCGATCCATGTTTTGTCGGTCAACCAGGCTTGCGCCACCGGGCCAGCCGCAGATCGTCGGTGACATCCACCGCCACCTGCCCCGCCTGAAAATCTGCGGCGATCGCCCTGAGTAGGGGCGATACCGCCACCGGCTGGTGGTCGAGGCTGTGCTGGCCCAGCAGCACGTTGCCGTATTCGAGGTGGCGCAGGGTACCGGGGCCGACCTTGTTCGAGCAAATGAAACACAGGCCGCCCAATATCGTAGGATGGCCCACCTTCTTAGCCACCTCATCCTCGATGGCAAAGCCGTTTTGCAGCATTAAAATAGCGGTTTCTGGCCCCAGAATTGGCGGTAGCAGCTCTGGCAGCAAGCGATTTTGAGTGGTCTTGAGGCCAATGATCACTACATCCACCGGGGGCATGGTGGCAGTGGTGCGGTGGGCCCGCACCTGAGGTAAGGCAAAGTCTCCAGCGATAGACTCCACCACCAGGCCCTGTTGAACGACATGGTCGTAGTCACTGTGCAAGAGGAAGTGCACCTCGGCCCCGCCCCGCTGTAGACAGGCTCCGTAGTAGCCACCGATTGCCCCAGTGCCGATTACGGCGTAGCGTCGTGGGGTCATCGGTAAGCCTCAGGCGCTAGGGCGGCCATTGTTCCCCAGCCTTGCGGCGGAGACTGGCAGGGGGACCACCAAATAGCGGCAATTACCATTGAGAACTATCCATTGGAACAACGGTTCTCAATAGTTTAAAGCCTGGGGTGAAGACCTGACGGGGACTGATCTACTGGGAAATGGTCAGGTTTGCTGGTTCGAGGTGGATAGCATGGTCTGGATGCCCCTCAACGGCGGGCGCTTCCAGAGCCGCTTCGAGTCGAGCTGTCTCTAGCTGCAAGTCGACCAGCTTGAGTTCTACGGGCTGGGGTAAAAAGTCGAGGGGTTTCATTTCTACCATCGCCGAGGCAAAGGTCGGGACTGCCAATGCACAGGGCATCCAGCGGCCCTCTACGGGCACCCCCAGCTGACCACACTGCCCTCCGCGGCGTCCCTCTGGGGTATAAAAGCGGCAGCGACTGCAAAACGATACCTGGCACTGCGCAGATTTCATAGTTATTTCCTAAAGTTGCATGCAACTCTTATATTCTGGCCCTCAAAAAACCCATCGGCTGGTGGGTTTTAATACCCCAAACCCAGGTTCCATATGGGCTCCGACAGTTTATATTGTTCAATCAACTTTATGTTCTCTTTATAATTTCGTTATCCAGGGTCACAATTAGTGAGATTAACCATCTCAGAATTTTTACTGACCGTAAACAGATTGGGGATCAGGCTTAAAGAGAGCTTTATAGCTTCCGATTGATAAAAATAGGGTTACCTCTCTCTAGGAAAATTTTACAGGCCAGTCCATAAAACTTTAAAGTCATTGTCCTAGTTGATTGAAATAGGTTGCTTCAAGGTTGCCGAATCACCCCACTATCCCTACGAGCAGAAGTAGTCAAGGGTAATCCAACGGCCTCAGAGTAGAGAAATTGGATCCCTTTAGCCATGGTTCCATTTGATGCAAAGGGCTAGCCTAACCCTGTGGGATAATCTTGCCCTATGGGGGAGCCGTCTAATCTATTGCTAAAGCTGAGTCGTCGCTTGTTTGCCGAAGCAGGCGATCGCGACGCCTTTGTGGCGGCCCTCACCCAGCCCCAACCCCTGCCGACGGCATTGCTGTGGATGCAGGCCAGGCCAGGGGATATGCCCTTTGCGATCGCCCCCCCCCTGGCCTGGCAACCTGCCTGGGTCGACCGCATCGAACCTGACCAGCGCCCTGGCCAACACCCCCTCCACCAGGCCGGTGCTTATTACTGCCTCGATATTGCCTCGGTGTTTTCTGCCGCCGTGTTTAGCGCCATTCCCATCCCGGTCACCACAGTGCTCGATCTGTGCGCCGCGCCGGGGGGTAAAAGCCTGCTGGCGCGACAGGCGTTTCATCCCACCCACCTCTGGTGCAACGAGGTGGTCCGCAAGCGGGTCAAAATTCTCATTTCTAACCTCAAACGCTGCGGCGCGACCGAAGCCCTGGTGTTTAACTTCGACCCCCAACGCTTTGCCGAGCACCTACCTAATGCCACCACCCTGGTGGTGGTCGATGCCCCCTGTAGTGGTCAGTCGCTGCTGGCCAAGGGCGACCAGGTCCTGGGTTGCTTTCACCCGGTCAACATCAAGAAAAACGCCAGCCGCCAAAAACGTATTCTGGCCGCTGCCGCCCAAACCGTAGCCAGCGGCGGCTACCTGGCCTATATGACCTGCACCTTTTCCCCTGAGGAAAACGAACAGGTGGGGGGCTGGCTGCTCAAGAAATTTCCGCAGTTTGAGGCCGTGGCCGTGCCAATCCTGGCGGACCATGCCTCCACTTTGACCGACTTTCCCTGCTATCGGCTGTGGCCCCAGTCGGGGCTGGGGGCCGGGGGGTTTACCGCGTTATTCCACAACCGGGGCGATGCCTCAAACCCCATCGAGCTAGACTTCTTGACTAGCCGGGGCATGGCGATCTACGCCCCCACTCCAGGGTCTTGACCACCTGGGCCCGGCCCTAGGCCCGCTATGCTGAAGACTGTCCTCTTTGTGCGATCGTTGGCGACCATGGCGAGCCCCTCTACCCAGCCCAAACCCTCCACCCTGGAGGCCATTATTCGCCTGCTGCGCTGGGATAAACCCACTGGGCGGCTGATTCTGATGATTCCAGCGCTGTGGTCGGTGGTGCTGGCCGCTGAGGGTCGCCCGCCGCTCCCCCTGGTCGGAGTTATCATCCTGGGTACCATGGCCACCAGCGCCGCTGGCTGTGTCGTTAACGACCTGTGGGACCGCAACATTGATCCCCATGTGGCCCGCACCCGCACCCGACCCCTAGCCGCGCGCGATCTGTCGGTACAGGTGGGCATTGGGGTGCTGCTGGTTTCTCTGCTGTGCGCCTACGGACTATCCCTCTACCTCAATGCTCTTAGCTTTTGGCTGTGCGTGCTGGCGGTGCCGTTTATCCTGCTGTACCCGGCGGCCAAGCGGGTCTTTCCTGTCCCCCAGTTGGTGCTTTCCCTCGCCTGGGGGTTTGCGGTGCTAATTCCCTGGGCCGCTGTGAAAGGAGGGCTGGATCTGCCGGTGGGGGTCTTATGGTTGGCCGTGGTGTTGTGGACCCTGAGCTTTGACACGGTCTACGCCATCCCCGATCGCAGCGACGATCAGCGCCTGGGGGTTAACTCTGCGGCCCTATTCTTTGGCGAGCATACCCCCCAATTTATCGGCGCCTGCCTCCTGGGGGCCTGGCTACTCCTGGTCTGGCTAGGGATACTGTTGCAGTTGGCCCTGCCCTACTGGCTGGGGCTGGCCGCCGCCCTGGTGGTCTGGTCGCGCCAGTCCTACCTGCTCAGCCGCTACAGCCCGCCCGCTGCCCTCTATGGGCAAATTTTCAAACAGAATGTGCAGCTTGGCTTTGTGATTTTGGTCGGCATGATTTTGGGTTCAATCCTTTAACCGCCACCCACCCATCCATCCGCCCCCTCATCTACCCATCCACCCACCCCGTCGAGGTTACAATAGGTACGCTATTGTGATTTCCCGTTGGAGCGGTTTATGACCACTGCGGCCCCCGCCAAAACCCAGTACGAAGCCATCATTGGTCTCGAAACCCACTGTCAGTTGTGCACCGAAACCAAGATTTTCTCCCCGGCCTCCACGGCCTTTGGAGCCGACCCCAACACCTACATCGACCCCATCGTGCTGGGCATGCCAGGGGTGCTGCCGGTGCTCAACCAGCGGGTGCTGGAGTATGCGGTGAAGGCGGGCCTGGCGCTTAATTGTCAAATTGCCCCCTACTCTAAGTTCGATCGCAAGCAGTATTTCTATCCCGATCTGCCGAAAAACTATCAGATTTCCCAGTACGACCTGCCCATTGCTGAGCACGGCTGGCTAGAGATTGAGCTGATCGACAAGAAAACCAAAGCAGCTACCCGCAAGCGCATTGGCATCACCCGCCTGCACATGGAAGAAGACGCGGGCAAGCTGGTGCACGGGGGCAGCGATCGCCTGGCGGGCTCCACCTACTCTTTGGTGGACTACAACCGGGCCGGGGTACCGCTGATTGAAATTGTCTCCGAACCCGACATTCGTACCGGCCAGGAGGCTGCCGAATACGCCCAGGAACTGCGCCGCATTGTGCGCTACCTGGGGGTCAGCGACGGCAACATGCAGGAGGGTTCCCTGCGCTGCGACGTCAACATTTCGGTGCGCCCGGTGGGCCAAGTCGAGTTTGGCACCAAGGTGGAGATCAAAAACATGAACTCCTTCAGCGCCATTCAAAAGGCGATCGAGTACGAAATCGATCGCCAGATCAAAGCCAACGAAGCGGGCGAGACCATCGTCCAAGAAACCCGCCTGTGGGATGAGAGCAGCCAGCGCACCAAGAGCATGCGCGTCAAGGAAGGCTCCAGCGACTACCGCTACTTCCCCGAGCCCGACCTACCCCCCATTGTGGTGTCGGTGGAGCAAAAAGAAGGCTGGCTAGCCGAGCTGCCCGAGCTGCCCGCCCAAAAGCGCGCCCGCTACGAAGAAGAATTTGGCCTCTCCCCCTACGATGCCCGGGTGCTCAGCGACGAACGGGGCATTACCGAATTTTTCGAGGCCACAGTAGCTGCAGGAGGCGACGCCAAACTCACCTCCAACTGGATTACCCAGGACATTGCCGCCTATCTCAACACCGAGAAACTGACCATTGACGAACTCCCCCTCAAGCCAGCTATGCTGGCCGAGCTAGTGCAGCTCATCGAAGCAGGCACCATCAGCAACAAGATTGGCAAAGACCTACTGCCCGAGTTGCTAACCCAGGGCGGGTCGCCCAAAGCGCTAATCGAAGAGCGTGGATTGAGCCAAATCTCTGACCCAGCCCAAATCGAAGCCATGATTGACGAAGTACTAGCGGCCCATCCCGAGGAGCTAGAAGCCTACCGTGGCGGCAAGAAAAAGCTCCAGGGCTTTTTCGTCGGCCAGCTCATGAAACGCAGCGGCGGCAGAGTGGATCCAAAGCTTAGCAATCAGCTTCTCAACCAAAAGCTAAATAAATGATGCCAACGGGATTCATTGCAAAAATCCAATAAGGGGTCTTACCCCCCCTGCTTAATTTGGGTTAATATGGTATCAGATGCACCCTGATGGTAGGGAGAGCCGTTTCGAGCTCTCCTTTTTTTTGTCTTTTTATAGTTCCACGCCAAGTCCCTATTGTCGCCATAGCAGCGGGGGGCTACAGCCAAAATCCCAATACCTCTCCCCTACCAAGGTCTACAGAGCCTCGGTAGGGGTTCTTTTTTAGCCTGCTTCAGAGCAAGGATACCGATTCTTAGCGCCAGTCAGCAGAGCGCGCCAAAGCAAGGTATCACCTCTCACCACGCGCCGGGCCGACCACTCTACACCGGCACATTAAAGAAACTCAATAACGCATGAGAAAAATTAATGCAAGAAATTGTTGCGTTATTGTTATATTGCTGTTACATTAGTTTACATAAAGAAACATTCATCCCCTAGGAGGGTCTAGCAATGTTCACCACCACCCAGCTCGACAACGGCATTCTCAACAACTACGCCGTAGAGCCTGAAATGTATTTCGCCACCTACCCTTCCCCTGAGCAGCAAAAAGGCTACGCCCTGCAAGCTGCCGTTGCCTCACTCTTCGTGGCAGGTTTACTGCTGGTCACCCTGGCGGTGAGCTAGGTAAACGCGGCTTCTTGAGCAGTTTGTAATGGTCTTTGGAGGAAAAGCGCTATGTTTGCACCGATCGTTCTGCTAGTTCGTAACATCATGGGAACCCCAAAATTCAATAAGCTACGGGGTCAGGCGATCGCCCTTCACTGCAAGACCATTACAAACTTCTGCAACCGCTTGGGAATTGATAGCAAAGAGCGCCAGTCTCTAATTCGCAAAGCCAAAGCCAACGGCCAAAAACTGGGTTTTCTGGCCTAGCTTCTACTGATTGAGTCTCCAAAATCGCTGATCTGCAACACCCCTGGCTACGGCTGGGGGTTTTTGTCTCCATAAAAGCAAGAAAGGCATATTTGCCGGGTTTGCCCTGCTCTAGTTTGCCTTTGGCCCAGTAAGTGGCTGGGTGTAATTAAACTAAAGATGCTAGTGGGGGCTGCGCCCCCACTAGCATCTTCTTGCAATTAATTAGGCCGACCTACTTACAAAATTTTGTGGGTAGCGAGGTTAGAGAGGTCGGCATGACACCAGGGCCGCTGGAACGTACATGGAGATACAAAGTCACAGGGGAAATTTCAACAGGCTGGGCAACGAGCATGGCAGGATTCGAACCTGCGACCGCTAGAACCGGAATCTAGTGCTCTATCCACTGAGCTACATGCCCTTAAGCTGAACCATTCTAGCACCTGCGGGAGGCGCTAGCACAGAGACCTTAGCAACAAAGACCTCAACATCAGACGCATTTTACCCAACCACTATGGCCTTGGCCGCACACTAACGTTAAGACCCATCAGTCGATCTAACCAGCGATCGGGCATAACTCTAGGCAAAACCCAGTTGGGAAGGGGGTTGGGAACAATCACATAGCGCGCCCTTGGCCGCTGGTACGCAAAGACGGTTTTGATGAACTGTCCGACCCGATCGGTCGGGTACCCAGCCTTGCCCAGTGCCGTAGCATAGCGTTGAAACGCCTGTAGAGAATCGCGATAGTCTGTCTTGACGTATCGACCTAGTATCCTGGGCCGATTCCTTATGGCTAAGATGTTAGGGTGCTGCGACAGGCTCGCCGCCACAGAATGGCTTAGTTTCTAACTACTTTACCTACCGCCCATGGCTCACCCCACTGATACGGCTAATCCCCTCGATGCCGCTGCCGCTGCCCTAGACCAGGAAGCGGAGGCAGCCGGGCTTTCTGAGGAGCAGTACCGCCGCAAAATGCAGCGGCGGCAGGAGGTGCAGCAGCAGCGGATCGCTGAGCGCAATGTCGAAAAGGGACTAGTGATCATCAACACGGGCAACGGCAAGGGTAAAACCACCGCCGCCCTAGGTATGGTGCTACGTTCCCTCGGCCACAGCTACAACGTCGCCATTGTCCAGTTCATCAAGGGGGCCTGGGAACCGGCGGAGAAGGCGGTGCTAGAGCGATTTGGCGATCAGCTTACCTTCAACGCCATGGGGGAAGGGTTCACCTGGGATACGCAGGATCGCGATCGCGACACCCAAACCGCCCAGAACGCCTGGAACACCGCCCTCAGCTACATCCGCAACCCCGAGTACAGAACCATTCTGCTCGACGAGGTAAATATTGCCCTTAAGCACGGCTTTCTCTCGGTGGAGCAAGTGCTGGCCGGGCTAGCTGAAAAGCCCGAGATGACCCACGTCATTCTCACCGGGCGGGGTGCCCCCCAGGCCCTAATCGATCGCGCCGACTTGGTCACCGAGATGACCCTGGTGAAGCACCCTTTCCGTGAACAGGGGATAAAAGCCCAGCCGGGCATTGAGTTTTAGCATGGATCGCTACGCCACCCTTCGCCGCATTCAAAGCCTCGACCCCGATCGCGATCATCAGCAAATTTGTCATCTGCTGGCGGGGTATGAGTTCCCGTGGGATGTCACCCGTGCCCTGGAGGTGGCTCTGCTGCGGACGTTCTGCATTCCCAGCGTGTCGGCCCTTTTGGATAAAACGGGGGAGTTTCGCCACCATGCCCAAAAGCGCTACGACGACACCGGCATTGTGGTGTCGGAGGTGCTCAAGCACGGCTACGACAGCCCCCGTGGCGAGGCGTTTATTCAGCGCATGAACGGCATTCATCGCCACTACGCTATTGGCAATGCCGACTACCTATACGTGCTCTCGACCTTTGTGTACGAGCCGATTCGCTGGTGCGATCGCTTTGGCTGGCGGCCCTTTTGCGAGCAGGAGCGGCTGGCCTGCTATTATTTCTGGCGGGCGATCGGCGATCGCATGGGCATCCACAATATTCCCCCTACCTACGAGGCCTTCGAGCAGTTTAACCGCGAGTTTGAGGCCGAGCACTTTACCTACGCCGCCACCAACCAGCGGGTCGCCGATGCCACTCGACACATGCTGCTCTCGTGGTTTCCAGGTCCCACCCGCCCGGTGGTGAATTGGGGCCTGCCCTGCCTGCTCGACCCGCCCCTGCTGACTGCCCTGGGATGGCAGCCAACTCCGTTAGTGGTGCAGCGGTTAGCGACCACCGCCCTCAAAGCCCGGAGCCGCACGCTGCGCCGTCTGCCGCCCCGCACGACGCCCGATTTCTTTGTCGATCAGCCCCTGCGCACCTATCCCGAAGGCTACACCGTAGCGGATATTGGGCCCGATTCGCTGCGATCGCATCTACAGCAGAAATAAAACGCTAGCTCTAGGGGTTTTGCCCTATGATGGGAAGCCAAAACCGCTACGGGTAGACTTCATGGCGTCAGACTATCAGCCCTCGCTGCTCTCGGAGGCCGACCAGCGGGCGGCGGATCTATCCTGGGCCTACAACCGGCCAGCCGGGTCCGCCATGGCCGCCGAAGAACTCCAGGGCTGGAAGCAGCGGGTGGCCCAGTACCAGGCCACGGTCAAGGCTGGTCCTGCGATCGCCCAGGGAACCCTGTTTGACCTAGCCGAGGCGTCCCCGGCGGAGACCCTCGACCCCTTTGCCCTGCCGCCCCGCAATGCCGAGTTCTGGCGCGGCCAGTTTCAAGAGTCGGGTGTGCCCGCCCTGTACTTTGTGGTCGACCACGAGGCGGCGGTGCTGCTCTACGTGGGCGAAACCATCAAGTCAAACCAGCGCTGGAAAGGCGTGCACGACTGCAAGCGCTACATTCTCAGCTACATTGAGGCCCACCGCACCCACGGGCTAGCGGTGGCGGTCAATATTGGCTTTTGGCCCCATGCCGAGCGCGATCGCAAGGCCCGCCAGGCCCTAGAACTAGAGCTGATTCAGCGCTGGCGATCGCCCTTCAACAAAGAGAACTGGGTGGCCTGGGGTACCCCCTTTGTGGGCAGCAAGCTGGAAGCATGAAAATATCCCCGATTGGGAGTGGCAAGATTTAGGGCTGATACCAAGTCCGAATCGCATAACCCCGATTCAAAATAGGTGGCTTGCGTAGGGGCAAACAGCGTTTTCCCAGCCCAATCGGGAGTAACCAAGTAGGATTCAGTATGAGACAGCGGGAAAAGAAATAGAAGATGTCCCTGATGCAGAGTAAGAACTTATATTTTGAGCCGCTCACCGCTGCCCATGCTGACGAACTCTTCTTAATTCTGACCACATCCTCTGTTCTTGCCTTTATCGATCCGACTGGAGATCCGCCAACCCTAGAAGAACTTAGGGAAGAATACGCTATTCGTGCAAGGGGACCCTTAGATTTAACCGCCCCTAATGAACGATGGTTCAGTATCGCCATACGTTTAAAGACTCCTCCGTTTTCGCCAATTGGTCGCCTTGAGGCAACAGGGTACGGCGAGTGGGGTGAGGTGGCGTATCTGTTTGGCGAAGCCTGGTGGGGAAAAGGTTTAGCCTTCGAAGCGATGCTCTGGTGGCACGACTATCTCGCCGCTGCTGTTCCCCAAACTCGTTGGTGGGCAGCGGTACACCCAGCCAATCATAGGAGCATTCGACTCCTGACAAGGCTGGGGTATGAGGAGACGGAGTTTGACCAATCCCCAGAACTTCGCTCCTATGATGTGGGCGATCGCTGCTTTGTCCGCCCCGCCCCTGCATCTCATCCGTCTATTCCCTAAGCCGCGCTAGAGAAGCGAATCTTGAGATAGTCGTCTTCCATTTTTGCCCCCGACGGTTGCAGAGCCGCCAGGGCCTGGGGCAGCACTAGGTTGCGGCGGTGGTTGCCAATGCGAATATTCAGCTCGTCCGCCGACTTGCTCAGCTCCACCTTATCTTTGGGAATACCGGGTAGGTAAAGCTCCAGGCTGTAGTTGCCCTCCTCCTGCACTACCCGCAGGGTAGTCTCTTTGTAGTAGACCTGGGCCGGGTCTTCATCGGCATAGAGAGTATCTTTGAGGCGGTGGAGGGCCTCCAGACCGCATAGCTCTTCGGCAAACAGCGGTACTTCCTTTACCGGCAGCGGATGGAAATCGTCGTGAATTTCTTGCTTATACTGCTGCTGTTTGTCTTTCATGCGCTGAAAGAATGGGTCTTGCACCTCGTCGGGGATGATCCGGTTGGCGATCACCAGGTCGGTGCCCACGTTGTAGAGGCTGAGGTAGGCATGGGCTCGGAGGGATTCTTTGATCACCATCTTCTCGGGGTTAGTCACCAGGCGCACCGAGGTGGTACCCGCATCGGTGAGCACCTTCTCTAGTTCGATCAGCTGCTCGTAGAACTCATAGGGAGCATCCATCACCTCTTTAGTGGGCAGATTGAACCCCGCCACCGGGCGAAAGAAGGGCTGCACCAGGGGCCGCAGCACTTCAGAAACGGCCTGGAAGGGCTTGTAGAGCTTGCGCATGTACCAGCCCGCTACCTCCGGCAGACTGAGCAGGCGTAGGGCCGTGCCGGTGGGGGCCGAGTCGATGATCAGCACGTCGTACTCGTTTTCGTCGTGGTGGCGCTTCATGCGCACCAGGCTAAAGATTTCATCCATGCCGGGCAGAATGGCCAGTTCTTCGGCCTCAATGCCTTCTAGACCGCGGGCTTGCAGCACGTCGGTGATGTAGCGCTTCACCGCTCCCCAGTTGCCTTCGAGTTCCATCAGGGCATCGAGTTCAGCCCCCCACAGGTTGGGCTGAACCAGGCGCGGGTCGTGGCTCAGCTCCATGTCAAAGCTGTCGGCCAGGGAGTGGGCCGGGTCGGTGCTGAGCACGAGAGTTTTGTAGCCCAGTTCGGCACAGCGCAACCCAGTGGCAGCGGCTACGGAGGTTTTGCCTACGCCGCCTTTGCCAGTCATTAACAATACCCGCATGTGGGTGTCCTCGCCTTTTTCCTTATGGTTCCCTATTCCTTTTAATCTATAGGTTTTTTAGGGTTTCCGCAGAACACAATGGGAAGCAAAGCCTAGGGTGCTTCCTAGAAGTGGGCATTTTCCTCCAGCTAGATATTTTCGGATTGTTGCGTCTGGTGGCAATTTTCGAACACAGCGTCAGAAGTCAGCCATGCTGCCGAGCAAACCCCATTACCTTATCCTTTACCTTTAACCCGGCTGGCTGGCAAAACTTCTCAGCCAAAACCCCGAAAGCCCTCTCCCTAGCCCTCTCCCCTTGGGCTATTGCTTATACACATCTCTTTGCTTGGCTAAATCCCCCTCAAGATCCCCCCAGATGCCCCCCTTTCGACGTTCCTCAATAAAGCCCCCCTTGAGAAAAGGGAGCAGCTTTTCCTTAAAAAGGAATCCATTGGACTGACACTACGCTGGGAATAATGAATCAGGAGCACCAAGACCGTAGAGTAGCCGTTTGCAAAACGTTATAGAGTTTAGTCTTTAGGCATCTGTGAGTTCTCGCTTTCGTTGGTTCGGACGCACATTCCGCAGGTTGGGCGAGGGAATGAGGTAATTTAGTCGGTACTGATTTTTGAGCCGATGACCTGCCCATGGACATTCAAGACCTAGATCACCTCGGTATCATTGCTGGGATTGTAGATCAGATGGGGCTAGA
>JBGSNT010000019.1:0-3085 GCA_041739575.1 Nodosilinea sp. | reverse complement strand
CCGTTAACCCTAATTCATGATTTGAGGGGTTCCATTAATGAGGAAACCTTACTGCAAGCCACCAAAATGAAAAATGAGGTGAAAAATTTAGCGTTGTTTTAGGGCATCATGTCAACCTAAATTAGCTGCAATTGCCCTGATTCCTTACCCCCTTGAAAAGGGGGAAGTCTTTCTTATTAACGCGATGTGCAACTAATTTTATGGAAGGTAAGAAATGGCTGTATAGCTTTCAGAACAAGGGTTTCAGCTAGACCGTCAGTTCAGTAAACTATTTGGAATTCCGGCTCTTCCGACCTGGTTATGCTGTTTCAATCGGAAATACCCACTGCAACAAACCTCTTAGCCTAAAATTGTCGAAATTACCAAAACCATAACCTAACCGTTTAATCAACTTAAGCTTGTTATTTATTCCCTCCACAACCCCATTCGTTATTCTCAGTTCAAAGTATGATGCCACCTCATCAAACCATCGTTTAATCGTGCCACAACTCTGCTTAAAGAATACCGATGATTCGACCATCCAATCCAATAATTTTAACGTTCCTTCGGCCCAATTCTTAGTTGATTCAAAGATCTCCCTAAACCCCTCTTTCAATCGATGCATCGTTGCTAATTTAGGGGATACTTTGCTGACTTCTATGAGCTTCTCTCGTTGCTTCTCATTCAAGTCCTTCTCGTTCTTGAGTAATACATACTTACTGCCAGTAAGACCCTCTAGAATAGTAAGCCTTTAGGGGGTTACGGAGAGAGTAGGGTTTCACGGTCAACAGTTGCTTGAGGTAGCAACGATGGGAGTTCTTGCCCGAACCGAGCGGCTCGATAGGTTTGGGTGAGAAAGTCTAGGACATTGCGCTGCTGGGCCGTGAGGGAGGTATTAGATGACAATTACTTTGGCGGCCCACGAGATGCGCAACGAGGTTCAATTTGTAAAGCTGAATCTGGCTCTACAACGTGAGTGTAGCCAAAGAAAGCGATAGAAAATGGCATCGTTAGCCTTTAGAAGCAGAGGCATCACGATGTCAGACCTACAATTCAACCCTACCGTAGCAGGCCTTGAACTCACTGCAACCGAGCAACCAAATCCTATGCCCCCACCCTGGTTGGCGGAAGTGCTGTTGTTAGGAGAATACTGGCGTAGAACAGGCCTGTTCGACCGTCTACGGACAGAAGTGAAGGTTAAGCGAGGCCGGATGGGACAGTACGAAGTCGGTGACTTTGTGCTGCTTCTGTTGGCTTATGCGGTCAGTGGACTGGCGACGTTACAGCAGTTTTTCGAACAGCTTGAGAGTGTGAAATCGGTGCTGATGAGCGTGTGGCAGCGGCAGCAATGCCCGGTTGCTTCAACCCTCAGTCGCTTTTTGAGCGATATCAACCCTACGGCCCTGGAGCAACTTCGCACCCTCTTTGAATCGGACCTTCTGGTGCATGGCTTTGAGCCGCCCCAGGGTGGGGGATTGATAGATCACGCTGGGAATCAAGTTTGGGTATTTGATGTGGATGGCACTCATCAAACCACCCGACAACGTTCCTTAACCACAACCGAGGCCTACCCTGAGGTGCATCGTCGTAGCCAAGCAGCCACGGCGAAGGGGTATATTGGCCGTGGCCGTGGAGAGGTAACCCGCACGCGGAGCACTGTCAGCTTGAGTCATACCAGTGAATGGTTAGGCACCTTTGGAGCGGCCGGAAATGGAACTCCTGGAGAGGATTTAGAGCGAATCTGTGGTGTGATTGGACGCTACCTGCAACAGCAGCAACGCCCTGGAACGGACGCGATTCTTCGATTAGATGGCTATTATGGGCTGCCACAATTTGTCAATCAACTTCAGCACCATCAATTCGGCTATATCCTGCGCTGTCGCGATTACGGGTTACTCCGGCACCCGGCCCTACAGGCACGACTACAAGAGACCCCCCAACAAGACTGGACGCATCCCGAATCCCACCAGGTGCGTGAGGTGTTTGACGTCGGCTTGATTGAGGATGGCTGGGCGGGCTATACCGACCCGATTCGCTTGATAGTCGTGCGCACTCCCCATAACCCCAAGCGGGCTCACCGGATTGGCAAACGCATCGGGGACTTCATCTATGAACTGTTTATCACCTCCCCGGCTCAAGCTGGATTGACAGGAGCGGACATTTTGAGTCTCTACTACGGTCGCGGCGGGTTTGAAAAACAGTTGGGGGATGAAGATAAAGAGGGCGATTGCGACCGTTGGTGCAGTTGGCATCCCGATGGGCAGGAGTATTGGCAAATTTTGAGTCAGTGGGTTTGGAATTGGCGGCTGTGGGCTGGCTTTGCCTACCAGCCTCAAGCGGTGCGGCAAACCCTTTGGATGCCGCCCCAAGCCCCTGTTGAGATGACCTCTGAATCTCCCTCCACGCCTTCCTTCGCACCTACGATTCCTTTAACCCTGTCGGATATGAATGCCCCCTGCCCGCCTGTGGACTCACCGGACCATGGTCCCATGGAAGTTTGTGCGGCTTGGGCCAGGAGCATCGGCAAATTTTCGGGCCAGGATTTCAAACTCCTGGATGAGCGCACCCTACAATGTCCGGCAGGACAGCTCATGTATCGTCGAGAAGTGCGCCAGAATCGCACGGGAGACTTGCTGATTCTCTTTGGCCTCAATCCCCGAACCTGTCAGCAGTGTCCCCTAAAAGAGCGCTGTTTGGCCGAGGGGTCAAAAGGAACGGGAGGACGACGGGTCACGGTCATTCGGAAAAAGCGGCCCCTTGAACCGAACAACCCTAACCTGGTTCATCCATCCACCCCTAGGTCTGACGCCTCTACACCTGCTCAAGCGGAAGACCTGGCTGCCAATGCAGCTCCATCTGCTGCTGCCCCATCTCTTTCACCGCCTCCACCGGGTCGGCCTGTGCTTTGGCTCGACTTGCCTACGACTCATCTACGGCGCGATCTATCTCAACAACTACGACAGCACCAGATCGTTATCCATTCGGTTCCACCTCCTCGCCTCTTACCCGACCTCCCCATAGAGCCCCTTACCCGGGACCAACGAGCCCACCGTCGCTTGACTTGGACACAACGATGGAACAAAAACACGCTCACCGATACTGTCGT
>JBGSNT010000128.1:0-69126 GCA_041739575.1 Nodosilinea sp. | reverse complement strand
TCATCGTTCCCGATTTGAATTCGTACCGGTAACGATACCGGGCTCTGGGCACTGCCGCAGAGCCTTTTATCTCTTCTCAAGGGTGCTTATTGATACATTGCACCAAATATTTCTTTGTTCCGCCTTGCACTGCTGCCCGCTGGCAATGTTATGGTTTTGGGTGATTAGGAACAGGGCTCACTATGGGAATGCAGGTCTGGCCAGGTCGTCCCAACCCTCTGGGTGCCACCTGGGATGGTACGGGCACAAACTTTGCTCTGTTTTCAGAAAATGCCACCGCTGTCGATCTCTGTTTGTTTGACTCCAGCGATCGCGAAACCCGCATTCCCCTGCCGGAAGTAGAAAACTACATCTGGCATGGCTATTTGCCCGAGGTGAAACCTGGGCAGCGCTATGGTTTTCGGGTCTATGGTCCCCATCAGCCTCAGCAGGGCCACCGCTTTAACCCCTACAAGCTGCTGATCGACCCCTACGCCCGGGCGCTAGATGGCGACGTCACCTTCGACCCGGCTATCTTTGGCTACGACATGGGCGCCACTAGCGATCTGGAGCATCTCGATTTATCCTTCTCCGAGGTCGATAGCGCCCCCCTGATGCCCAAAGCGGTGGTGATTGACCCCAGCTTTGACTGGGAGGGCGATCGCCACCCCAATACCCCCTGGCATCGCACCATTATCTACGAAACCCACGTCAAGGGGCTGACCCAGCTCCACCCCCAGGTGCCTGAATCTCTGCGGGGCACCTACGCTGGCCTTACCCATCCCGCCATTGTCGACCACCTCGTCCGGCTTGGCATTACCGCTGTGGAGCTGCTGCCCGTCCACCACTTCCACGCCTATCCTGGGCACCTGGCTAATACCGGCCTGCGCAACTACTGGGGCTACGATTCTTTGGCCTACTTCGCCCCCTACGGCGGCTACAGCGGTGCTGGGCAGCAGGGGGGGCAGGTCAACGAGTTCAAAGCCATGGTCAAGGCGCTGCATCGGGCTGGCATTGAAGTCATTTTAGATGTGGTCTACAACCACACCGGAGAGGGCAGCCACCTGGGGCCCAGCCTCAGCCTGCGGGGGATTGACAATGCCGCCTACTACCGCCTAGTCGAAGATGCCCCCCGCTACTATATGGACTTCACCGGCTGCGGCAACTCCCTTAATGTGCGGCATCCCCAAATTCTTAAGCTGATCATGGACAGCCTGCGCTATTGGGTGCTGGAGATGCACGTCGATGGCTTTCGATTTGATCTGGCTTCGGCCCTAGCCCGCGAGCTGTACGAGGTCGATAGCCTAGCTGCGTTCTTCGACATCATCCATCAGGACCCCGTGCTGTCCACCACTAAGCTGATTGCCGAACCCTGGGATTTAGGGCAAGGGGGCTATCAAGTGGGCAATTTTCCGCTGCTGTGGTCTGAGTGGAACGGCAAGTACCGCGACTCCCTGCGAGATTTTTGGCGCGACCATGACTGTCGCCTGGGAGAGTTTGCCTTTCGCCTGACCGGTAGCTCTGACCTCTACCAGGCCAATGGCAAACGCCCCCACGCCAGCATCAACTTCATCACCTGCCACGATGGCTTTACCCTGCGGGACCTGGTCAGCTACAACGAAAAGCACAACCTGGCCAACCACGAAAACAACCGCGACGGCGAGAGCTACAACCGTTCCTGGAACTGTGGAGCCGAAGGCGAAACGGAGGACCCTGATATTTTGGCGTTGAGGCAGAGACAGCAGCGCAACCTGCTGGCTACCCTGATTCTGTCCCAAGGCGTGCCCATGATACTGGGGGGAGATGAGCTAGGTCGCACCCAGCAGGGCAACAACAACACTTACTGTCAAGACAGCGAACTGGCCTGGTTTGATTGGCAGCTCAGCTCGGCCAGCCAAGACCTGCTCACCTTTGTCTGCCAGCTGATTCAACTACGCCAAGACCATCCCACCTTTGCCCGCCGTCACTGGTTTCAGGGCCGGGCAATTCACGGCTCTGGGGTACATGACATCGGCTGGTATAACCCTGATGGCACAGATATTACCGCCGCCCAGTGGCACGATGGTTCGGCCAAGGCCATTGCCGTCTTTTTGAATGGCGAGGAGCTGATGGGCATGGATGCTGCCGGGCAGCGCCCCGTGGACGATAGTTTTTTGCTGCTCTTCAATGCCCAGGCCGACTCTCAGACGTTTCTCATTCCGACAGCGGTTAAAAAAGATCCCTGGACTATGGTGCTCAATACCGAGATGTCCACCGGCTTTGTCAAAGATAAGCACCGGTATCGCTTGGGAGATGCGATCGACGTAGCGGAATTTTCCCTAGTGGTGTTTACCAACTCCAGCCCCAAACCGGCCCAGGGTTAAGCCATGCTCACCTACGAACGGATCTACGCCATTGTTCGCCAGATTCCCCGAGGTCAGGTGGCGACCTACGGCCAGGTAGCTGAATTGGCAGGTCTGGTGGGGAAACCCCGCCTGGTGGGCTATGCCCTCTACCGAGTCGACATGGCAACCTCGGATGTGCCCTGGCAGCGGGTGATAAACGCTAAGGGCGAGGTGTCTCAGTCGCCCCTGCGCAACGGCACTGACTACCTGCAACGGGCCATCCTAGAGGACGAAGGGGTTGAGTTTGATAGTCGTGGTCGGGTGGATCTGAATCTATACAAATGGCGCCCGCCCGAAACTATGATCGAGCAGGCGCTGGCTGTATTCAGAGAACAAGAGGATTAAGCAGCCTAGTCAACGGCTACGGCCACTTCCTCTTCTTCGTAAACTTCCTCAGGGGCATCATCGATCACTTCACCGGCCTGTTCGGCGGCCTGACGACGCATGGCCTCACGATACTTAGCGGCCATCTCTTCGGCCTTGTCATATACCAGGTCAGGGTTCTTCACCATGTCGCCGGGCTCAGGCTCGAGCTGCTTGGTCGAGAGGGAAATCCGACCCCGCTCGGCATCTAGGTCGATGATCATGACCTTGATCTCATCGTTCACGTTGAGGACGCTATGGGGCGTATCGATGTGGTCGTGGGAGATCTCGGAGATGTGCAGCAGACCGCTGACCCCGCCGATATCGATAAAGGCGCCGTAGGGCTTGAGGCCACGCACGGCACCCAGCACCACCTCGCCCACCTGTAGGCCATTCATCTTACGCTCGACCAGGGCACGACGGTGACTGAGGACGAGACGGTTGCGCTCTTCATCGACCTCTAGGAACTTCAGGGGCAGATCTTCGCCCACCAGGTCCTCTTTGGGCTTGCGGGTGCTGATGTGGGACCCAGGAATGAAGCCCCGGAGGCCTTCAATCCGCACCAGGGCACCGCCGCGGTTGGTGGCAAATACCCCTGAACGCACGGTGGCGTCTTCCTGCTGTAGCTGCCGCACCCGTTCCCAAGCGCGCATGTACTCAATGCGACGAATGGAAAGGGTCAGCTGACCATCTTCGTTTTCGTCGGTAAGAATAAAGAACTCGCGAGTTTCGTTGGAGCGCAGCACCTCTTCAGGATGATCAACCCGGTTGATCGACATCTCCTGAATGGGCAAATATGCGGCGGTCTTAGCACCAATGTCAATCAGGGCACCCCTGGGTTCGAGACTAAACACGGTGCCAGAGACGGTATCGCCTGGGTTGAAGTGATAGTCGTACTGGTCTAGTAGCGCGGCAAAGTCTTCGTGTGTAAACCCGATGTCAGCGTCCTTTACGTCCTGATTGAGCATGCTAGTGTTGTCCTATTATTTCTCCGTAATACTGCGGTTTCCGTGTAGACGTACAAAACAATCAACTCAGATATGTGACAGCCCGACCTCCACGCAGCAGCGTGCCGGCGTAGACAGCCCGATAAACCCACAGGATTAAAATTATAGCCGAAGAGGCAGCGTTGTTTCTAACTTAGCCCTCAGGATTACTTTTGAGTAGGGCTAAAAACCGCTATTACGCCTCTGTAGTAGGGCTTATGTAGAAATAACATAGCTGGTTGACTGGCCATTTTCGACCCCCTCTAGGGGGCGATCGCCCTGATTGCTCTGGAGCTGGCTGAGGGTTTCGGCAAAATCGCGAATGCCCTGAAACTGGCGATACACCGAGGCAAACCGCACGAAGGCCACTTCATTCATGGCCTGGAGCTTAGCTAGCACCATCTCACCAATTTCGGCGCTGGTGACCTCTCGGGTAGCCCGCTGCTGGAGTTCGGCCTCGATGTCATCCACGATGGCCTCCATGGCCAGGGACGATATGGGGGTTTTTTCGCAGGCTCGCACAATGCCCCGCAGCACCTTGGAGCGCTCAAACAATTCTCGATCTTCGCTGCGCTTGATCACGGTAACAGGCACATACTCGATGCGCTCGTAGGTGGTGAAACGGCGCTCACACCGAAGACATTCCCGCCGCCGTCGAATGCTACGACCTGCCTCCGCTGACCGTGATTCTAAGACTCGATTGTTCAGATGCTGACAGAACGGGCAGTGCATAGAGGTGCTCCCATGGGGAGTAAAGTTAGCCGTGGCCTTGATGATGATCGGTAGCCGCAGCAAAAAACAAAGGCAAATCTCTCCTGGCTAGGAAAGACTTGCCTCTATATTAGTTAAATTGTTGAAAAACAATCGAAATGAATCGAAAGTATCGCCAAATCTACTTAACTACCCAAGTGCTTGAAGCTTTGAAGGGGTAGTCCAGCAAATTAATCCTTGGTGATCCGGGGCGGTTCGCGAAAGGCGATCGCAAAAAACAGGGTGCCAATGATGCAGGCAAAGATGAAAATGTAAGCGACAGCTTCCATGGTTCTAAAGGCTCCTAATCTGCCAGTTTACGCCAAGCCCAACTCAGAAATGGAGTTTTCCTCGGGGCCGAACTCCAGCTAAGGACTTGGATTTGATTTACTTTCAGTTTACAGGGATTTAGAAGCGGTGTCCCCGCCGGTAAAGCGCTGCACTCAACCGCCGGGGACGCCCTTAACTCAGGTGCTACTAGACGCGCTCTTCATTGCGAGTAGAAGTATCCCCCACCTTCTGGAAAAAGCCCCACTCCACCTGTTCGGGAGACAGGTCGGGGTCGATACCCGCGAACACATCCCGGAACAGGGTGCGAGAGCCGTGCCAGATATGGCCAAAGAAGAACAGCAGAGCAAACACCGCGTGGCCGTAGGTAAACCAGCCCCGTGTGCTAGTGCGGAACACCCCATCGGAACCGAGGGTTTCACGGTCGAACTCGAAGGGTTCACCGAGCTGGGCCTTACGGGCATAGCGCTTGAGGAGGGCAGGCTCAGTGATAGTTTGACCCGCCAGCTCACCGCCGTAGAAGGTAGCGGTCACGCCAGTCTGCTCGAAGCTGTACTTGGACTCAGCCCGACGAAAGGGAATGTCGGCGCGGACGATACCGTCCTTGTCGACCAGTACCACGGGGAAGGTCTCAAAGAAGTTGGGCAGGCGGCGCACAAACAGTTCGCGACCCTCCTTGTCCTTGAAGACGGGGTGACCCAACCAGCCCTCAGCGATACCATCGCCCTGAACCATGGGACCAACCCGGAACAGACCACCCTTAGCAGGGCTATTGCCCACGTAGTCGTAAAAGGCTAGCTTCTCAGGAATGGCAGCGTAGGCATCGGCTAGGGTAGAGCCAGCATTGACATCCGCTGCTACCCGCCGCTGAATTTCCTGTTTGAAGTAGTCACCGTCCCACTGGTAGCGGGTTGGTCCAAACAGCTCGATGGGGGTAGCGGCACTGCCATACCACATCGTGCCTGCCACCACAAAAGCGGCAAAGAAGACCGCTGCGATACTGCTGGACAGCACAGTTTCGATGTTACCCATGCGCAGGGCCTTATAGAGGCGCTGCGGCGGACGCACCGTCAGGTGGAAGAGGCCCGCAATAATGCCGACGATACCAGCGGCGATATGGTGGGCCACGATGCCCCCTGGATTAAAGGGGTTGAATCCAGCGGCACCCCATTCCGGCGCGACTCCCTGGACATGGCCCGTGAGGCCGTAGGGGTCAGACACCCACATGCCGGGCCCCCAGAGGCCGGTCAGGTGGAAGGCACCGAAGCCGAAGCAGAGTAGGCCAGAGAGAAAGAGGTGAATACCAAACATCTTGGGCAGATCTAGAGCCGGCTCCCCGGTGCGGGGATCGCGGAACAGATCGAGATCCCAAAAGACCCAGTGCCAGCAGGCGGCTAGAAACAGCAGACCCGAGAGGACGATGTGGGCCGCCGCTACGCCCTCAAAGGACCAGAAGCCAGGGTTGACGGCGGTTGAGCCAGTCACGCTCCAGCCGCCCCAGGACTCGGTGACCCCCAGTCGAGCCATGAAGGGCAGCACAAACATGCCCTGACGCCACATTGGGTTCAGCACAGGATCGCTGGGATCAAATGTAGCTAGTTCAAACAGTGCCATTGAGCCGGCCCAGCCAGCTACCAGGGCCGTATGCATCAGGTGTACAGAAATCAGTCGCCCGGGATCGTTAATGACGACCGTGTGTACCCGGTACCAGGGTAGTCCCATTGACTACGCGCCTCCTCTAGGTAAAACAGTGTTGTTTTGTGGAATTGTCTTAAGCATGCCAGATAGTGATTAGCCTATCAGAATCAGACTCCCAGAATTGCCCCAGTTGGCCTATTCTTCCAGGCACTACCCTGACGGGGGGTGCCATTGTTTAGATGGCGAGCCATTTGGTACGGATGAGATGTAACAATGAAATTACTTAACGAAGTGTAACCAGTCCGATTTTCCCTCGCAACCAGATTCTGCGGGGGCTAGGGAGAATGGCTCAGGCTAGCCCCGAGGACTGATCCCAGGCAAGAGTCTAAAGCCTTGATTTACGGTCGTTGAAGACGCAGAACGCAAAGGAGATTCTCCCCATGGCCAATGTTAAGTTTGTTAACGAAGACACCGAGATTATCGTTGCCGATGGGGCTAACTTACGGTTTAAGGCTCTGGAGAACCGCATTGATATCTACACCTTTAGCGGCAAGCTAATGAACTGCGGCGGCTATGGGCAGTGCGGCACCTGCGTAGTAGACGTGGCGGCGGGCGGCGAAAACCTGTCACCGCGCACCCAGGTGGAGGAGCGGAAGCTCAAGAAGTGGCCCCCCACCTGCCGGCTGGCCTGTCAGGTTACGGTGCATGGGCCGGTATCGGTCATTACTAAGCCCAGCCGCAAGTCTAAGTCGTCGGCCGGGGCGTCAAAAAGCGCCTAGGACGCTGGCCGGATTTTCCGCTAGGTCTGGCTATGGACTGACCTGTATCCCGACCGGCCTACATTCTCATCGGCCTACATTCTCATCGGGTAGAGTGATATCCTTAAGCCGTTGGGTTCTTTGACTAGCCGGTGTCTTCCATTGACTTGGCCGGCTGCGCTCTGGTGGGGCGGCTGACGGCAATGCAAAGGCCTGATTCTGTGATTTACGACGTTGTTGGGTTGAGAGTAGAGGCAAGCACCGATGGAAGTCAACAAGCTTGGTTTTGTGGCCAGTATTCTCTTTGTTTTGGTACCGACGGTTTTTCTGCTGATTCTGTATATTCAAACCTCTAGTAAGCAGACTGGCTCCTAAAAATATTGGTTTAGGCTTAGGTTTGGATTTGATTGCTTTGGGCCTGCGGGGTCAAGCTCGTAGGGTTGAGGTGTTTAAGGGCGCTGGTCAGACCAGCGCTTTTTTGTAGGTGCCTGATGTCGTTGTCTGAGCGGCCTTTGCCTGCGTTTGCAGTTGCGATCGCATAGTTTTATCAAACCCATGACGTACTGTTTAGGCATTTTAGTGAAGGAAGGGTTGGTCCTGGCGGCTGATTCGAGGACCAATGCTGGCGTTGACTACATTTCGTCGTACCGCAAGCTGTTTGATTTTTCGAAGCCGGGGGAGCGGGTGATTTTGCTCTGCACCTCGGGCAACTTGTCGATCACCCAGGCGGTGGTGCACAAGCTGGACCAGGATATTAAGCGGGCCGAGCACAATCTGCACAATCTGCCCACCCTCTACGATGTGGCGCGCTACTTAGGGGAGCAGATTCGCACCCTGCAGGAGGCGGATCGGGCCTGGCTGGAAAAAGACAAAATTGACTTTCAGTGCAGTTTTTTGCTGGGGGGTCAGGTGCAGGGGGAGGCCCCCGAGCTGTTTTTGGTTTATAGCCAGGGCAACTGTATCCAGGCCACCCCAGAAACACCCTTTTTGCAGATTGGCGAGACTAAGTACGGCAAGCCAATTCTCGATCGCACCCTGGGCTTTGAGGTGCCGCTGGATGCGGTGGCCAAATGTGCCCTGCTGTCGATTGACTCCACCATGCGCTCCAATCTATCGGTGGGGCCGCCCATCCACATGACCATGTACCAGGCCAACAGCTTTGAGGTGCGCCACCGAGCCCAATTTCAGGCGGGGGATCCCTACCTGATTAAGATGCGCAAGCATTGGGAAGTGGCTCTACGGGAGGCCTCCACCAGCATGCCGGACATTAGCTGGAACGATCGGGACGACTCGCCTTCGCCCCTGGGTATTGCGGATTTGGGGGAGACCTAGGCGTTGGGGCCGGGCGACTGGGGGCGAGTATCTGTGGGATTGAAACCCCAGGATAGGCTGGGGAAGGCTTTAGTTAGGGTTAGATTACCCGCCTAAAAATAGGCCACCGTAACCCCCGTGCCACCGTCGGCCTGGGCGGCTGGCTCAAACCGCTCAATCTGGGGGTGGCGCTTGAGGTAGTCGTGGACCCCGGCCTTGAGCTTGCCGGTGCCGTGGCCGTGGATAATCCACAGGGCACCGCTGCCCCTGGCGATCGCCTCCTCTAGGCTCGACTCCGCCTCCGCCACCCGCATGCCCCGTAGGTCTAGGGTGTTGTGGCTGGTGCGGAGGGCGGGAGCGGGAGGGGCGGCCTGGGCGGCGGGCACCGTATCGACAGGTTTGGGCTTGACGGGAACCTCGGCTTTTTCGCCCCGCAGCGATTCAATATCCGCCAGGCTGACGGTGGTTTTCATCAGCCCAAACCGCACCGTCAGGCGGTGGTCGTTGTCGGGGGCGGTGAGCACCTCAGCGGTCTGCCCCAGACTGGGAATCCGGACGCGATCGCCCACCGCTGGCCGGTAGCCCGGTTTTGTCGGCACTGGGGGAGCGGCGGGCAGGTGGGCCTGGCCGATCGCATCCACGGCGGCGGTGGCCCGCTGGGCGGCCTGGGCGGTGGCATCGCCCTGCTGCAGGCGACGAATCACCTTGGCAATGTCGCGCTTGGCATCGGCGATCGCCTGCTGCACCGCCGCCTGCTGCTGTAGCTTCAGGTCCTGTTCCCGCTCCCGCAGTAGGTCGGCCTTGCGCTGCACCTCAGCATGGAGCTTTTCGGTGGCGGCCAAGAGGGTCGCCGCCTCCTGGGAGCGGTCTTCTTGATGGCGACGCTGGGCCTCTAGCCCGGCAATCACCTGGTTGACGTCATCCTGGGAACCCAGGGCCATAAGGGCGGTGGCCGCCTGGACCACCGTGGCGTCTAGGCCCAGGCGGCGGGCGATCGCCAGGGCGTTGGAGCGGCCCGGAATGCCCCATAGCAGGCGGTAGGTGGGCGACAGGGTGGCTTCGTCAAACTCCACCGAGGCGTTTTCGAAGCGAGCATCTTGGTACTTCAGCGCCTTCAGCTCACCGTAGTGGGTGGTAGCCATGGTCAATTGAGCTTGATTGGCCAGGTGCTTGAGCAGGGCGATGGCCAAGGCTGTGCCCTCGGAGGGGTCGGTGCCGGCACCGACTTCGTCGAGCAGGACCAGGACGTTGGCGGGGATAGAAGAAGGAGCGGGGGGAGGAAGCGCGGGGTCGGGGGCGGGGGCTTCTGTCGCTGTCTCCCCTGTCCCAGCCTCAGGCCCGCCCAGGGCCGCCAAAATGCGGCCAATCCGCCGAATGTGTCCCGAAAAGGTGGAGAGGCTCTGCTCAATGGATTGTTCGTCGCCGATGTCGGCCAGTACCTGCTCGAACCAGGGCAGCTCGACCGGCTCCCGGGCGGGTATGTAGAGCCCTGCCCGGGCCATCAGCGCCGCTAGGCCGAGGGTTTTTAGGGTGACGGTTTTGCCGCCGGTATTGGGGCCGGTGATCGCCACTACCCGAAGCTCAGGGCGAATCAGCAGATTGATCGGCACTACCTCAGGCCCCTGCTCGTGGCGCTGCTGCCAGACCAGCAGCGGATGGCGCAACTGGCGCAGGGTGGTTTGCTCGTGGGGCTCGATGAAGCGGGGGGGATTGGCCCCCAGCCACAGCGAGTAGCGGGCCCGGGCGTAGGCTAAATCAAGCTCGACGACTACCTCTAGGAGCTGAATGATGTCGTCGTACACTACGGCTACGGCGTCGCTGAGCTGGCGGCGGATCACCTCCTCTTCGGTTTGTTCTTGGCGCAGCAGCTGGCGCAGGCGGTTGCCCAACTCGACCACGGCCTGGGGCTCAATGTAGAGGGTGGCACCGCTGGCGGAGGCGTCGTGGACAATACCGGGTACCGCGTTTTTTTGGGGGGCTTTGACGGGCAGCACGAAGCGATCGCCCCGCTGGGTAATCAACGGCTCCTGCATTGCCCCGGCCTGCCGCTGCAAAATCCGCTGCAATCGCTGGTGAATGTCTTGCCGAATGGCCTTGAGGCGATCGCGGATGCCGCCCAGCTTAGGGCTGGCCCGGTCGGTGACATCGCCGCGATCGTCAATGCAGTGGTAGATCTGCTGCTCCAGGTCGGGATGGGTGCGCAGGTCGGCCACCAGGGCCTGCAACACCGGCAGGTCTTCCGGGGGGTGGGCATCAATGGTGCGGCGCAGCTGGCGGGCGCCGTTCAGGGTGGTGGCGATCGCCAATAGCTCCTCGCCTTCTAGCAGCCCCTGGCGGTGAGCCCGCTCCACTGCTGCGGCAATGTCGCGGATGCCCCCAAAGTTAAGGCTATTGTTATTCTGCTCTAGCCAGCAGGCCTCCTGGGTTTGGGCCAACAGGGTGAGGCTGACAGCCTGGGTGGCGGGCAGGCCCAGATTTTGGGCGGCCAGGGTACCCACCTTAGTCGCAGCAAAGGTCGAGAGGTGCTGGCATAGCCGAGGCCACTCCAGCAGGTCTAAGGTTTCATTCTGAATCAGGGGCAAAACAGACAGGGGATCGAGCTCTCTTAACGTACCTCCTCAGTATAGGGAACTCCCCTGGATGATACCCAGGGAAAATTGTCCACCGGATCCAGGCACTTAACGGCGGAGCGGCAGGGGGGTGGATAGGTAGGGTTAGGCCCTCCTATCAGTGGAGGCCGACCGCCCGTTTTCCTATCCTGGTGGTGAGACCGGCCCAATAATTAAGGCCTGCTCAATATATGTCCACTGCCTCCTGGGTGCGGGAATGCTAGAGTCCATAACAACTGACCCCTGATATAGCTCTAGCAGCCACTCCGGCGATCGACTGCGCCGGCAACTACCCCGCAGGTCACCGAAGGCCACTGAGCAGATTTGCCCCACCCTATTCGCTACTTTCGCTGGCGCCGAGCTGTGCTTGAGAACGATCTGATCAAAGCTATTACCCCAACCGCCACCATCGATCCATCTCCGCTGCGCATCGAGGCGGATGACAGTCTCCAGCAGGCCATTATGGCCATGGCCAAGGCGACCAAAACCTATGCTCTGGTTTATCGCAAAGGTACCCTAACCGGCATTTTTAGCTACGACAATGTGGCCCAGGCTGCCACCTGCCAGGTTGACTTTAGCCAAACCTCAACGGCCCAGTGGATGACGCCCCTCCAATGGCTTCAGCCCCTCCGGGATGCCCTCAATTGGCCCATCGCCTTTGGCCCGTCGCACCCCGATCAGGTCTATCTCCCCATCGTCGACCAAGCCCACCACTGGCTGGGGCTGCTGACTGACCATGGCCTCTATGCTTTGCCGCTGAGCCCAGAATCCTCCGCTGCCGGGCGATCCGAGCTGACCGCCTGCCAAGGCCAGGCGCTGCTTCTTCAGCAGCAGCAGCAGCGCCTGGCCTTGGCCCTGGAGGGTGCCCAAATGGGCACCTGGGACTGGGATTTAGCCCAGGGCACCATCTTTATTTCCGATGGGCTAGAGCTGCTATTGGGCCTGGCTCCCAATGAGTTTGACGGCAGCTATGACAGCCTGTTTACCTATGTGCATGAAGAGGATCGGGCCACGGTTCACCAGGTGCTTCAGCACGCCATCCAGATGGGGCAGCGCTACGAGGTTGAGTTTCGCGTCATCCATCGGGGGGGAAATAGCCGCTGGGTATCGTCCCGGGGACAGGTGTTTGACGATGGCAAACATGCCCCTCGGCTGGCTGGCGTCACCCTCGACATTTCGGAACAGAAGCGAACCGAGGCTGAGATTAAGCTGCAATCCCAGCGGGAACGGCTGGTGGGGGAAATTGCCCAGCGCATTCGCCCCCTGCTGAACCTAGAGAACATCCTGGAACAAACCGTTATCTCAGTGCAGGATTTTATCGAAGCCGACCGGGTAATTGTGATTCGGTGCGGCCCTGACATTAGCGGTGAAGTGATTCAAGAAGCTTGTTCCCCGGCCTACCCGACGATGCTGGGCTGGGAGTTGCGCGATCCCAGGTCCGTGGGTGAAACCTTTCTCAACCACTATCGGGCGGGGCGGGGGCTGGCCGTAGAGAATATCTACACCCAAAACTTGCCCTCCAGCCAGCTGGAGTTTTTAGAATACTTTCAAATTCAGGCCGAGATTGTCGTGCCCCTGCTGCAGGAGGACAACCTGTGGGGGCTACTAATCGCTCACCAGTGCCGATCGGCTCGGACTTGGCGGACCGCCGATGTACGGCTGCTGCAAAGTCTGGCAACCCAGGTGGGCATTGCCATTCAGCAGGCCAACCTGCACCGGGAGCTTACCTTAGCTAACCAGCGCCTCCGGCGCATGGCTTACCTCGACGGCCTTACCCAGGTGGCTAATCGTCGGCGGCTAGAGCAGTATCTAGACCAGGAATGGCGACGTATGGCGCGGGAAAACTCCTATTTTTCGGTAATTATAGCCGATATTGACCACTTTAAGGGTTTTAACGATCGCTACGGTCACCAGGCCGGGGATAACTGCCTGCGGCTGGTGGCCCGCACCCTAAGTCGAGCCGCTAAGCGCCCCGGCGATCTGGTGGCCCGCTACGGCGGCGAAGAGTTTGTGATTGTACTGCCCCACACCGATCTGAAGGGGGCTGAGACCGTAGCCGAAGACATTCGCCTCCTGGTGCGTAGCCGCCATATTCCCCACGAGGGGTCGACGGTGGCCGACGTGGTAACCATGAGTCTCGGGGTCGCCAGCGCCCAACCCGACTCCGAGATTGGCTATGCCGCCCTGATTAAGCGGGCTGACGAAGCTCTGTACCAGGCCAAAAACGCAGGCCGCGACCAGGTTAGATTGGCGCTGCCTGTCTCCTAGCCGCGTGGGTTAGAAGACTTTCGACCTGGTCAATGGCCAGCGGGTGTGAGAACAGGTAGCCCTGCCCCAGGCGATAGCCTAGACGACATAGCTCATCGCGCTGGGGGGCTGTCTCAACCCCTTCGGCAATGGTTTCCAGACCCAGTTGGGTGCCCAGGGCCATAATGGTAGAGACAATAGGTTGGCTAGGTTGACCTGTCTGGGTCTGGTGTATGAAGGAGCGATCGACCTTAAGGTAGTTGACGGGCAGCCGATGCAGGTAGCTGAGGGAGGAATAGCCGGTGCCAAAGTCATCAATGCTGATATGCACCTGGCGGGCCTGGATTTGGTCGAGCAGCTCAATGGTGGCCTCAATGTCGTCAATCAGCATGCTTTCGGTAATTTCCAGGGTGAGACAGTGAGCTGGGAGATGGGTACTGGCCAAGATTTCATCAAGGGTGGTCAGCAAATCGCTGCGCCGCAGGTCTTGGGCTGACAGGTTAACGCTCATGGTCAGGGGCCCTAGGGCAGGGAAGCGGTGCTGCCAGGTGGCGAGCTGTTGGCAGGCCGTGGCTAGGGCCCAGTAGTCAAGCTGGCTAATCAGGCCGATTTCTTCGGCCAGGGGAATAAATTCGCCGGGGGATACAATGCCTCGGCTGGGGTGCACCCAGCGAGTCAGGGCCTCGAACCCTACCACGGTGCCGGTGGTCAGAGTGACAATGGGCTGATAGTGCAGCACCATGTCTCCCTGATCGATGGCCCGGCGCAGGTCATTTTCCAGGTGCAGGCGGGCTAGGGCCTCGGTGTGCATTTTGGCATTGAAAATTTCGTAGCGGGCCTTGCCCTTGGCCTTGGCCTGATACATGGCAATGTCGGCATTGCGCAGCAGGTGCTCGGGCTGGTGGTACCCCTGGTGCCCCAGCACAATGCCGATACTCACCGTGGTGTGCACTTCGCGCCCCGCTACAGTAAAGGGATTCGCTAGGGCGGCGAAGATGCGCTCCGCCGCCGCCACTACCTGGTCTCGCCCCGCTCGGTTGAGCAGCACTACGAACTCATCCCCCCCCAGTCGCGCGGCCAAGTCGCTGGCCCCTAGGGTGTTCTGGATCTTGGCGGCAATTTCAATCAGCATTTGGTCTCCCGCCAGGTGCCCAAGGCTATCGTTGATGACCTTGAACCGATCGAGGTCGAGAAACAGCACCCCAAACTTGAACTGGTCGTCGGCGCGGGCATGGCTTAGGGCCAGGGCGAGACGATGCATGAGCTGGTGGCGGTTGGGTAACCCGGTGAGGGCATCGTGCAGGGCATCGTGCTGAAGTTGATGCTGGGCCAGGACCCGTTCGGTGACGTCGCGGGAGGTGGTTTGTAACTGCACTACCCGGGGGTTAGCATCCTCACTCAGAATGGATCGGGTGAGGGTCTCAAACCACAGGTAGTGGCCGCGGCGGTGGCGCAGCCGATAGGTGATGGGACTGGATTTGGCTCCGGTACTAGCAGCTTCTATCTCGGCCTGAAAGCGATCGCGGTCGTCCGGGTGGACAAACTGGCTCAGGGACAGCCCCCTCATTTCGTCGTAGCGGTAGCCCAGCAGCGGGGTGCAGGAGGGGCTAATGTAGAGGCAGGATCCGACTGGGTCATGGAGACACACCAGGTCGTAGGTGTTTTCCGCCAGCAGTCGGTAGCGAGCCTCGCTGTCTCGCAGGTCGGCTTCGGCCTGTTTTTGACTGCTGATGTCGGTGACAAACCCCTCCAGGTATAGCAGGGTGCCGCCTTCGTCATAAATGCCCTGACCGCGCTCCCAGACCCATTTTTCCTGCCCAGTTTTGGTGATCAGGCGATACTCGCACTCGTAGGGGCTGCGATCGCCTACCGCCTGCTGCACCCGATCCCATACGATCTGGGCGTCGTCGGGATGAATTTCTTGGCCACAGGAGATCGTACGAGTAACTAGGTACTCGTCGGGATGATGACCGGTAATGGCTTCAACCCCCTGGCTAATAAAGTCGGGGGTGTAATGGGGGTCGTTTTTAACCCGATAGACATAACCGGGCAGATTACTGATTAGGGTTGAGAGCTTTTGCTCACTGGCGGCGAGGGCCTCTTCAGCCTGCTTGCGATCGCTTATGTCGCGGGTAATCGCCAGAATGGCTGCAATCTGGTTATGCTCATTGCGCAGGGGCACCGCGTGGCTATCGACCCATCGATGGGTACCCTTAAGCCCCTGAACGCCGAATTCCAGACGGGCTGCGGTGCCCTGCGACACCCGCTGACCCATGGCCTCAAAGCTCTGACGGCACTCCGGCTGAATAAAGGTCGTGGCTGGGAGCCCGATCACCTGATCGGGTGCATCGGCATCGATTAGGGCCAGCCCTGCCGGATTCATCTCCAGAACAGTGCCATCCAGGGCGAGTACTTTGACGCACTCGGGCTCGGCTTCAATGATGGCGCGCAGGCGTTGCTCGCTAGCCGCGAGGGCCTCTTCGGCCTGCTTGCGTTCGCCGATGTCGACAATCAACCCATCCCAAATCACGTCGCCATTGGGCTGGGCGGTGGGCCGGGCAATGCCCTGAAGCCACTTGGTCTGCCCAGCGGGAGTAATAACCCGGTACTCCACCTGCCAGGTGCTGAGGGTACAACGGGACACCTCAATGGTCTGCTGTAGCAGGGCCACATCGTCGGGGTGAATCATGGCCCAGACCACGCTGGAGTTGGTCAGGGCCCCATCCGGTTCAAAGCCGTAGACCTCTCGGAAGCCCGAGCTGATGTAGGTAAATTGGTCGGTACCGTCGGGGCGTAGGCGGTAGCCGTAGAGCACCCCAGGCACATTGTCAGCCAGGCTTTGGAAGCGGCTCTCGCTGGTTTGGAGGGCGATCTCGGCCCGTTTGCGATCGGTGACATCTAGGATTAGGGTGTCCCAAAGGACATTGCCGTTGGCTTCGCGAATCGGCTGTCCCCAGGCTTCGAGCCATTTTTCAACGCCCGAGGGGGTGGTAATGCGCCAGTTCCAGTTCCAGGGGGTGAGGGCTTGGGCCGAGGCCATCACTGACGCCCGCATGCCGGGCAGGTCGTCAGGGCAGATCATGCTGCACAGCAGCCTAGCGTCGTTGATAACAGCCTCGGCCTCTATCTCCCAGAGGCGATCGCAGCCGGGGCTCATGTACAAAATCCCATCGGTGCCATCGGGACAGAGCCGGTAGCGCAAAATAGCCCCCGGTAGGTTAGCCGCCACCGCTTCTAGTCGGGCCTGGCTCTCTTGCAAAGCAGCCTCGACCCGCTGGCGCTCTTCGAGCTCAAGCTGCACCTCGAGATAGAGATGGGCCTGCTGAATCGCCACCTCCAGCTGATGGGCCACCGTCTGGACTAGATCGATCTGCTGGTTAGACCAGGTCAAAGGGCGCTGGGTAGCTACCAGGGCCAAACTACCCCAGAGCTGCCCATCTACCACAAGGGGGTTGATCAGCCAGGCCCCAGGCATGGTTCTTGCTGGGGTCTGGTTGACGGCGTCCTCTAGACCATCAGGGTTGTCTAGGCAAACCCTTTTCAAACAACGCAGCTGGGCCGCAAAGGGATTCTCCGCGTCAGGAATTTCATCGCCAACGGTGGTCGGTCGGTCGGGGTCGTGGTGAAAATCGGCCACGGTACGCCACAGGCCGGCCTCGGCGACATACCGGGAGATGTAGCAATCCATGGGGGCGAACAGCTGGGCCGTTGCGGCGGTGGTGGTGGCGAAGATAGTGTCTAGATTGAGGCAGTGGCGAATGGTTGCTACCACGCGATGGGGAGCCTGCCCCCGCTGAATTTGAGCCTCCAGGGCCGCAGTGTTTTGGGCCTGGTTGGGGAACTGGGCCAGTAGGTGGGTCACCAGCTGCTGAACGCTGGTTGGGGTGTTGCTCCACTCGGTAGGGGAAATATGCTCAGGTCGCGCATTAGGCTGGTTTTCCATAACCGCAGCAGCATTGATATTGTGCCATTTCATCTAAAGTGTACCCACCTGGCGGAGTCTGACCGAGTCAAGGCTTAATACAATTTCCCCCAGTCACTTTCTCAGGGAATTTTCAGCTCTTGGAGTTTAATGGCTGCCAAGCTATGATCTGATGCTCTCGGGCTGCCGGGCGACCGCCGGAGAATGTTGTTTTAGCTGATATGGCGACTATGGTTCAGTCTTTCCCCTCCTTAACCACCGCTGTTTTGCCCTTTAACCAACGGCTTGAGCAGCCCCTGGATAAGCTTCCGATCACCGTTTTGCAGGTGAACCTGGGGCGCAAGTGCAATTTAGCCTGCACCCATTGCCATGTGGAAGCGGGGCCTAAGCGCACTGAGGAGCTCTCTGCCGAGGTCTGCGATCAACTCATTGAGCTGATTCAACGGTTTCCCCAGTTGACCACGGTGGATTTGACCGGCGGGGCACCCGAGATGAACTACGGTTTTCGACCCCTGGTGGCGGCGGCTCGGGAGTTGGGCAAGGCGGTCATTGTGCGCTCTAACTTGACCATTTTTGCAGTTCCGGGCTTTACAGATTTGCCCGAGTACTTTGCTCGCCACCAGCTTCATGTGGTGGCTTCGCTGCCCTGCTACCTCGAAGACAATGTGGATCAGCAGCGGGGAGCAGGGGTGTATGCCGACTCGGTTCGAGGGCTGCAACGACTTAACCAGCTTGGCTACGGTCACGACCCAGCCCTACAGCTAGACCTGGTCTATAACCCCCCAGTGCCCCGCAGCGCTGAGTTTAGGCTGACCCCCAACCAGGCGGCATTGCAGGGGGACTACGAGCAGTATTTGCGATCGCATTTTGGCATTGCCTTTAATCAGCTGTACACCATCACCAACCTGCCCATTGGTCGGGTAAAACAATATCTCCAGGGCAAAGACCTGTATTGGCCCTATCTACAATTTCTGGCCGACCATCACAACCCCGCCACGGTCCCTCACCTGATGTGCCGCCGCCAGCTCTCGGTGGACTACGAAGGGCATCTCTACGACTGCGACTTTAACCAAATGGAGGCCCTGCCCAGCCGATCGCCCGAGGGCCAGGCGCTTACAGTAGCCGATTTGCTGGCGGCTAACTCCCTTGATGTGGCCAAGGAAGTGCAGACTCGGAACTACTGCTACGGCTGTACGGCGGGCAGCGGTTCTAGCTGTGGGGGTGCCCTGACCTGACCCCCTATCGGGGCCACACCCGTGACACCGCCGCCGTTCGGCCCAGGTAGTGGGGCCGCAGGTGTTGCCAGGCGGCCACAAACCAGCGCCGGGCGGCCTGGCTGGAGGGTCCGCGATAGCGGCAGAGTACGCCAGCTTGCAGGCGGGTGACGCCAATATCACCGGCCTGGTCGGGGGGCCACAGCTGGCGCAGGGCCTCGATCTGAGCGGGGTCGGCATGATATCCCACCACCGCAAAGCTGCCTACGACGGGATGCCCAGCTAGGCCGTTGGGGCTGTGTAGGGCCGCACTGCCCCCGGTGAGCTGTTGGCGATCGAGCCACAGGGGCCGATCGGCTTGCCAGACCTCCATGTGCGATCGCCACTGGCCCTGGTCAAAGGTTTCTCCCCGGGCACTGCGGCCAAATCGGGTGATCTCCCAGCCAGCCCAGAGGGCCCCCGGCGCCAGATTAACCCGCACCATTTGCTGGTAGTGGGCCTGGTTAAACACGATGGTTTCCTGGGGCATCCACTCGAGGCAGCTCTCAGGGGCCAGGGTGATGACAACCTGCTGGGTAGCCGGAGTCGCCCCATCGCTGCCGTAGATTTTGCTGGCGGCTGCGGTGGTGATCAGAACCTGGCTGCCGACATCAGCCTGAATGGCAATGTCGAGGCTGTCGCCTCCCACCAGCCCTCCGGCGGTGTGAACCAGCACCGTGTGGCACAGCCCCGCCCCCTCGGGATAGAGGGGCCGCTGGACCCGCAGCGGGGCTCGGGTGTAGGTCTGGGCCAGAAGGCAGTGCTCCGACTCCACCGCGTAGTGCAGGTGAGCCACGCCCTGCCAACCAGAGGGCTGCTCCAGAGGATTGGGGTGCGATAGGCGCGGTAGCTGAACCATAGAGTCCTAATACAGATAGCTCTCGGGCACCGAAAACTCTGATCGTCCCGCCTGCACCCGCAGGTTTTGGCAACGAATCAGCTCGTTGACGGTCAGCACCCGCCGCCCTTCCAGGGGGGGCACCGCCTCAATGGCGCGAATCAGAGCGGTGGCGGCATCGGCCTGGGCGTAGCCGCGCCGCAGGGCGACCTGTATCGCTTTATCATCGGCGGCGATATCGGTCTGCGGACCTGTGACCCCGCGCCAGATCTGCCAGCCCGCCAGGGCCGTTACCCCGGCGGCGGCAATCACTCCCACGGCATCGCCCTGGAGCAGTTCCACCACACCTCCGGCCAGCCCTGCCCCCGCTAGAGCTTGATACCAATTGGGTTTGAGCAGGTTGGCCAGGGTAACCCAGCAGACCGTGCGCAAAAAGAGCAGATCCCGCTCGGCCACCGTCAGCTGGTGCCACAGGTCCAGGTTGATAGACACGGCGTGGGTCTGCTGCCAGGGGCGCGGAAACTCCGCCTTGATCACGTCAAGCTGACGCTCATTGAGCATGAGCTTGGTCTTCATGCGGGCTGTGGCGGGCATGAGCTCCCGCAGCCGACTAATTTCTGCATTGGGGTTGACCACGCCCTACCCTCCCACAAATCATCCTTAAGCCTACCATTTCTACCCTATGGATCATGCGTCGGCAGCTCAAGGGTCGGTGGCGGGATGGGCCGGGGAGGGGCGCTCCTAGCGCAGGCCCAGCCAGGCCCAAAACGTCTGGCCGGTAACTAGCTCTAGCAGTAGCAGGGCCACAAAGCCCACCATGGCAAATCGTCCATTCATCCGTTCGGCATAGGGATTCCAGCCAAAGGAAGGGGTAGCTTCCGTAGCGGAGTCGGGAACAGGGCTGGGGCTAGGAGTAGGGGCAGCAGGACTGGCGTTTTGAGTCATTGTAGAACATGCCGAATGGGGGACTTGTAGGAATATCTTATCCTCCTTTATTTATCTTCTTTTTTTTCTTCTTTTTTTTCTACGATGCGCACAGGGATGCCCTTTTCCATAAATTTCTGCAGGGCAGCAGCAAATTCTTCCTCGGCACTTTTAGGCGACACTGGTGTGCACAACGACTTGCCAAACAGGGCTTCATTCGTCCATACAATGAAGACCAACAAAAGGATGATGAAAAATTCCATAATATTCTCTGTGACTTGCTTTCAGGGCTTTTTCCGGCAGGCTACGACCGACTTGACAGCGTGCAAATCAGTCTAACGATGACTACAGGGAAACGTTTGTCAATTCCAGATCTAAATTGCCCAAACTATATCGAAAGATTTTGAAATGGAACGCTTATTTAACGTCGAGTAAAAAACAGGTTGGTAGACTACGGCATCGGTCGGGGCAGGGGAGCTAGAGGGCAGGGGGGCTAGGGGGCCGAACCTCTGCTCCAGAGCACTAGACCACCGCTCGAGGGATCTGGAGGCGGAGGAGACGGTTTGGGGCCGCCGCTGGCCCTAGGGATAGCAGGGTGGAGTGTAAGTGGGGGAGCAATCGGGCGGCCAACTGGTAGCGAAATTCGGGAGATAGGGCGGCGATCGCCGTCGCTGGCCTGTCCCCAGGGCTAGCCTCCAGGTGAAGGGCAATCTCGTCGTCGGTAGAATCATCGCCTACCCTCAGGGTGATCTGAGCGCTGCCCTGGTCTAGGGCGGCCTCAATCAGCATGACCAGCACCTGCTCCAACCAGGCTGCATCGGTATTTGCCGCCAGCTCTGGGGCCATTGGGCCGAGGGCAAAGCGGCAGTGGCGATTGATGCACTGCATTTCAATCAGGCGCTTCACCCGAGTCAGCGGTGGCTCTAAGGGCGTCGGTTTAAGCTGGGGGCGCAGCGTACCAATATCGAGCTTGGAGAGGGTGATGAGCAGATCGAGGTTTTTGAGCACTGTTTGAATGGCCTGATTGGCCTGGGCAATAAACTCTCGCTCTTCGGCAGGGCTTTCGCACAGGTCTTCGAGGATGAGCTGGTGCAGGCTGATGATCTGGTTAATGGGCGATCGCAGTTCGTGGGAGGCGGTGCCCAAAAAGGCCGCCTGATGCTGGGCCTGGTGCAGCAGGCGATCGTAGGCCAGTTGTAGGGTAGCCAGGTCGGTGAAGTCTTGGCCCTGGGGGTAGTTCATGGCGCTTGGGTGAGGATGCACTGCTAGCCTAAGGCCTGGGTCGCTCAGGCAAGGGAAGCGTTAAGGCTTTGCAACATCGGGCAGAGTCACCGCCCCCGCTCGCAGCACCTCCCAGCCGTCGCTCCGCCAGCGGGCGACGGTAGAGGGCAACCCCGACCCCTGGGGCTGGTGCTGAGGGGGTGGGGCGATTCCCATCGCCTCGTAGATTGCGGCTAGAGCCGGGGGGGAGAGGGTAAAGGCCTCGGGAAAACTCGTCTCGATCGCAGGCATTGTTTCTAGCGGCGGTTCTCCCGAGCGGTTGGCGCTGGTGGTAGCCAGGGGGCCGGTGTGCGCCAACAGGTGCAGCGCCAGGGGATGGGCGGGTACCCGCAGACCCAGGGTGCCGGTGTTTAGAGGATTCATGGCCGAGGGGAGGCGATCGCTGGCAGGCAGCACCAGGGTGAGGGCACCGGGCCAGTGGCGATCGGCCAGGGCTACCCACTGGGCCAGGTCCGCCTCGGTGCCCTGGATATAGGGCCGTAGATCGGCCAGGCATGCCCCCATGAGAATGAGGGGCTTGTCGGGGCTGCGCCCCTTAGCGGCATAGATGCGATCGCCCGCCTCGGGCCGCGCCGCCAGGGCCGGCACCGTATCGGTCGGAAAGCTCAGCAGCTCGCCCGCCCGCGCCGCCGCCACCAGTTCTGTAAAGGACACCTGAGCCATAGTTTGCACTATAGATCAAAAGATCAAGATGAACCCAGTCCCTGCGGCCTGTCCCTCGGGGCTGCACATGGGGGCTGCACCTCGGGGCTGTAACCCGTACCCCCAGCGGGTGACACCCACCCTAGGGCGATCGCCGCTTCCCCTCGACAATGGAACTAGTTACCCCCTGGGCCAATTCCTGGCCCCATGATTAAGGAGCTTGCCCCCATGCCACCCCGGCTCGATTCTGCCCCCATCCACGATCTTGGCCAAACCGCCGCCGCCCTCAACGCCAGGGGTTGCGTCCTCTGCGAACAGGCTCAATTTGACCAGGCCCTAGCGGTGTTTGACCAGGCCCTGGCCCTCGATGGCGCCTGCTGCACCGCCTGGAATAACCGCGCCAATGCCCTCTGTGGCCTCCAGCGCCAGGCCGAGGCCCTGGCCGCCTACGACAAAGCCGTCGCCCTCAACCCTGGCTACCACCAGGCCTGGTTTAACCGGGGCAAGCTGTTTACCGACATGGGTGCCTACGGCAATGCGATCGAGTCCTACAACCGTGCGATCGGTCTACAGGCTGACCCCGTCTACCTGCATGCCCTCCACGACATTTGGTTAAAAAAACAGCTGATCGCTACGGTTTAATTTTGTCTCCCGGCCTGGGGTACGCCCCAGCCAGGGAGATCTATTTGGCCGCAGCTAGCCAGGGCTTTTTGGCAGCCGGTCTAGGCCATCGAGAATGAGGTCAAGCCCAAACTCAAAGTTATGCAGGCCGTCATACTCTGCCTGGATGACCTGGTGGGTGAGCTTGTTCAGGTAGGGATATTGATCGGCGGGGATCTGCGAGAGGTAGTCGGCGGCGACTTCTGAATAGTCCGATGTTTCGATGGGAAAGTTCAATTCCTGAAGCGTAAACCCATAGATATGGCTATCGATGGCATTCCAGGCATGGTCGGCCATTTCCAAGGAAAACCCGGCCTCTCGCAGGCATCCAAGGGTTGAATCCACGTAGCGCAGCATGGCTGGCCCTACATTTATCCGCGACACCAGGGGCATCGTCGCCCAGGGATGGCGCAACAGCACTGCGTGGGCGGAAATTGCTCGGTGCCGCATGGCCATCTTCCAATCAGTGCCGGGCTTGGGCAGTTCTATTTCACTCACCACGCTATCGACGATGCCATCGATCAGATCGTCTCTGTTGGTGACGTGATTGTACAGAGACATGGCCTTAACCCCCAGCGCCTGAGCCAGCTTTCGCATGGAGAGTGCCTCCAGTCCGCCTTCATCCGCCAAACGAAGCGCCGTCTGCAATATCCGTTCTCTGCTCAAGGGAAGGCGTTCTGACTTGCTTGAGCTAGTTTCCTCAGCCATTCTGGTCTGCCTACGGTCACAGCGGCATATCCCAAACCCAAGCTCGATTGCGAAGTTTTGTTGCCTACAGGCTCATTGTGACATACAGCGTAAGTCTATGCTAGGCTTACGCTGTAAGTTTGCCCAAGAGGTGTATGACCATGAAAGCGATCGCCCAAACCGAATATGGTTCGCCCGACGTGTTGAGGCTAGCCGAGGTAGATCGGCCAGAGGTTCAAGCTGACACGGTGCTGGTGCGGGTTCAGGCCACGTCTGTCAATGCGGGCGACTGGCATTTAATGCGGGGCAGCCCCTATCTCGTTCGACTGATGCTAGGGGGACTTTTGAAGCCAAAGATCAAGACCCTTGGCTTCGATGTGGCGGGGACGGTTGAAGCCGTCGGCGAAAATGTGACGCGCTTTCAGGTTGGGGATGAGGTCTTTGGCGATCTGTCGGAATGTGGGTTTGGGGCGTTTGCTGAATACGCCAGTGCCACAGAAGACGCTTTAGCTCTCAAGCCCGCCAATCTCACCTTTGCAGAGGCGGCGGCGATGCCGGGGGCGGCGATGACGGCCCTGCAAGCCCTGCGCGACATGGGCCAGGTTCAGTCGGGGCAGCGGGTGCTGATCAACGGTGCCTCAGGGGGGGTGGGATCGTTTGCGGTGCAAATTGCGAAGGCTTTTGGCGCTGAAGTGACCGCTGTGTGCAGCAGCGCCAAAGTAGATCGCATCAAGGCGCTCGGCGCAGACGACGTAATTGACTATGCCCAAGTCGATCTGATTCAGAAGGAGTCCTACGACTTAATTATTGATGTGGCGGCCTATCGCTCGGTTTTTGACTATTTGCCTCTACTAAGATCTAAAGGAACCTATGTGCTGGTGGGAGGTGCGATCGCCCGCCTATTCCAGGTGATGATCCTAGGTTCTGTGATCTCAAAAATGAGCGATCGCACCGTGAAATCCCTCATGGTAAAACCCAATTCGGCAGACCTGGTCAGGCTGAGAGACCTGATTGAGGCGGGCAAAATTGCGCCACTCATTGACGGTTTTTACAGCTTAGAAGATGTTCCCGCTGCCATTCGCCAACTTGAGCAGCGGCAGGTAGTTGGAAAAGCTGTTGTTCGAGTTTGAGCAGCCGTAGGAGGCAGTAGGCATGGTCTGCCTTTGTGATCCAGTACTACCCTCTGGGTACTGCCGCCGGTTGCAAAGGGGCCCGCACCAGCTGCCAGCCCTCTACCGTAGCAATGACTTCATAGCCTTCCGCTAAGGGCGCCAGGCTGGGGTTTCCCCAGGTATAACCCTCAGAGGGAAGCTGGCTCCAGTCTCCCAGGGCAGTACCTAGGTGGGGGGTGTAGAAGGTAAACAAAATGCTCTCGCGATCGCCCCCTGGCTGCAAAATATGCACTGGGTTAGTCGCCAAAATAGACCCAATTGGGGGGGCCTCTAGACTCTTCACAAAGGTGGCTTCGTAGTTACCAAACAGCCCCGTAACAGAGGCCGCTGCTACGGCCAGCCAAGGACCCAGCAACCAGCCCCACTGCCAGATCTGTTTATCTCGTCGGGTGACACGGCGGGGTCGGTTAAGGGTCATGCGCCAGGGCAGTAGCCAGCCTAGCCCTCCCATAATCCCCAGCCAGCCGTAGGGCCGCAGGTCGTCGCCGATCAGATCGCCGGGGGTGAGCAGCAGCGCTCCCCCCGCTGACATCAGCAAAATTCCCATTATGCCAGCGGCCCAGCTAATCCCCACCGCCACCCGGTAGCGGCGCGGTGCCGCCGAGCGAAACAGTCGCCCCAGGTGGTCGAGCCCCACCGCCGCCAGCAGCGCCACAAAGGGATAGATCTGGAGGGAGTAGTACCAGGTCCGGGTATCAAACAGGCTGAGCAACACCAGCAGCACCAGCGGATACCCCAGCCACAGGGTCCGACGGCCCAATGACCGATTTTGCCCCACCAGCCAGGCCCCCACCAGGGCAAACCCCACCCACGGAAAGGTGGTGGCCGGAATGTGCCACAGGTAGTAGGTCACCGTAGAGGTCGACTGAAAGGCGGCGGTAGGAGCGTTTGCCTGGGACAGCAGCAGCACTTTGCCAAACAGCTGCTGTAGCGGCAGCCAGCCGTAGCGGGCCACGCTGAGCCCCAGCCAGACTACAGTCGGCAGGGCACCTAACCCCAGCCCGTAGTAGAGGCCCCGATTGGTGAGATGGCGGTGGGTGTGGTGGCTACGCACCAGGTAGGGCAGCAGCGCGAGGGCTGGCAATACCACCATGACGCCTTTGAACAAAAATCCTAGGCTAAGGGCCATCCCCGCGCCGATGCCCCAGTTGCGGCGGTGATCCGGGTCATCCTCGCTGACCAGCAGCGCCCAGATTGCCAGCAGTTCTAGGGCCACCAGCCAGGCGTCCTGGGTGGCCAGTTTGCTGGTTTGCATCCATAGAGGCATGGCGGCAAAAATAGCGGCGCCCCACAGACCCACGTGGGGCGGCATGAGGCGTGTCCCAATCCGCCACGTTACCAGCACGGCTACCACCGATGCCACCATGCTGGGCAGTCTTGCCGCCAGCTCGCTCTGGCCAAACCAATGGAAGCTGAGGGCGATCAGCCACTGTATGCCAATGGTGCGATCGTAGAGCGGTTGCCCCCACCAGCCCAGGGTGATCCAGTCGTTGTTGGCCAATATCCACCGGGCCTGCTGGGCGTAGTAGCCTTCATCCTGGGCCATCAGACTTTGCTGGGGGCTATTCAGCACGAGCAATATGCCTACCCACAGCAGCAGCCACAGACCTGGCAAGCTGACCAGGCGGGCCAACCCGCCCCGAACTCGCCGATAGATATCCTTTGGCACCATGGGCGAACAAACTCCCCAAGCGATCGCGGGGCAGCGGAGGCGGCGATCGCCACCCCTTTCCACCCCAGAGTTAGCACCCTATACTAATGGCATTCTGCGCCGTCGGATAATTGCTGGGTCTATCCTGGTTTATCGTTACGTGGCTGTCTTGTTGCCCAATTTCCCCCCACCCCTATGCGCTCCCGCCGCCGCCACCCCGACTCTCAAATCCCCGAGGTCAACCTCGTCCCCATGATGGACGTACTGATGACGGTGTTGACCTTCTTTATCATTATTTCGATGAGCCTGACCGGGCGGCAGATGCTCAACGTCCGGCTGCCCCAGTCGGTGCCGGGCGATGGAGCCCTGGCAGAGACCCAGGTGGTTCAGGTTGATGCCCTCGTGGTGGGCCTCGACAAAGAGGGCAGGCTGATTCTCGACAATCAGCCGACTACCTTTAACGAGCTGAGCCAGCGGGTGCGCAGCTACTTTGCCCAAAACCCCAGCGGCAAGCTGGTGCTGAAGGCCGATCGCGAGCTGACCTATAGCGAAGTCGCTGGCTTGCTGACGGAGCTAAGGGCGATCGGCGGCAACCGGGTATCGCTGGCGGTGGAATAGGTCTAGCACTGTAAACATAGGCTAAAAGACCAGACCAATCCGGATCCCTGAGCCAAGATGGGGGGTAACGTTAGTCAAATTGCTTCGGCCCCAACGGCATGCCCCAGCCCAGCCACAACCCGCTTTTTCAAGAAAAGACCCTCGACCAGGCCATCAAAGGCTTCCTGTTCCCCGCCGATATTGCCGATCGTCACCAAAAATTCTTGCAGTGGATAGCAGCTATCGACAGCGGCACGCTGGGCGGGGGCAAAGGAACTTCGCTGCACGATGACTTGGCTCAAGACGGCGGAGCGAGGCAGGCAGCTCACCTACCCGGATGACAACAAAGACGTCTACGGCGACTATGCCCACCCCATTCAGTTGTGCCGCGCCGAGGAGCTAGCCCTAGAGCACCGCATCTCTGACTTGGTCAATCAAGCCTGCGGACTCACCCCCGAAGAAATCGACCTGATGTGGAAGACCGCGCCGCCGCGTATGCCGTTTAACCGTCCATAGGGATTGCTCTTTACGATAAAAGCAAATGGTGGGCGGTGCCCACGCTACTGTTTTAGGAGTCTCTAATGAGTACAGCAGAGAGCATTTATGAACTGGTGAAGAAACTACCAGAAGAAGAAGCAAGCCTAGTGTTGATGTTTGCTGAGTTTGTGCAGCAACACGCCAGGCCCGATCAGGATGCAGGGCGTTCTTCTTTACTGTCTTACTTTGGCATTCTCAAAGATTCTCCTAGCTTTAATGGAGACCCCGTCACCATTCAGAGGCAAATGAGAGATGAGTGGGTCTAAATTTCTTCATGAGCTCAAAATTCCTGATACCATCATCGCTGCTACCGCTAAAGCAAACGATTTAGACTTGATCACGTTAGATCAACAGCTGGCCAGTCGCATGATTGATATTTTGAACATAGACTAAGCTGTTTACGGTAAAGGTAAACGGTGGGCCGTGCCCACCCTACTTTTTAGGAGGGACTATGAGTACAGCAGAGAGCATTTATGAACTGGTAAAAACGTTACCTGAAGCAGAGGCTAGCTTGGTTCTAGAATTCGTGGAGTTTGTGCGTCAACGCACTCAATCTAAAGTGAAGACTCTAACAAGTTCTGACGTTGGCGGGTTTCAAGCCATATCTCTAAATACTAAAGGCTTCAAATTCAATCGAGACGAGGCGAATGAGCGCTAAAGCATTTCTTGATACCAATATCATCATCTACGGCCGCCTCTATAGCGAAGACCTGCAAGATCGCCAGCAGATCGAAAATCAGCTAACGATTATTAATCCATTCATAAATTTCTAAGGCAATGAGTCCTTTTGATGCATCAGGGCGATAGTTTTACTGAGAGTCTATTTGATTTAATCGCTTCGCCTCATGCTCTTTTCTGCCGCAGCCGATTGCGAAGGATAATCGCAACACTATTCATTGCCACCAGCATGATCAGCAGCACAATGATGGCGGCGGCAGCATTTTCGTGAAAGGCCGCCTGGGGGCGACTAATCCAGTTAAAAATTTGGATCGGCATGACCGTAAAGGGGCTTTGCAGTACATCCACTGGACAGAGCAGCAGATCCTGCGGGTTGAAGTAGGGAAACTCTGTGGTGCAGCCGGGGGTAAAGGGCACAAAGGTGAGGGCCCCAATGGTAATCAGCGGTGCAGTCTCGCCGATCGCCCGGGAGAGGGCCAAAATGACCCCGGTGAGAATGCCGGAGAGGGCAGCGGGCAGCACATGGTCCCAGACCACCTGCCAGGTGCTGCCGCCCATGGCCAGCCCCGCCATGCGAATGCTGTCGGGCACGGCGCGCAGGGCCTCGCGGGTGGCGACGATGATGATAGGCAACACCAGCAGCGCCAGGGTGAGCGCTCCGGCCAGCACCGATCGCCCGCCGGTAATGGGCTCCATCAGCCGCACAAAGGCCGCCAGCCCCAACAGCCCATAGATAATTGACGGCACCCCGGCCAGGTTGCTGATGTTAATCTCAACCAGGCGGGTGAACCAGCTGTCGTCAGAAAATTCCTCCAGGTATAGCCCGGCCCCAACCCCCACGGGGAAGGCCACCAGGGCCACGATGATCATGACCCAGAAGGTGCCCGCCAGGGCACCCACAATACCCGCCTTCTCGGCCTTGCGAGAGGGAAAGCTGGTGAGAAACTGCCAGTCAAGGCGGCCCCACCCCTGGCTAAACACATCGACGAGCAGCCAGGCGAGGACGGCGATCGCGATCGCCGTAGCCAGCCAGGCCGCCATCTGAAACAGGCGATCGACGGCATAGCGCCGGGGCAGGTTGCCGGCAAACTCCGAAGCCTCGGGGGGCACCGGCAGTGGGGTAGAAAACTCAGAGGGCGAAGAGGCCATTACTCGTACTTCTCCCGAAAGTGACGCACAAACCAGTAGCTGACAATATTCAACGCCAGGGTCATGAGAAACAGGGTCATGCCCACCGCAAAGATGGTCTTGTAGGCCAGCGAGCCAAAGGGGGCATCCCCCAGGCTGACCTGCACAATAAAAGCAGTCATGGTCATAACCGGAATGAAGGGGTTGATAAAACCCAGGTTGCCGTCAATGGGCTGGGGGTTTTGCCCTGCCGCCAGGCTCACAATCATGGTTTCACCGATCGCCCGCGACATCGCCAAAATCACCGAGGCCACAATGCCCGACAGCGCCGCCGGAAGCACCACCGCCTGAATGGCTTCGCGCTTGGTGGCTCCCATGGCAAAGGCTCCCTGGCGCAGGTCGTCGGGCACCGCGCTAATGGCGTCTTCGCTGAGGGATGCCACCAGCGGCACAATGCTGACCCCCAGGACGATACCGGCGCTGAGCGCATTAAACCCCTGCAGCGGCGGAATAAAGCCCTGCAAAAAAGGCGTTACCGTCAGCAGCGCAAAGTAGCCAAACACCACCGAGGGCACCCCCGCCAGCAGCTCCAGAATGGGCTTGAGCCCCTGGCGCACCCCTGGTGCCGCATACTCGCTTAGGAAAATGGCGATCATCAGCCCCAGGGGCGCTGCTACCGCCATGGCGATCGCCGTGGTCAGCAGCGTGGCGCTGACCAGTACAAAAATGCCAAAGTCCGCATCCTTAAACAGGGGCGTCCAGCGGGTATCGGTGAAGAACCGGCCCAGGGCATAGAAGAAACCGGCGATCCGGCTGGGGGGGGCAACCCCAATTGTCTCGGCCTGGTCTAACAGCTCTCTGGGATCGGATGCCAATAGCTGATCGCCAATCGCCTGGATCTGGCTAGCTGACGCCTCGGGCAGTAGCTCGGGCAGTTGTTTGATCCAGAGCGCCTGGCGAAAGAACGGATCGCCAAAAAAATCAAAGGTCTCAAAGATCAGCGTCAGCACAATCCCCAGGGTGGTCAAAATGGAGATGGCCGCAAAGGCTAGACAGATCGAGCGAACAAGGCCTTCAATCTGGCGGCTGCGGCGACGGTTAGGCTGCCATAGGGCAGGAGTTTTGGGCAGAGCGGTAAACTCGTCTGGCATGGGGCAGAGCCTGCCTCTAGCAACAGGGCGCAAACATACATTTAGTACGCTAAACCGCGATCGCCCCATCTGCTCACATCATTTTGAAATTCAGGCATTCCTTAAGCAAAAATTAGCTCTAGCTTATCCATTTATTAGGGTTTTCTTAATCTAGGTTCAGCGATCCCTTCGCCTTCTTCCTAAATCTGACATCGCCCATCGCTGGATTACTTTTTCCCCAGACCAGTTTGGAAAAACCAGTCTGGGAGTAGGCAGCTTTTTGGTATCCCATAGCTCCTAGGACTGGACAGTGGCATTGATGCGATCGCCTACAAACAGTGTAAAAAAGGCCTGAAATTAATCTTTATTGTCGCAGCCTATACATATTCCTCAACGGTTGGCCCTGGTTGATCACCCTGTATCGAGGTAGTTCGGGGCGAATTTAAGCTTTTCTTAAAAATATCTAAATCCGGCCTTATTGCAGGCATCAGGGTTCCTTAGGATTCGCCTCCTAAACTCATCATTGGCGAATTGCTATCGTTAAAGACGCTACGGAGAGTGTTGTATGGAAGTGAGCAGACAGAAACTCAATCGCTATGTCCTGGCTGGGGCGGTCACCGCTGCTGCAGCCTTGGGAATTAGCGCTCCCAGTGCGTTTTCTCAAAGTTCAGTCATTCAAATTGATGGTTCCAGCACCGTCTTCCCCATCAGCGAAGCCATGGCCGAAGAGTTCATGGCTGAAAATCGGGGAACCCAAGTGACCGTAGGTGTATCGGGCACCGGCGGCGGTTTCAAGAAATTTTGCGCGGATGAGCTAGATATTACCGGCGCGTCTCGCCCCATTAAGCAAGAGGAAATTGAAGCCTGCGCCGCCGCCGGTATTGAGTACGTTGAAATGCCCGTAGCCACCGATGCCCTGACCGTGGTGATCAACCACGACAATACCTGGGCAGAAGAGATGACCCTCGAGCAGCTCAAAATGATGTGGGAACCAGCGGCGGAGGGCACCATATCCCGCTGGAACCAAATCGACCCCAGCTGGCCCAACGAGCCCATCACGCTGTTTGGCCCCGGTACCGACTCCGGCACCTTCGACTATTTCACCGATGAAATTGTGGGGGAAGAGGGCGCTAGCCGGGCCGACTACACCGCCAGCGAAGATGACAACATCCTGGTGCTCGGGGTCGCTCGGGATGTTCACGCCCTGGGCTACTTTGGTCTGGCCTACTACCTGGAAAATCAGGATCAGCTCAAGTCCGTGGCCGTAGAAGGGGTCTTGCCCACTCCCGAAAACGTTGAGAACGGTACCTACGTGCCCCTCTCGCGCCCCCTCTTCATGTACGTGAAGAAGTCCAGCCTCGAAACTAATCCCCAGGTACTCTCCTACGTAGAGTTTTTGCTGGATAACGCGGCGGAGATCGTGCCCGAGGTCGGCTATGTGCCCCTCTCCGATGATCGCTATGCCGCCATTCTCGCTTCGCTGTAGCCTCGGCCTGGCCTAGGAGAAGACGGTTCTAAAGCAGAGCCCTTGGAAAGACTGCCTCTTGCCAAGGGCTTTCTTCTAGTCTGTGGGTTTGAACGTTTCTTGATTTGGTTTTTCATGGTGTGGGGAGAGTTGCATAGGTCACGGCCTGACCCCCGGTGGCCCACCTGGGTTAAAACTCTGGCGGCCCCGTTGCTGGTCCTGTCGGTGGGGTTTCATGGTCTGCTGCTGCTGGTGCCGCTGCCCTCAGACTCTGGGGAAGAGGCTGAGGAGGAGGTTGTGCCTGAGCCAGAGGAGACCGTTGTTGATCTGTTGAGCATCAGCAGTCTGGCTGACGCTGAGCCAGCTCCCCCTCCGGCCGAAACCCCGGCGGCAGCCCCGGCGGGCAATCCAGCGGCTGCCGCGCCCCAGGCCCCCACCCAGCCAGTGGTGCCAGAGCAATATCCTGAGACCCCTGTGCCTGAGACACCTTTGGCGGCGGAGCCCCTGGCAGAGTCCTTGGCCGCTGACCCTGGCGAACCGCCCCCCCTAGTGGGGTTTGACCCCAATCGTCAGGCTCAGTTGGTTAGCTCAGCAATCGGTGCCCTGGGGCGAGAACCGGGCAGAAGCAATTTTGACCTGACCGATCAATTCCCGGGGGATATCTGGGATCTGTACGTTTCCCAGTGGCCCGCAAATACCCGGCAATGTTTCTTTAGCGCCATCGACAGCAGCGGCTACGGTCTGCCGGCGGCGGCGGCCGATCTGCGATACCTGAGTCGCAATATTCAGCTGGTAGAGCAGCAGGATATTCCCAGAACCTTTGTTGGGCAAACGGTGCAGCCCCTGGGCCAGGCCTACTGTGGGAGTGACCTGTTCGAAGTGCAGGACGGCGGCACCCCGATTCTCTGGGTCTCGCTGGTGCCGGTTAGCCCCGGTGGTTCTACCACCCTGGTGATCTTCTGGCAATCCGATCCCAGGGGTTAGGCAAAGTTGGGTGATATCCGCTCTAATGGCAATAGCGGTCGGGTTGTTTTAGCCTGTTCCATGCAGGTCCTATGTCCATCATGATGAATCAATTGGTAAAGGTAAAACCCCAGAATCCGCGATCGCTTTGGCGCACCCTGCTGGCGCCCATGCTGTTGGCTTCCCTGGGCCTGCACGGGCTGCTTTTACTGATGCCCACTGGAGCCTCTGACGACCCGCCGATTCCCCCTCCAGACCCAGAGCAAGACAGTGTGGCCATCACTCGGGTGCCACCGCCAGGAGCTCCGGATGCGGCGGCTACGCAATCAGCCACCCTCCCTGGAGCGGGAGCCGGGCCGGGCGGCGGTACTTCCCCCGCTCGGGGGGCGATGGCTCAGCCCTTGGTGGGCAGTGCCGCGACCGTCGCACCGCCTCGGCCGGCTGAAGCCCAGGGGCGATCGCAGCCGACCGCGCCGCGCCGCGACCAGCCTCAATCACCCTCGGCCTCAGGTACTCCCTCCCCGGCGCCGTCCCGTCCCGCCACCCCGGCCAACCCACCCGCACCCTCCCCACCACCGACCTCGCCCAGCCGTCCTCTCTTTGATGCGGAGGTGGGAGAGCGCCTGCTAGCCTACGTGGCTGCCCTCAACCTGTCCAAGGCCCAGGTGGAGCGAGCGGCAGAATCCATTCAAAATCGCTTTACCTACGACCCCACCGCCGTTACCCGCAGCACCTTCAACACCAATAAAAGTGAGTGGGAAAGCGCCATTCAACGGCAGACGGGGATGCCTGGTTTGACCGCCGAAGAAGATCGCAACGATTTCTCAACGGTGTACCCCCAGCGAGTCTGTCTCGCCGAAGAGCCCAGCGCTATTAGCATTGGGGCCCTGGTCAACCCCGATGGCTCTTGGCGGGGCGAGCCCACCCTGCTGCGAAGCTCGGGCTACGGCGCTCTCGATAGAAAAGCCCTGCAGGAAATTCAGACCCACCGATTTGCCCCAGCGGAGACGGTGAAAGCTTACGTGCTGACCGTAGAGCCTACGGTAGACTACGGTCCTCGTCCCTGCCTTGATCCCAACCCGGCCTCCTAGGGTCGGGCAAGGGCGGGGGAACTCTTGTCTATTGTTAGGGGCAGAGGTGCTAGGGGAGCTGAGATGGTAGCTCTACTTCTGCCCGGTCGTACTAGGAGGCTAGGGCCACCGGCACCTGGTTGCGATCGGTCAGAATTTCGTAGCCGCTTTCGCTGACCAGCACGGTGTGCTCAAACTGGGCCGATAGGGAGCGATCGACCGTTACCACTGTCCACTGATCCTTTAGGGTGCGAGTTTGCTTCGACCCCGCATTGAGAATGGGCTCAATGGCGAGGGTCATACCCGGCCGAAGCGTGACGTTGGGCAGTTGGCGCGTGCGAAAGTTAAACACCGACGGTGCCTCATGGAGATTGCGGCCCACCCCATGACCAGTAAAGTCTTCAACCACCGTAAAGCCATAGCTGGTCACGCAGTCCTCGATCGCTCCGGCTATATCTAGCAGGGTGTTGCCGGGTTTTACCTGGGCAATGCCCGCGTAGAGGGCTGCTTCCGCCGCCGTCATCAGCTGCTGGGCCTGGGCTGACACCTCCCCCACCGCCACGGTGATGCATGAGTCACCGTGGAAGCCCTGGTAGTAGGCTCCGGTATCTACCTTGAGCAGGTCACCCCGCCGAATGACCTGGCGCTTGTTAGGAATGCCGTGAACGACCTGGTCATTGATGCAGGCGCAGATCGACGCCGGGAAGCCGTGGTATCCCTTAAAGCTGGGAGTCGCCCCCATGTCTCGAATGCGCTTCTCGGCGTGAGCATCCAGGTCCGCCGTGGTCATCCCGGGTTGTACCATGGCCTCAATTTCCTTCAGCACCGTGGCCACAATGCGGGCGGCCTCGCGCATGATCTCCAGCTCGGCCTCAGATTTAAGCTCGACCCCTCGTACCCGACGGCTGCGCTTCGGTAGGGTGGCCTGGTCGGCCCGACCTGGAATCAGATTCGCCAAAAAATTCATAGGTGCTTCGCAACAGGATCAAGGCTTTCGCCTCTTTATCAGTGTAATAGGTCAGTGGGTAGTGACGACGCCTAAAACTCAACAGAGTAGACTGAAACTACCTTCACGGGCAGAACGCTTTGACAGGTCCTTCACGCTATAGTTCTCTCCTCAGATCGGCAAATTCAATCCGATACCTGGGTTAAGGCCACTTGGGAGAACTTTGTCGCAATCTATGATGAGCCACCGACTCTGGCGATCGGTATCGGGACTAGCTCCTCCAAAGATGACCTGGGAGCTAAAAACCTCTAGACACGAGCCAGAGTGACCTGTTCGGCCTGATCTTGGTACTTTCCTCGGCGCGTATCGTAGCTGATCTGACAGGGCTCACCCTCAAAGAAAATCAGCTGTACAACGCCTTCGTTAGCGTACATACGGCAGTCTGCGCTTGACGAGTTGGAAAACTCCAGCGTTAGGTGGCCGCGCCAGCCTGCTTCAGCCGGGGTGAGATTAGCAATAATGCCGCAGCGGGCATAGGTCGATTTACCAATGCAAATGACGCTGATATTGTCTGGCACCGAAATTTTTTCTAGCGCTACTCCGAGACCATAGGAATGGGCCGGCAGAATAAAGTAGCTGCCGTTCGAGTCAGTTTTTAGTTCAGTGAGCTCTAGATTCGCCGGGCTGAAGTTTTTTGGATCGACCACTGTGCCGGGGATATGGCGAAAAATTCTAAACTCGGCGGGGGAAAGCCGAATGTCGTAACCATAGGAGGAAAGACCGTAGCTGATGACAGGCTGCCCCAGGCCAGTTTCGGTTTGCGAAAGCTGTCGCACCAGGGAGGGTTGGAAGGGGGCAATCATGCCCTTGGCAGCCATCTGAGCAATCCAGGCGTCGTTTTTAATCATGGCAGTATGAAGAGGGAGGGCTAGGGCAAAAAATTGCGGCGGAACTCAGTGACCTGATCGGCTGCAGTGAGCAGTGCATCAGGCATGTTGGGGCCGGTGAGAATGACATCGACCTGGGGTGGTCGCTGATCTAAAAAATCGACCACATCCTGAGTGGGAATAAGACCGTAATTGACCGCTAGGCTTAGTTCATCGAGTACCACAAGTCCGTAGCGACCGCGAGAAACCACGGCTTTTGTGTGGAGCCAAAGATCTTTAGCCGCCTGCTTTTCGGCTGGGTTGATCGCTTCACGGCTGTGGATGCAGTGAGGCATGGCACAGCGGATCCAGTCTAAGTTTTGACCTAGCTGCATGGGGCGATCGGGCCCCTGGTGAATGCCCCCTTTGAGAAATTGCACGATAAGTACAGCTTTACCCTGGTCAGCGATCCGCAGGGCCTGCACCATCACGTCGGTAAAAAAACTGCGGTGCACCGCAGTAAACACCTGCACGGTCCCTTCCACGGTTTGTAGCAGGGGATGGCGAACAATCGATGGTGTTAGGGCAAGGGGTTTAAGCTGGGAGAGCATAGGGCGCACGGCAGGGGAATTTTGCGGCGATTATGTCCTCGCCTGAATCGAAGTCAAGGACAGCGGGTAGCGCTGAATCTCTGGGGGAGACTCGGCGGCTGGGCTAAATATAGCGTAATTACCCCTAAATAGATTGATGACTTACTCTAGATGCATTGAAAATACAAATGCACTATCCACGCCGCTGGCGGCCCCAGGGGGCAGGGCACAATCTAGAGGGAAGTTGAAAAACCAAGGCGATGGGGAGGGCCTGCTGTATTCTGAGAAGGTCAATTTAGGCACCTTTTATGGCTTGGCAACGTCCAGACGGTCGGCAACCCCATCAGTTGCGCCCCGTCAGTTTTGAGCGCCAGTTCACTAAGTTTGCGGCGGGGTCTGTGCTGACTCGCTGCGGCAATACCCAGGTACTCTGTACCGTATCGGTGGAGGAGGGGGTGCCCCGCTTCCTGCAGGGTTCTGGCCGGGGTTGGTTGACAGCGGAATACCGCATGCTACCTGGGGCAACTCCCCAGCGTCAGGCCCGCGAGATTATGAAGCTATCGGGTCGTACCCAAGAAATTCAGCGGCTGATTGGGCGTAGCCTGCGATCGACGCTAGATTTTGAGCTGCTAGGCGAGCGCACACTGCTGGTCGATGCCGATGTGCTCCAGGCGGATGCCGGGACGCGCACCGCTTCCATTACCGGAGGCTATGTGGCGCTCAAGGATGCGGTGCAGCAGTTGGTGGAGCAGGGGTTGGTGGAGCGATCGCCCCTAGCCCACGGAGTGGCCGCAGTATCTGTCGGATTAATCGACGACAATGCCTTTCTCGATTTGCAGTACGAAGAAGACGTAGCAGCCACCGTGGATTTCAACTTAGTGCTCAACGAGAGCCTCAATATTATTGAAGTGCAGGGCACTGGCGAGGAGGGCAGCTTCACCCGCCAGCAGATGAACCAGCTTTTAGACGTCGGCGAGGTGGGGATAAAGCAGCTTCTAGCCGCTCAGCAGGCAGCGTTTTTATAGCCTGAGGCCAGCTGGGTAAGCGGCGGCCCTGGGCCATGGAATCGATGCCTACCCCTGAGGCCTGGCTTGGCCCCAGAATACTCAGCTTGAGTCCTGCGGTAGTAAAGCCTTCGCTATCGTTAAGAAAAACATCAAAACTATCGGCGGGAATTTGCCCTTGGGCAGTCTGAAAGTAAGCCATAGGCTGAGATTTTTTCTTTTTCAGGAAGGTTTGCCATGACATCTATAGACGAGTTTTCGGTAAAAGAAATCACGGTTAGCCGACAGTCTCCGGAAGAAGAACGACAGGTTGCTCTACATCAAATTTATACTCAGATTTTAGAACGCCAACCCTACGGATTTGAGCGCAGGCAGCTGGCCAAGATCGAAGCCGAGTTTATGCGAAATAAAATCGGTGTAAAGCGTTTTTTGCGTGAATTGGGCCATTCTGAGGTATATCTAAATGAGTTTTACTACAACTCTTCAAACCAAAAATTTATTGAGCTGTGCTTTAAGCACTTCATGGGTCGTGCTCCCATCGACCAAGAAGAAATGCACCATTACTGCGATATCCTGATGCGACAGGGGGTCAAGGCTATGATTACGGCCCTGCTAGACTCTGAAGAATATATTAAGCACTTCGGCTGCTTTACCGTTCCCCACGCCTGGGCCGAAGACAGCTATCCTTCTCCCAGGGCCTTTTTGGAATCTGAGGTACTGCGGCATGAACTACATGGCCGTCGCGGTTGGATCGTGCCCACGATGATTTGGCATGATCTACACCTTGACTGCGACGGTGGTACCTGTCGCCTACCTGGGGCATCCCCTGCCTCTAGCCCCGCAGTAACCATCTCAGGCACAGACGCTCTGCATCAGGTGCTCAGCGCTATGGGGCCCCAAGATTTGGAAAAATTTGCGGCTACCCTATCTGCCGCTGAGCGCGATAAGCTGCGTCATCTATTGATGCAGCCCGTCCGCTAGCACCTCCCTCCCACGGGCTAGATCCCCTAAAGCGTTCAACCCGTTGCCGTAGCAGTGCACCCCTGGTTGGGTTGGGCCCTGGTATACCCCGCTGCATCAACCGCTCCGGGCTAGGCCAATGCCCTGGTCTGACCTAGGGCACCAGACGAGCAAATTTTTTCTTGCCCACCTGAACAACTTTGCCGACTAGCTCACTGGGTCCGGCATACTCCTGGTTGGGGTCGGTGACCTTTTCTCCGTCGAGCTTAACCGCCCCTCCTTGGATCTGGCGCCGGGCCTCGCTGCTGCTGGTGCACAGGTTGGTGGCCCCAACTAAATAGAACAGCTTGGCCGGAAAGTTGACCTCTGCCAGGGAGAACTCCGGGACCCCCTCGGCGGGGTCGCCCGTACCCTGTACCAAGCTAATGGCGGCTTGCTGCGCCTGCTGGGTGGCGATTTCGCCGTGGAACTGGCGGGTGACTTCCAGGGCCAGCAGTTTTTGGCGATCGCGCGGATTTTCCGGCAGCAGATCTAGGGCAACGGGCGTCAGCAGCTCAAAGTAGTCGCGAATTAAGGTGTCGGGCACCTTTTCAAGCTTGGAGTACATACTGAGCGGATCCTCCTGCAGCCCCACATAGTTGCCGAGGGACTTTGACATTTTTTGGCTGCCGTCGGTGCCGATCAGCAGGGGCATGAGCATACCAAACTGGGGGCGCAGCCCAAAGTGCCGCTGTAGATCACGCCCCACAGCAATATTAAATTTTTGGTCAGTGCCGCCTAGTTCCACGTCAGACTGCACGGCTACCGAGTCGTAGCCCTGCATGAGGGGGTAGAGAAATTCATGGAGAAACACCGGATCGCCCTTCCCGTAACGCTCCGAGAAGCCCTCCTTGGCGAGCATTTGCCCCACGGTCATGGTGCTGAGCAATTCAAGGATTTTCCCCAGATCCAGGGAGGACAACCACTCGGAGTTGTAGCGCACCTCTAGCCGCCCTGGGGTATCGAAGTCGAGAATGGGACGTACTTGGTCCAGGTAGGTTTCAGCGTTGACCTGAACATCGGCTGGGGTCAGCTGGCGGCGGACCTCCGACTTGCCGGTGGGGTCGCCAATGCGGGCAGTGAAGTCACCGATAATTAGCACTGCCGTATGGCCTGCATCTTGAAAAGCCCGGAGCTTGCGCACTGGGATGCTGTGGCCCAGGTGAATTTCGGAGCCGGTGGGGTCAATGCCGAGTTTGACCCGCAGGGGGCGATCGCACTGCAAGAGCCGCTGGGTCAGATTTTGTTCGGGATCGGAGGAGGCAGGCTGGGCAGGAAACACCTCGCTAATGCCACGGTAAATGCTCTCAAATTGAGCAGGGATGGGGTTGGAGTTAGCCTGGGTCATAGCGGGCAGGGTCGAGGGGATTTAGGGTAAGAGAGCGGAAAGGGGGCTCCAGAGAACACTCCAGAAGACGCCCCAAAGAGTACCTGGCGACCATTGCAGCGATTCTGGAGAAAGTGGCCCTGGGCTTCTCCCAATGGACATGGGCAAGGCTAAGATAAGCGTACTTTTTAATGCCCCAAGGTCCTCTCCCAGGACTCAGCCCTCGGTGGGCCTATGCCGGCTTACCCAGAAGTCGGCCCCAGCCGCAGGCCACTTATCTAGAGGGTCATTATAATGGCCTAACTGCCATCTACCGTCTAGCGTCTTAGCCCCGCTGCAAAGCGCTACTCCGTTACAAAACGGTTTTCTTAACAAACAATCTTTAAGTAGCTAACGTGTCAACCCATACCATTCGCCACAAAAACCGATCGCAGCCTCAACCCCTACGCCGGTCGCCTAACCTTCTGAAGTACGTTCAAGATGTAGGCCAGGTGACAGCGGCAGCGCTGCTAGGCGGCACCATGATCGCCAGTTCGGTCATGGCAGGGGGGCTAGTGGGCCTGGCGATTAGCTTTCGCAACCTGCCGGATGTGCGCGTACTGCGCAACTACGTGCCCAGCGAAACCAGCTATATCTACGACATTAACGGCACCCTGCTCTACAGCCTCCACGACGAGGCCAACCGGGAGGTCGTAGACATCGATGAGGTATCACCTAACCTCAAGCGGGCCGTGCTGGCGGTAGAAGACAGCTATTTTTATTCCCACAATGGCATCAACCCCAGCAGCGTGGGTCGGGCTATGCTCGCCAACGCGGAAGCCGGGTCAACGGTGGAAGGCGGGTCAACCATCACCATGCAGCTGGTGAAAAACCTCTTCTTAACCCCCGAGCGAGCCATCAGCCGTAAGGTGGCCGAGGCGGTGCTAGCCCTGCGCCTGGAGCAAATTTTTAGCAAAGACGAAATTCTGGAGATGTACCTCAATCAGGTGTATTGGGGACACAACAACTACGGGGTTGAAACCGCCGCCCAGAGCTATTTTAATAAATCGGCCAAGGATCTCAATCTCTCTGAGGCGGCCATGATGGCCGGGTTGATCCAGGCGCCAGAAAGCTACAGCCCCTTCCACAATTACGAGCTAACCAAGCAGCGCCAGGCCGTGGTGCTCAACCGCATGCAGCAGCTCGGCTGGATTACCGCCGAAGAGGAGGTGGCCGCTCGGGATGCCCCCCTGCTGGTGGGCGAGATTAAGTCATTCCGCAGCAGCATTTCGCCCTACGTGACCGAGGCAGCGGTGCAGGAACTGAAACAGCGCTTTGGCAATGACGCCGTTTTAAAGGGCGGCATGCGGGTGCAGACTACCGTAGACCTGGCCATGCAGACGATGGCCGAAGAAACGGTCAAGCGGCACAATGCCCGCATTCGCAATATTGCTGATCAGATGGCCCTGGTCGCCATTGACCCCCGCACCCACTTCGTTAAGGCGATGGTAGGCGGCGTTGACTACGAGACCAGCCAGTTCAATCGAGCCATTCAGGCCTATCGGCAGCCGGGGTCGGCCTTTAAGCCCTTTGTCTATTACGCCGCCTTTGCCACCGGGCGCTATACCCCAGCCAGCCTAATTGCCGATACCCCGGTGAGTTATCCCGACGGCTATCGCTCCTACAGCCCGAGGAACTACGACGGTGGCTACATGGGGAATATTCCAATTCGCACGGCCCTGGAGGTATCGCGCAACGTACCGGCGGTGAAGCTCGGCCAGGCGGTGGGAATTAACCAGATCATTGAGCTGTGCCGCACCCTGGGCATTAAGAGCCCAATCCAGCCGGTCACCTCCCTGCCCCTGGGGGCCGTTGACCTGACCCCGATGGAAATGGCCGGGGCCTACGCCACCTTTGCCAGCAACGGCTGGTACTCGGCCCCAACATTTATCGTGCAGGTGACGGATAGCAGTGGCAATGTGCTGCTCGACAACACGCCGAAGCCCCAGCTCGTGCTCGACCCCTGGGCGGCGGCATCGCTGACCGATGTGTTGCAGGGGGTAATTGCGCGGGGGACCGGGAAGGCTGCTCAGCTGGATCGGCCGGCGGCGGGTAAAACCGGTACCACTGACTCCCAGCGGGATGTTTGGTTTGTTGGCTATGTCCCCCAGCTCTCGGCGGCGGTGTGGATTGGTAACGACAATTACGCGCCGATGCGCGCCGGTGCCACCGGCGGTACCTTTGCGGCACCAGTATGGAAAGACTTTATGCAGCAGGCCCTAGTCAATGTGCCGGTAGAGAACTTTAGACGACCGTCAGAGTTTGTGCAGCCCTAGGGCTAAGCCTAGGGTCAAACCTAGGGATTAGCTTCGTCGATTTGGGCCAGAATGCGATCGCGGAACTCCGGATCACTGTTGGCGAGGCCTAGCAGTTCCCAGTAGGCCGAAAGCGTCAGCCCATTGGCCTGGATCAACTCCAGGGCCGCCGCTTGGGTCTCCTGCTGCATCTGGCGCGATTCGGTGTCGGTTTCGGCTCGTTGCAGGCTGAGTTCTCGCGACTCAATCAGCTTGACAACGGCGATGTAGGTCTTGACAAAACGGCTCACTGTCTCCGAGGGAATATCGTTGGCATCGGGCTGCAGGGGAATTGCCGCCGGGGCCGAGTCCACCGGGGCGGGGGTGCCCCCGGGAGCCGCCAGGGCCGGTGCCCCCAGGCTCAACCCCAGCAGGCCGACCAGACTCAGCCCGGCCAGGCGAAGGTGCCCCTGGCGCCAGGCCAACCCTAGACGACGACTCAAAGCCGCCAATCTAGTCAGCAGAGTCTCAACCGCAGCAAGCATCCATCCATAACCCATAACACCACTGCCCATACGTTTTCCAAAAGCCTACCCGAAACCAGATCGCCTATAGTGATAGTAGACATAAGCATAAATACATAATGACTAAGGAAACAGACCGCCATGGCAAGCGATGACATGTCTCCAGTACCCGGTCAGGGCAGTCTCTCGGATCGAGAGCTCCAGATCGTTGAGCTTGTGGCGTCCGGGCTGACCAACCAGGAAATTTCTGAAAAATTAGAAATCAGCAAACGTACCGTCGATAACCACATCAGCAACATCTTGACCAAGACCGCCACGGGCAACCGAGTCGCCCTGTTTCGGTGGGCGCTTCAGTCGGGCAAGGTCTGCATTGATGAGGTCAACTGCTGCGTGCTGCCCCAGGCCAAGCCCGAGGGCCAAGAGGTCTAAAACCGCCGACTACAGGCCCCAGGCACAGGCTATGATGGGAATTCTGTATTGCCCACCGAGAGCCCTGGCCCAGTTATGGAGTCGATTCAATCTCTGCCCGGAACCGAAGATATTTTGCCCAAGGCACAGCTGGTGGGCCAGGACCTGAAGGTGGCCGATATCCACACCTGGCAGCGGGTCGAGGCAACAGCGCGAGATATTTTGGGTCGGGCCGCCTATCGCGAGATCCGTACTCCCACCTTTGAGGCCACGGCGCTGTTTGAGCGAGGCATCGGCGAGGCCACCGATGTGGTGGGGAAGGAGATGTACAGCTTCAGCGATAAGGGCGATCGCCGCTGTACCCTGCGCCCCGAGGGCACCGCTGGGGTGGTGCGAGCCTATATTCAGCACAGTCTTTACGCCCTGGGCGGCGTCCAGCGCCTCTGGTACACCGGCCCCATGTTTCGCTACGAACGCCCCCAAAAGGGCCGTCAGCGTCAGTTTCACCAGGTCGGAGTCGAGGTGTTGGGCAGCGCCGACCCCCGTGCCGATGTAGAGGTAATCGCCCTAGCCACGGATATGCTGCAGGCCCTCGGGCTCCAAAATTTGACCTTTTACCTGAACTCCGTGGGCGATCGCAGCGATCGGGCCCGCTACCGTGAGGCCCTGGTTGATTACCTGACGCCCTACTCAGCGGAGCTCGATGCCGATTCCCGCGATCGGCTCAGCCGCAATCCTCTCCGCATTCTGGACAGCAAAGACCCCAAGACCCAGGCCATCACCGAGTCGGCCCCCAGTATTCTGGACTACCTGGGGCCCGACTCCAAGCGCCACTTCGACCAGGTGCTAGCCCAGCTCAGCGCCCTCGGCATTGGGTTTGAACTCAACCCGCGCCTGGTGCGAGGGTTAGACTACTATACCCACACCGCCTTTGAAATTCAGTCGAGCGATCTGGGGGCCCAGGCCACGGTCTGCGGCGGCGGTCGCTACGACGGCCTGGTAGAAGAGCTGGGCGGCCCGGCCACCCCAGCGGTGGGCTGGGCCATTGGCCTGGAGCGCCTTACCCTCCTGCTGGAAGCTCTCCAGCCGCCCGTGGCGGTATCCCCTGACATCTACTTAGTTTCCCGTGGGGATCTGGCGGAAGCCAATGCCCTACAGCTGGCCCAAAAGCTTCGCCACCAGGGGCTTGCGGTAGAGCTAGACCTGAGCGGTTCGGCCTTTGGCAAGCAGTTTAAGCGGGCCGATCGCAGCGGGGCCGCCGTCTGCCTCATCCTGGGGGAAGACGAAGCCGCCCAGGGCACCGTGCAGATTAAGTGGCTGGCCTCAGGTGAGCAAACCAGCCGATCCCAAGCGAGCCTGCTCAGCGATGTGGATGGACTTTTGCAGCACCTTAACCGCCCCCAAGCTTAGGCGACCTGAGTTCTGGACAGGCTTCTCTCTGGAAAAAGCGGGATTTCTAGCCACTCCGAGGGGGGGCTGTCTCAGCGATCGAGGCTCTGTCGGTCTAGAGTAGCCGAAGCCCACTGGGCAGCCCGCCGAAGAGGAGGCGGTATTATCCCGTCCGGGTACCCCAACTCAGCAAAATTCTCTGGTGAAATCTTTTAAGGATTCTCGCCCCTAGGCCAAAAAAGGTGCGTTAAGATCCTGATAACGCTTTATAAAACTTAAACAGAACCCATGGCTGTTACCTACCCCCGCAAGTTTCTCAATGCCCTGAGCGCTCGCGATGTGATGAAGCAGGTGGTTCAGGACCAGGAGATTCACCACATCACGCTGAATCGATATCGCTACAACGAGCAGCGCAGCTGCAAAGATCTCACCGATCTGATCGAATCGTTAAACGGGCACCCGGCCGACTTGGTTCGAGATTTGTCTCGCCATGTATCCGACGAAGCCCGCCATGCGGTGTGGCTGACCGACCTGCTAGTGGATCTGGGGGTTTCCGTAGCCACCCCTCCCGGCCTTTCCTACATCGATGAGTTTGAGCGGTTGCTCGACCGAGACAGCTTGAAGACCGAGGGTCGCCTGGAAGATGGAATTATTGCGGCGCTCGTCTCGATTAACGTCACCGAAAAGCGCGGCTGCGAATATTTTGCCGCCCACATCCATGCCCTCAAGACTGCGCCGCAGACCGCTGAAAATATCAAAATTCGCGAGACCCTGGAGCGGATTTTGCCTGAGGAGGCAGGCCATGTCCGCTGGGGCACCCGCCGCCTAGCCGAAATTGCCCGCCAGAGCCCGGCCAATCGGCAAAAGGTGGATTTAGCCAAGCGCAAATATGCCGCCATTGAGCAAACTGCCTTTGAATCTGGCATGGACATTACCCTGGGTGCCGAACTGCGCCGGGTGAGCAACTTGCTGGATATCGCCAACACCCTGCCACTGTGGGAACGGCCAGCCTACTTAATGGAGCGCTTGCCCGCCACGCTGCTGGCCCCGGAAGTGCAAAAGACCCGCGTCACCGCTGCCCAGAAAGCCTGGCAGCGCGACCCTGAGGCCTTTATGAAGACCTTTGTGCCGATGTTCCTAGAGGGCATTCAAAAGCGGACGGTGGCGGCTCCCTCAAAGGCCTAGTTCGCGTCTATCTTAGTCCTGCCCCTGCCTTTCCTAGGTGGGGGCACTGTTTTGGTGGAGTTACCGCTGGGGCAGCCGCCACAGATACAGGACAGAGTCTTCCTCCGATCGCGCTAGGGGTAGGGTGAGGTCGGGCCGCCAGTCACCCATGTCAAACATGTGGGACACTATTCGGCTGCCCGGTCGAAGCTGGGCCTGCAGGCGGGGCCGCAGGCGCAGATTGAGATGGGGCAGCAGATAGATGAAGACCACCGTTGCCTGACTGAGGTCAGCTTCAAACAGGTTGGCTTGAAGAAAGCTGAGGCGATCGCCCACCTCGGCCTGACGGGCATTGCTCTGGGCCTGGTTGAGTAAAGCGGCATCCACATCGATGCCGGTGCCCGTAACCCCACCCTCCACCGCAGCCTGAATGAGCAGGCGCCCATCGCCACAGCCGAGGTCGTAAACCACGTCGGCGGGGGTCAGTTCCGCCAGCTTCACCATGGCGGCGATGGCGTCGGCGGGGGTAGGCACAAAGCCAATGTCAGGGCGAGGCAGGGCGGCCATCAGGCGGGGTTGAGGGTGGCCCAGTGGGCCTGAATATCCTCAATCGTAAACAGTGCTTTGAAGGGTAAGTCATGGCCTTGATAGAGCTCTGCGCCCCCCTGCTGGCGATCGACTAGGGCGAGAATTTGGTTGACCTGATAGCCCGCATCCCGCAGCCGATCGACCGCCTTCAGGGCTGACTGTCCAGTGGTGACCACGTCTTCGAGCACCGTAACTGCACTGCCTGGGGGCAGGGTGAGACCTTCGATATAGGCGCGGGTGCCGTGGCCCTTAGCCTCTTTGCGGATAATTAGCGGAAACAGGGTGCGATCGCCGTATACCCCCACCAGGCTCACCGCCGTCACCAGCGGGTCGGCCCCCAGGGTCAACCCGGCTACGGCCGCCGTCTCCGGCGGCACCAGATCCAGCAGCAATCGCCCCACCAGCAGCGCCCCCTGGGGATGCAGGGTGACCAGTTTGCCGTTGATGTAGTAGGTACTGCGCTGCCCCGAGGACAGCACGAAGTCTCCCTCCTGGTAGGCCCCCTGGCAGAAGAGGTCGAGCAGGGGCGATCGCAGGGCGGCGGTGCCTAGGCTGAGCAGATCAGCCGCCGGGGTCTTCAGCAACAGTTCATCCATGGACGGTTAATTCCTTAAAAATGCTCCAGTTTTCTGCGATCGCGCTATAAAGGACATGCACTGGGTGAATGGTTCGGCTAATTGGGGCAACAGCGTGGGGCCAACAGCCTTGAGTACTGTCCAAATTTAAGGCAGTGCAACGCCAGAACCACACCAATCCACTGAGTTGAGGAGGCTTGGCCATGGGCATTCAATTAAATCATATTTCTGGTCTGACGCTGGCGCTATTGACCGCTGCGGCCCTAGGCGCCCCAGCCGGACACAGCCAGGAAACCTCGACCCAAACCATTCCTGAAGCGTTTGATGCCCTGACGTCGGCCTACTCCGGCACCTACTTTGAAAACCGGACCATTGGCGGACAGTTGGGGAGCATGTTTGGGTTTAACTACCCTGAGCGGGGGCTCGATTGGGACGGTGCCGCCACCGGCACCGCCACGAGAAATATGTTTCTGCTGCAGGGTACTCTCGATCCGACCATTCGGGTGCCCGATTTGGCCACCCCTTACGCTACATCCCTCCTGACCATGCCCACCAGTCAATCTCCCTACGTGGGGACTGAGTTTATCTTTGAGTCGTTTTAACCCTAGGCCTTTGGCAGGTTTAGCCCTGGCTCTGGGTTGTTTTCATAAATCCAGGGTGCAGGAGTTGAACCTGCCTGAGGCGAATTATGAGTTCGCTGCCTAATCCGCTCGGCCAACCCTGGGTTGGTTCTCTGGGAGAACGCTTTCCCATTGTATGACTTGAGCCCAAATCCGGATCTTAAAATTTTCTCCAGGGTTGAATCTTAAGTGGCCATGCCTAGGATTAAACCTGGCGGCAGTCGGGTGCCGCTCTGGCTCCAGCCACCTACCTCAAAAGTTCCGCCACCGATCGCCTAGGCGTGAGGGTAGTACGCCGCACAATTTCTACCCCATAATTAATTCATTGAGTAGTCCTAACCTTATATAGTCGACCCTTGTTATGAACCCCGCCGTGGCGTTTACCTTAATTTTGCTCTCCCTGATGATTGGCTCGGGGGTTGTGAGTGCATCCTGGGGGTTTACCCTAGGGCGGCAGGCGTTAACCGGGGTACGTCAGCCCGAGACTCGGCCCACCAGTGGTACCCCTGTCAATCGAGAGCCCGGCGCTTCTAGCCAAAACAACGTCATTTTAGTCAATGAGGCTGACATTCTGGAGCAGGTCAAAGCCCGCACCAGCGGTGCCCAGTAAACGAGGGAACCGGCTCCCGGCCAAACCTCTAAACCCGAGGGGCTACAGAGAAGTTTATAATCAGGCTCATAGTTTTAGTGGTCGCGGCATTTACAGGTTCTTCCTAGCCTGGGGGGAGACTGCAGATGCTGGCTTTAGCCTATGGCAGCACTAACACCTCGACTGGTAGAGTAACTGCACCAGCGCTTGAATGGTGTGACACCACTTTCTGCACAGGTTAGGGGCTGCATTTTTTAGTCACTGGGCTATGTGCGTTTTCAACTATTTACTGACCGTCGTCATTCCTGAGAATTTACCGCCTTCCGCGATCGCCTCTCGGCTCTTGGCGGTGCTGTTATTAATCGGCATCAACGCCTTCTTTGTAGCAGCCGAGTTTTCCATGGTGTCGGTGCGGCGATCGCGCATTAGCCAGCTGGTGTCCGAGGGGGACGTGCAGGCCAAAACCGTTCAGCAACTGCAGCGCAGTCTCGATCGCCTGCTATCGACTACCCAGTTTGGCATCACCCTATCCAGCCTCGCCCTCGGTTGGATCGGGGAGAGTACCATGGCGGTTATTCTCGCTTTTTGGATTACCCAAACACCCCTGTCTGATTCCCAGGGCCAGGCGCTAGCCCATGCCATTGCCATTCCCCTGGCCTTCTTCCTGGTGGCCTACCTACAGATCGTGCTGGGAGAACTGTTTCCCAAGTCCGTGGCTATTCTCTTCCCGGAGCAGGTGGCTCGCTTTCTGGGTCCCCCCAGCTTGACCATTGCCCGGCTGTTTAACCCATTTATCTGGGTATTAAACCAGTCCACCCGGCTGCTGCTGCGGCTGGTCAACATTCAGTACAGCGATCAGGTTAGCTACAGTCGGCTCACCCCCGAAGAGCTGCAGCTAATTATTCGCACCACCACCGAAACCCCCGGCCTCGACGCCGAGGAGCGCGAACTCTTGAACAACGTGCTGGAGTTTCGCGATGTCACCGCAGGGGAAATTATGGTGCCTCGTACCCAGATCAGCGCCATCCCCCTGTCAGCTACCTTTGGGGAGTTATTCGATGTGGTTGCCGATACCGAGCATTCCCGCTACCCGGTCATGGGCACCTCCCTCGATGACATCCATGGCATGGTCAACGTGAAGCAGTTTCTGCAGCCGTTAGCCCAGCGGCAAATTACCACCGATACCCCCATTCACCACTGGGTAAAGCCTGCCCGCTTTGTGCCCGAGCACACCCCCCTCCACGAACTCCTCGCCACCATGCAGCGCACTGGTCAAGAACTGGTCATGGTGGTCGATGAGTTTGGCGGTACCGCTGGCCTTCTTACCCTGCGGGATTTAATTACCGAAATCATCGGCGATATTCACGAGCCCGATGAGGATGAGGAGCAGCTCATTCAGCGGCTCGATGACCAGTCCTACCGGATCAAAGCCCACACCGACCTCGAAGCGGTTAACGACGAGCTCAATCTAGCATTGCCCTACGCCGACGACTACCAAACCCTGGGCGGTTTTTTGATCTATCAGCTGCAAAAAATTCCCCACGCCGGCGATCGCCTCCTATTTGCCGACCGGGAGTGGATTGTTTTGTCCACCGACGGGCCTCGCCTCGAGGATATTTTGGTGCGCCCCAGCGATGGGCCGCCCCCCGCCAGCGATCGAAACAGTACCTCCCCCTTGAGTGACCTCGCCGATTCCGACGGCTCGTTCTTGTCGTAATGGGCCGATGCCATCTACCCAGAGACACCTGGCAAACTGCCACAGCTCTGGAAAAAGAGCTGTGACCTCTCGATACAGTGAAATAGGCTAGAGCCTGGCTTAGATCGCCGGGCAAAAGTTGAGCCCCCGCTTTGCCTCCCCTGCCCCTCTCTCCCCTTGCCCTTGGCAATTGTCACTCAGCTTGCGCCGCAGTCTGCTAAGACGTCCCAATTTTCTTTACCGGAGGAGTGCAGCAGCGATCGAAATCAATGATTTAGAGCGCTGATTAAGCAAAGTAGCACTATACTTTGGGCACTTCTCGCTGTTAGATAATTTTGCTGTTCTTTACAGTGCGAAGCATTGTGATACTATCTGAGTACTTTTACCTGGCCGTCTCGATCCTCTCCTGACTTTGAAATTTCCAGAGAGTTATTTCTAGAGCGTTAGTTGTTGACGTATTTTCGTCTCCCATAGGAAAGACAGACGTGCAAAACCCCATCTTGTCATCTGCCCTAGACATGCACCTATCTCGAAATCTGCCCGATCCCATCCGTGTTGGCGTTATTGGTGTGGGCAATATGGGCCAGCACCACACCCGTGTGCTGAGCCGCTTTAAAGACGTTGAACTCGTAGGGGTTTCTGATGTCAATGTCGAGCGGGGGTTAGACACCGCAGGCAAGTACCGAATTCGTTTTTTTGAAGACTACCACGAGCTGCTCAAACACGTGGATGCGGTGTGTGTAGCGGTACCGACCCGTCTCCACCATAAGGTGGGCATGGACTGCTTCCAGGCCGGGGTTCATGTGCTAATTGAAAAGCCCATCGCCGCCAGCATCGCCGAGGCCGAGTCGCTGGTCAATGCAGCGGCGGCCACCAACTGTATTTTGCAGGTGGGCCACATCGAGCGGTTTAATCCATCCTTCCAGGAGCTCCACAAGGTGCTCAAGACAGAGGAACTCCTGGCCCTTGAGGCCCGTCGCATGAGCCCTTACTCCCAGCGGGCTAATGACGTGTCGGTGGTGCTTGACCTGATGATCCACGATATCGACCTGCTGCTGGAACTGGCGGGGTCTACGGTGTCTACTCTGACGGCAAGCGGCAGCCGAGCCGCCAATTCGGGCTACCTCGACTACGTGACGGCTACCCTGGGCTTTAGCAACGGCATTGTAGCCACCCTGACTGCTAGCAAGGTAACCCATCGCAAAATTCGCAGCATTACCGCCCACTGCAAAAACTCCCTTACCGATGCTGACTTTCTTAACAATGAGATTTTGATTCACCGGCAGACCACCGCTGACTGCTCCACCGACTACGGGCAGGTGCTCTACCGCCAAGACGGGTTAATTGAAAAGGTCTACACCAGCAATATTGAGCCCCTCCATGCTGAGCTAGAGCACTTCATCAACTGCGTGCGCGGCGGTGAAGAGCCCTCGGTTGGCGGTGAACAGGCCCTCAAGGCGCTGCGGCTAGCGAGTTTGATTGAACAGATGGCCCTGGACGGCAAACCCTGGCACCACCTCGATCTGACCTCCGCCGGGCAAGGGGTGCCGGTGGCGGTGTAGGGTCTTAGCGGTAGGGTATCCCAACAGACTGACTAGTACTGCTCGACAGAAGTTCATACCAGATCCTACTTGGCTACCCCCGGTTTAGCAGGGCGAATGCCATTCGCCCCTACAGTGGTGCCCCTTTCTAAAGCAACAGGGTTTAGGGCACCACTTTAATGGGCGTGCCTAGCCGCAGGTGGCTGTAGAGGGATTGAATATCCTGGTTTAGCATGCGCACACAGCCGTGGGAAACGGCTTCACCAATCAGGGTCTCCTGGTTTGTGCCATGAATACCAATGTGGTAGCCGCCCTCCACCAGAAAGCCAATCCATCTAGAGCCGAGGGGATTGCTGGGGCCAGGCCCAATGGATTCTTTGGTGATGGGGTGCTGCCAGACTGGGGCGGTGCGCATGTCGCGAACGGCAAAATCGCCCAGGGGAGTTTCCCAGTCATCCTGACCGATAGCTACCGAAAACTCATCCAGCACCTCGTCGTTTTGATAGAGCGTTAGCCGTCGCCGGCTGAGGCTAATCACCACCCGAATGTTTGCGGTCATCAGGGTTTCTGGAGCCTGGGTCAGGGTCGGCACTACCCGAGTCAGTCGAATCCGCTCAAAAGGACTTTCGAACCGCCAGCGAGGCCCTACCTGGTCTTGCCAGGCTGCAGCGGCCAACAGCATAGCGGAACCGTAACACAGCACCGCAAAGCAGCGATTTAGGGGTGAGGGGGCAGTCATTGAGTTGTCGTTGTTTTACCATCGCCCATCCCAAGCATACTGCGATCTTGATTTTCCAGAGGGGCCGAGGGGGCGATGTCTCAGGGGACGATTTTTAGAGGGCGATGTTTCAGGATTGCTGGCCTAGGGCGGGGGATACACCTCCTCAGCACCCAAGGCTCTCCTGCAACCAGGCCGCCCCATCAAGGGGGAGCGGGGTTGATATGATTGAAGCTCAGCTAGTAGCGGGGGGAGACAGTGGCGGTAAAACCAGATTGGTTACGGGTAAAGGCCCCGCAGTGGGAGCGCATTGGCGAAGTCAAGGCAATTCTGCAGGATCTGGGCCTGAACACCGTGTGCGAAGAGGCCTCGTGCCCCAACATTGGGGAGTGCTTTAAGGCTGGCACAGCTACCTTTTTGATTATGGGGCCCGCCTGCACCCGCGCCTGTCCCTACTGCGATATTGATTTTGAGAAAAAGCCCCTGGCCCTCGACTCCACCGAGCCCCTGCGGCTGGCGGAGTCGGTGCAGCGCATGAAGCTGAGCCACGTGGTAATTACATCGGTCAACCGCGACGACCTGGCCGATGGGGGAGCTAGCCAGTTTGTGGCTTGTATTGAGGCGGTGCGGCAGACGAGTCCTCTCACCACCATTGAGGTGCTAATTCCTGACCTGTGCGGCAACTGGGAGGCGCTGGAGACGATTTTGGCCGCTCGCCCCCACGTGCTCAACCACAACACGGAGACTGTGCCCCGGCTCTATCGCCGGGTGAGGCCCCAGGGCGACTACGGGCGATCGCTCGAACTGCTGCGGCGCAGCCGCGAACTGGCCCCTTGGGTCTATACCAAGTCGGGTCTAATGGTAGGGCTAGGCGAAACCGATGCCGAAATTCAGCAGGTGATGGACGATCTGCGTACCGTTGACTGCGACATTTTGACCCTGGGGCAGTACCTGTCGCCGGGGCCCAAGCACCTGCCGGTGGCGGAGTTTGTCACCCCGGCCCAATTTGATGCCTGGCGTTTGGCCGGCGAGGCGAAGGGGTTTTTACAGGTGGTGTCGTCGCCCCTTACCCGCAGCTCGTACCACGCCGAGGACGTACAGCGGCTGATGGCCCAAAACCCGCGCTAGGGGGGCCACGACCTAGGTCTCCTCTACCGCAGAGTGCGGAACCGGGGCCTGCCCGCCGCCGTCCTGGGTAAAGAGCGTCTACCCTAGGCGCTGCATCCCCACGATGAGGACAATACCCATGCACCCATGGATTGGGGGCCGAGGGGCTCAGGCCCTTTCTATAGCCCTGCTGACGGCGCTTTTGCCAGCTCTCTGGTCTGGGCTGAGCCCTGGGGCTGAGGCCCAAACGGCTGTCCCATCCATTGCCCAGGCTGCTCAGACTGCCCAGTCTGACCTGACCGTCGACCAGGAACTGCTGCGCCTGGTCAATGGTGAACGCCAGCGCGTTAACGCGCCGCCCCTGGTGCTCAACGACAAACTCACCGCCGCCGCCCAGCGCCACGCCCAGGATATGGCCACCAGTCGCCGCATGAGCCACACGGGGTCCGACGGTTCGACGATGCGATCGCGCATTGACACCACCCAGTACACCTGGTCCACCATTGGCGAAAACGTCGCCATGGGGCAGCCCACCGCCGCCGCCGTTATGACCGCCTGGATGAACAGCCCCGGCCATCGTCAGAATATTCTCAACCCCGCTTTTACAGAAATGGGGGTGGGGTACGCCACCAACGCTGGCCGCGCCTACTGGACCCAGGTATTTGCCAGACCCAGGTAGACGACTCAACCCCAGGGACATCACAGCAGCGTCGAAGCTTCACAATCCGAGCCTCAGCCCGACATCTATAGCTGAACGACCAACTAACGATAGGGCGAGTGTTTTGAGTAATCACCAGGTCATACCAAATCCGAATCGTATAGCCCTGATTCCAAACAGGCGGATTGCGTAGGGGCAAACGGTGTTTGCCCAGCCCAATCGTGGGTAGCCAGGGAGGATTCAGTATCAGCCCGGCGTTGGAGAGCCAGGTCGAGTAATTGATCTAAAACCGTGTAGTAGGCTACATTATTTCGCCAGGTAAACAAAGGTAAAGATACGCATCAGCCGCCTTGATCCCCATGGGGAGGGTTGCACTATGGGGGTGGGTAGTAAGCCCATAGTCCCATTGCCACCTAGTTTTTGGAGGGCTGAGGCCATGACAACCGCCGCCGCTGATCGGGTCCTGACCCGGCATTACACCATTGATGACATTCGCGACGAAGCCAGGCAGCTGGTGGATTGCGGCACTCTGGACCGGTGCCAGCCCATCTGCGCCCTGTGCGGCTACATTGCGGCGCGAGAATGGCCCTTCATCGAGGCGGAGCTGGAGGAGTACGACTACTTCCTGCGCGATCGCATCGGCGATCTGTTCCCCCGCGAAACCTGGGCCAACGACTAGCTCTCCCTAGGGGGAAACAACTACCAGGGCGCTCACCCCCAGGGCCAGCCAGAGCGCCGTTGCCCAGCGGGTGAGCGCCAGGGCGCGACTGATGCGATCGGCCGTAATCGCCTGGGTGGCATCCCCCAGCAGCGGCTTCTCCCTGATCTGGCCGCGGTAGCTGTTGCGCCCCCCTAGCTGCACCCCCAGGGCGGCGGCGTAGGCCGCCTCGCTCCACCCCGCGTTGGGGCTGGGGTCGGCAGGGGCATCGCGGCGGCACAGCGCCCACACCTGCCGTGGCCGCCCCGACAGCAGCGCAACGGTCAACACCGTCAGGCGGCAGGGCAGCCAGGTCAGAACATCCTCCAGGCGGGCGCTAAACCAGCCCAGATCGGTGTAGGGGGCAGTGCGGTAGCCAATCATGGAATCGAGGGTGCTCGCCCCTTTGTAGGCCAGAGCCAGGGGCACACTTCCCAGCGGCAGAAAAGCCCCCACCAGGGCATAGAACAGCGGGGCCAGCACGCCGTCGGTGGCGTTTTCGCTGACGGTCTCTAGCACCGCCCGCAGGATCTCCGCCTCATCTAGGTGTTCGGTATCGCGGCCCACGTAGAGGCCCAGGCGGTCTCTGGCGGTAGCGATATCCCCGGTCCCCAGGGGCTCCAGCACCTCCCCTGCCGCCCGTCGCAGGCTGCGCCCCGCCAAACAGCTGGCCAACAGCACCACCTCGCAGCACAAACCCACCGCCGGATGAAGCCTGCCTGCCAGGTGCACCACCCCCCACCCCAGGGCTCCACTACCCAGAATGACACCCAGCCCGAGGAGCACCCCCAGCCCCCGCTCCCCCAGGGGCGACAGCCGGAGACGAAACCCGCCCTGGGTCCCCCAGTGAATCATCTGGCCCATGGCCTGCACCGGGTGGGGCCAGCCCCAGGGGTCCCCCACCAGGCGATCGAGCCCAGCGGCCAACACCAACACCGCAGCCTGGTAAACCCCGTTCGAGTTAGCCCCCAGGGCGCTAAACCAGGGGGCGCTAAACCACAAAACTGACATCATCCCCCTGGGCGGCCTGCCAACTACGGGCGTCAAAATATAGATCCTCTAGCGAAATACTGTAGAGGGCTTCCTTTAGCTTTTGAGACAGGCGGTTCCACACCGCAAAGGTGACCCAGTCTTCGGCCTGGCCAGCCTGGGCACTGTGGCGGGGCAGCGGGTCAACCTGTTCGCCCACCGCCTCTAGAATTTGGCCCAGGGAAATTTGGCTGGGGGCCATGGCCAGTCGGTAGCCCCCCTGGGGACCGCGCACTGAGGCCACAACACCGGCCCGCCGCAGGTCGATCAGCAGCTTTTCTAGGTAGGCGGGGGGCAACCCCTGGCGATCGGCAATGGTGTGCACAGAAACCGGATGCTGAGGAGAATGCAGGGTTAAGTCTAGCAGGGCCTTAACGCTGTAATGGCCGCGAGTCGTTAATTTCATGGGGGAAGAAGCCCAGTGCCTGGGGGAAGCTGCCCACCAGCGTGCTTTCCCATTATCGGCTAGGACCGTCAAAACCCCATTTCCTGAGTCAGGGGTTAGGGTTCTTCAATCTCGGCTGGGGAGGCAAGTCCTTATTGTCTACTGGGGGGGCGGCTAAACCCCCTCCGAGCGGTGCCCCGGGCGGCATGTCAGGGCAACGTTACCCCCAGGGAGGTTGAGGCAGGGGGAGTGATGGATGCTTTCAGATCTGGATTTATGACCTAATTAGGATGTCGTAACGGGGTAAGTTCTAAGTCTTTTTTCCTGCTTCCAAAGGTTTGGACAAGGGCTAGGAAGGTGACTGTTTTAATTCCTACTGCGGCCCCCACTACGGGGATGGAAGACTAGCAAAAAAGAGAATGCAAAAATCTATTTTGCTGTAGTATCATTTGGCGTGTTGTTATCGAAATAGAGTTAGGTAGGGCAGCTTTACTGCCTCAGCTCAAAGTGTCTTAAGCCAACCGTTGTGAACGAGAATAGAGTTAATGACCAACGCAACTCAGGTAGAACAGCTGACCGGCAAAGAACTACTGCAAAAGGTAAAAGATCTCGACGATCTGAGTAAAGAAGATAAGGCAAAAGCCTGTGGTTATTACACCCTGACCAAGGCGGGTAGTCCACGGGTGAACATGATGAAGTTTCGCAACGCTCTGATTGAGGCGGAAGGGATTCAGCTCGACAGCGCCCAAAACGGCAATGGGCGCAGCGGGCGCAGCGCTAGCTTTCGCATTACGGTACAGTCTAACGGCAACCTGTTGATTGGTTCCACCTACACCAAGCAGATGAGTCTCCAGCCCGGCGATGAATTCGAAATTACCCTGGGCCGCAAGCACATACGGCTAAAGCAGTTGGGCGATGGGGGTACAGTGCTGGACGACGAAGACGAATAGGTCGGGCTGTGAATAGACTAACTCTAGAGGTTTTCAGGCGGCATGATCCGTTTTTGGACTGCTTGAGTACAATAGGCGAGCCAGGTTAATGGTCGGTTGGTTCGCCCATTTTTTAGTGCCATTGCCATTTTCCACCCTGGGCTACCCGGTTAGCCGTGTTTCCCCGTCCGCAGACACCTTTGGCTGCTTGGATAGTTGTTTTTAGTGCTTAAACAAAGGGCGTTGGCGGCAAGCCGATAGCGGGTCGGTTAGGTTCTACGAGTACGAAATTGCATGGTTAGTCTATGAACTTTCCTATAGTTTTAGACATCGCCCTAGGGCTGGTCTTTATCTTTTTTGTTTTGAGTTTGCTGGCGAGCGAAATTCAGGAAATCATTGGCACGCTTTTGCAATGGCGGGCCGAACATCTGAAGCAGTCGATTGAAGTGCTGCTAGCCGGTAACGAAAGGGGAGAGGAGGCCTCGGCTCAGGTCCTAGCTGATGCCCTCTATCAAAGCCCATGGATTCGAAGTCTTGATCAGGAAGCAAAGGGGGCGATCGCCTCTTCGTTTCGCCGCATTTCCCACTTTATTGGCCGTGTTTATCGCGCCATTACTGGGCAGCGCAATGTGTTTGGGGCGGGCAATACCAGTGGCCCCTCTTACATTTCTTCGGAGGCGTTTGCCAACAGTTTGCTGGAGCGTATGCAGTTGGGCCGTCTGTGGCAGGTGGTAGCCAACGATCGCATCTACGGATTTGCCCGCGATCGCATACTGGTGCCCGTCACCAACATTCTCAGCGACCTGAGGGCCAGCACGGGCAACGAATTTTTGCTCAGTACTGAGCTGCAGTACCTAGAGCAAAACATTCGGCAAATCATTGAAGATTTTCGGGCTGGCCTGGTCTTGCTGGACGAAAGTATGGACCGGCTGGTGGATTGCCTAGATGCGTTTATTCGCATGGCCAGCGATGTGCTGCCGGAAAATAATCCCCTCACCGAAACATTCTTGCGGCGCTTGGACTACATCAAACGGGGGTTGGCCAGTACTCCCGCCGAACGGAAGGCCCTGCTCAGAAAGCTGCGGCCCAACGTGGCTCAGCTCCTAGATATCTTTGATGCCGGCAGCCCCATTTACAGTGAGCTCAGTACCCTGGCTCAGGGCGGCAATACCGAAGCCCAGACCATGCTTAGCCGCCTGGAGCAGGCTACCATTACGCCAGCTTTGCGTAACAGCCTGGCCGCGATCGCCCGCAAGGTCGAAGTCACCGCCGATGCCGCCCGTGACGAAGTGCAGTATTTTGGCCACGAAGTGGAAAAGTGGTTTGATCGCGGTATGGAGCGAGCCACCGGGGTCTACAAGCGCAATGCCAAGGCGGTGGCGCTGATGATTGGCGTGGGTACCGCCATTGCTATCAATGCCGACTCGTTTCACATTGCCACCCGCCTGGCGGTAGATCCAGTGCTGCGCAACTCGATTACCCAAACCGCCGACCAGGTCGTGACCAGCACTGATGGCGACCTGGAACAAAATCTCCAGGAGGTTCAGACGGCGGTCGATAACGCCCTGAAGGAGATTCCCTTTCCCCTGGGCTACAACGACATGGTGGTTCAGCAGCAGATGGCGGCGGAGGAAAATTGGCCTATTCCCTTTGTGCCCCGTCGATTTTTGGGCTGGTTGGTGAGCGGATTTGCCATTTCTATGGGCTCGACCTTTTGGTTTAACGTGCTGAAAAAGGTCATCAATGTGCGCAATTCCGGAGATAAACCGGAACCCTAAAAGAACAGCAAGACGTATGGACAGACCGGAGACCTGAACGGTTAAGCACAGCAGAATGATGGGTGCAGGAGGATAAAGTGAGCCAACGGTTAGAGCCCACTCCTGAGATGTTTAGGCCAGATGCTTTGGGGGCCGAGTATATCTGTCGTCAGCCCCTAAACCTCTACAAAACTCAGGCCTTAGCAGGGTTGGTTACCCAGGCCGCCGCGGGGCGGCATTTGCGGTTGGCCCAGGCCGCCGGTGAGGTGGCTGGGGCAAGGGCCGTCATCCTCTGCGAAGACCACTATCCGGGCTGGATTGGCCCGGCCGATGTGGCTGTTCTGGAGCCTGCGGGCCAGCGCTATCAGCCGATCTATCTCGATCGCCAGGCGATTTGCCCCCGTCTACCTGCGGTGATTGCCTTTGCCCACCGGGCCATGGACACCCCCAACACCTACCTGTGGGGGGGCACCCTGGGGCCAAACTACGACTGCTCTGGGCTGATGCAAACCGCCTTTGCCTCGGCGGGCATTCGCCTACCCCGTGACTCCTACCAGCAGGAAGCGTTTACGGCGGCGATCGCCTGGGAGGACCTGGAACCTGGCGATCTAATTTTCTTTGGCACCCCTGAACGCACCAAACACGTCGCCCTCTATCTGGGGCAGGGCCGCTACATTCACAGCTCGGGCATTGACCAGGGGCGCAACGGCATCGGCATCGACAGCCTGGCGGATCTGGCTGACCCGGTTAGCGCCGCCTACCACGCCCAACTCCGCCGCCCAGGTCGGGTGATGACCAGCTATTGCCCCAGGGGCGCGCTATAGTCCAGGCAAAGGTTCAGCCCAATCGGGCCGGAGTACGCCCAGATAGGATGCAGCGACGGAGTCAGCGGTGGTCGAAGGTAAATGAAGTTTAAGGCGGCCTGGCCCGCTCGGCTCAAGGCGTTGGGGCGTTGGGTGGTGGTCGGCACCACCCTGGCCTTTCTCGGCTTCACGCTGGTGCACAACTGGGTCGCGGTGAGCGCCATCCGCATCGATGCGGGGGGCTGGAGCCTGGTGCTGGCAGCCCTGGGGGTCACCCTGGCTGCCCATGCCTGGTCGGGCTGGGTGTGGAGCTGGGCCCTCCAGGCTTTGCAGCAGCCGATCCGGGGTGGCTGGACCACCCTGGTGTACCTGCAAACCAACCTATTGAAATATCTGCCGGGGAATGTTTGGCATTTTTTTGGCCGAGTCTATGCCCTGGAGGGGCGGGGGGTAGATCGGGGGGTCGCCATTGTCGGGGTAGCCCTAGAACCCCTGCTGATGGCCGCTGCCGCCCTGGTAGTAGCGCTGCTGATTGGGATGGCGACCCCCACCCAATACTGGCTCTGGCAAGTGGGGCTGTTGGGCGTGATCTTAGAACTCCTTGCCCCCCGTCGCCTCAACCCGATGGTGAAGCGGCTGGGACAATCAAAGGCAGCCAAGGCGTCTGAGGCAGGTGACTTCAAAATTCAAAATTCAAAATTCAAAATTTCTGCAACCCCCACTCCCGCCGCCCCAACCACTGCCCCCTCCGCCCCTAGCGCCCATGGCCTTCGCCACTACCCCCTCAAACCCCTGGCGGGGCAACTGGGCTACGTGGTGCTGCGGGGGGTAGGCTTTGTCCTGGTGCTGAGCGCGGTCACGCCCCTGACCCTGGCGGACTGGCCCACCACCATCAGTGCCTTTAGCCTGGCCTGGCTGGCCGGTCTGGTGGTACCCGGAGCGCCGGGCGGGGTGGGGGTATTTGAGGCGATCGCCCTGGGGCTGCTGCAGGGCACCTTTTCCCCAGCGGCGGTGCTGAGTGCAGTCCTCCTGTATCGGCTGGTGAATACCCTGGCCGAAGCCCTGGGCGCGGCCCTGGCCACCCTCAGCCAGAGACTTTTCGATACACTCAGGTAGACCCCAGCGCTAAATCAGCGCTATAGACTGGGGTCAGGGTTCCCTGGCGTCTTCCCTTCACCTGTGGCTGTATGCAATCCTCTATTCGTCCTCGCTCTGCGGCCCCTGTGCCGGTTACCCCGGCAGATCGTTCGCCGGTAGACATTTCGGTCGTGGTGCCGGTGTACAACGAGTACGACAGCCTGCCTGCCCTGCTAGAGGCCCTGACCCAGGTGCTGGAGGAGCTGGGCTGCACCTACGAAATTCTTGGGGTAGATGACGGCTCCACCGATGGGTCGAGCGATCGCCTGCGCGAACTAACCCAGCAGTATCCCCGGCTGCGGGCGGTCCTGCTGCGGCGCAACTACGGCCAGACCGCCGCCATGGCAGCCGGATTTGACTACGCCCTAGGCAGCGTCATCATCACCCTAGATGGCGATCTGCAAAACGACCCCGCCGATATCCCTCACCTGCTCGATCGCCTCAACCAGGGCTACGACCTGGTCAGCGGCTGGCGCAAAAACCGCCAGGACAACACCCTCACCCGGCTAATTCCCTCCAAAATTGCCAACTGGCTGATCGGCAACGTGACCGGCGTAGAACTGCACGACTACGGCTGTTCCCTCAAGGCTTACCGGGCCGAAGTCATCCACGACCTCAATCTCTACGGCGAGCTGCACCGCTTTCTGCCAGCCCTGGCCTTTATTGAAGGCGCACGCATTACCGAAATGCCCGTCAACCACCATCCCCGCCGCTTTGGCACCAGCAAATACGGCCTGGGTCGAACCCTGCGCGTGGTGATGGACATGCTCACCGTCTACTTCATGAAAAAATTCCTCACCCGGCCCATGCATGTCTTTGGCAGCCTGGGGCTGGTGTCGATGGCGGCCGGCATCGCCCTGGGCATCTATCTCACCCTGGTGAAGATTTTGGCCGACCAGGATATCGGCGATCGCCCCCTTCTTGTCCTCGCCGTGGTGCTGCTGCTGGCCGGCATTCAGCTGTTTAGCTTTGGCCTACTGGCCGAGCTGCTGATGCGGACGTACCACGAATCGCAGCAGCGGCCCATCTACCGAGTCCGAGAAATAGTGAGTAACCAACCTGCCCAGGACTAAGCCCACCTTGAGCTCCCACTTATTTGAACACCAACCGCAGACATGAAAACCCTTGTTATAGTTATCCTTAAACTCAGGATAGATTACAGCAAGCTGAACTAGATCGATCTAGCCCAAGATACTGCTCAAACCTGGATATGGCTTGGTTGTCGTAGGCTTTTGTTCAACTCAGCCACAGAGAGTTGAACAAAAGAATGACAGAGAATAAAGCTCACCACCATCATTTCTCCCCCGTCTTCAACCATCAATAAAAGATTGGAAATGCGATCGCCGAACGGGGGAGGCAGGTTGCCAGCAATAACGTGAATCATGTCTACTACTACGGCAAAGAACGCCAAAATCAAAAGTAGCCCAAACGTTCTTTGACTAAAGCGTCTAAATTCAATCGATCCTTGTTTAAGAGCCAGCAGCATCACGCCAAGCAAGATGCCGGCCATAAACAAGGCATAGGCTATCTCTCCAAAGTCAACAGCCCTTAGAAACATCCAGCCTGACCAGTTGAAGCGTTCAGCCAAAAGTTCACCCACTTTTTCATGGATAGACAGACTATCGTCCATCAACAGCACGCCGAAAAATAAAGACCAGATAAAGTATAGTCTTCCCTCCACTAGGCCCAAGTAGAATAGAAGAATCGAAATCCAGAAAAATTTAATATATTGGAAGAATTCAGCATATCCTCGATCCGTCCCTAGACCGAACATCCAGTTAGAAATAAAAGGGGTATATACCAAGAGAAAATGAATTACCCAAAAGGCACTATCTGTGATTAGCAATAAGATTAAAAACTGCTTGGCCAGGGGGTAATTTGCTTTCATGGGGCAAGGCGTTCTGAAATACTACAAAACAAGGTCGGCAAAACTGGATTAACAGCCTGAGGTTACTGAGCAAACATGTGTCACGCAGCTTTCAGCTGGGTAAGCATCTGAACCCAACCACCGCTATCAGGTCGTCGTCTCTTTAGAAAATTCCTTAATATAAGCTTAACCTCCCCTTTAGGAATAGTAAAGGTGCTGGTTAAGGCGGGCGTGAAAGTTCCGTGAGAGACCTCTTAATTAAAGTGATGAGGCTAAGAGGTTCGAGGTTTCAGCCGATTGGTGCTGCCAGCTACCTATAGTGGCTATCTCTACGCGGCCAGAGGTTCTCGATTCCCTTGCCCAAAATAGTTTCTGCTCCGCCGTGCTCCTAGGCGATTGCCAGTCAGGGTATGGGAGCGGAATGAGCTAAATTTTTCGTGGGATAGTTTAATAAACCTAACCCACGCCTAAATTTGGTGTTCTGTTGGTAAAAAACCTGCCGACTCCGAACTTGCCTGGGTGTATTTACTAACGAATCACGGGCTTATCATGGGGTTCCGATGTTTGGGTATCGTTGCTATAGCCGGGCTACTTCAGGGCACTGCCGAGGTAGGGTACACGGCAGCAGCCATCCCAAAGCCCCTCACCCCAGCGACCTTCCTCCTGAAAGAAGCCGCCGACTCCGAACCAGTCTCTCCCAATCCTTCCCCAGGGGAGATCGTCCCGGCGGAGCTACCGATCCCGGCGGAGCTCATCGAAGTGCAAACCATTCTGGTGGAGGACAGCACGGTATTTAGTCCTGAGGTGCTGGCCGAAGTCGTAGCCCCCTTTGAAGGGCGCACCCTCACCCTTGAAGAGCTCCAGGGCGCGGCCGATGCCGTCACCCAGCTCTACCTGAATGCGGGCTACATTACCTCCGATGCGGTGCTGCCGCCCCAGGCAGAGGTGCGGACAGGAGTGGTCAGGCTGGAGGTGATTGAAGGCAGCCTAGAGGAGATTCGCGTGGTGGGCACCGATCGCCTGGTGACCTACGTACAGCAGCGCATCGCCCTGGCTGGCATTCGCCCCCTCAACCAGAACCGCCTAGAGAATCAGCTCCGGCTGCTGCAGCGCGACCCTCTCTTTGACAATGTGGAAGCCAGCTTGCGCCCGGGGCAGTCCCCCAATAGCAGCATCTTGGTAGTGCAGGTGACAGAAGCTCCCGCCTTCAGCGGCAGCCTGGGGTTTGATACCCTCTCTCCCCCCAGCGTCGGCGAATATCGCACCGGGGCCACCCTGCAATATCAAAACCTGGCGGGGTGGGGCGATCGCCTGTTGGCCTCGGTCTACCGCTCTACCACCGGCGGCTCCTACGCCTACGAGCTGGCCTACCTGGTGCCCCTCAACCCCAGGTCAGGCACCCTGCTGCTGCGGGCTAGCCCCAGCAGCTACACCATTACCGACCCCACCGACCCCGCCTTTGAACTCGGCACGCGGGGCTCCACCGATAGCTACGAGGTCCAGTTCCGGCAGCCCCTGATGCGCACCCCACAGGAAGAGCTAGCGCTTTCTGTGGGGTTTCGCTATCGCAACGGGTCTACCCTGCTGGGGGGCTTCATTGCACCGCCCACGGTGACCAGCGTGTTTAGCTTTGGCCAAGACTACCTGCGGCGCGACCCCAACGGAGCCTGGGGCGTGCAGTCTCAGTTTCGTCTGGGCACCGGGTTGTTCGATGCCACGACCCGACCCAGCCCCTTCCCCAGCGGTGAATTTTTCAGCTGGCAGGGTCAGGTGCAGCGGTTGCAGACCCTCGGTCCCAATCACCAGCTGCTGATGCAGGGGAGTATTCAGCTCACCCCCGACAGCCTGCTGGGGTCAGAACAGTTTTTTATCGGTGGCGATCAGTCGGTGCGGGGCTACTATCAAAACCAGCGGTTTGGGGATAACGGCCTGCGCTTTTCGGTAGAAGATCAAATTACCCTGCTGCGGGAGGAGGATGGTTCATCCCTGCTCGGCCTCAGACCGTTTTTGGACATCGGCTACGTGTGGGCCAGTAACTCTGACCTTGCCCCCCTGAATCAGAACTTTATGCTAGGTGCAGGGCTGGGGGTAGCCATGGCCCCTCTGAAAAACCTGGATGCCCGAGTTGATTTTGGAGTGCCTCTGATTGCGCTGGATGAACTGCCGACCGATTTCCCGTCTGGGCTCAGGGTCTACTTCGACATTCGCTACCGGTTTTAGCCATGCAGTTGCAAGACGCGTTTATTTCCTACGGGCGGATCGATAGCAAAGACTTTGCCGTGGCGCTGCACCAGCGGCTGAAGGAGTTGGGCTACAGCGTTTGGCTCGACCAAACCGACATTCCCTTTGCGGTCAACTACCAGACCCACATCGACAGAAGCATTGAAAAATGCCACAACCTAATTTTTATCATCAGCCCCCATTCGGTCAACTCGCGCTACTGCACCGAGGAGCTCGAGCAGGCGCTGCGCTACCACAAGCGCATTATTCCCCTCATGCATGTGGGGCAGATTGGCCGCGATACCTGGCAGCAGCGCCACCCCCAGGGCAGCGAATGCGACTGGCTCGAGTACCAGGCCAAGGGGCTGCACTCCGGCAGCCGCAACATTCATCCCAGCATTGCCAAGCTCAATCGGATCAACTGCAGAGACGGCATTGATGACCCCGACCAGTACCTGACCCAGCTGGTGGACACCATGGAAGACCGCAAGGTCTTTGTGCATCAGCACACCGAGTATCTGGTTAAGGCCCTGACCTGGATGCAGAACCAGCGGCAGTCGCGCTATTTTCTGACGGGGGCCACCCGCGAAGCGGCAGAGACCTGGCTTAGGCAAGCCTTTGAGGATAACCCACCCTTTTGCCAGGCCACCGATCTGCACGGGGAGTTTATTACCAGCAGCACCAAGCATGCAGACAACCGGTTAGCCCAGGTTTTTCTTTGCTACGACGAGGCTGAGATCGACTATCACAACCCTCACCCCCAGCCCGGCCCAGAGACGGATTTGCCAAAACCTTCGACCTTGCTCAGCAGCCGCATCCGGTACTACCTCATGCGGGCCGGGTTTACGGTGTGGGATTGGCAGCAGGACCTGGCTACGGGCGATCGCATTCAAACCGCCATTGCCCAGGGAATTGAGGGGGCCGATAATTTCGTCTACCTGCTGTCGGCGAGGTCGGTCCAGTCGGCCCGCTGCCTAGAGGAACTCAACTACGCCCTCAGCCTCAATAAACGGGTGATTCCGGTCTTAACCGAGACCCTCGATGGGGGCAAGCTGCCGGGGGCGCTGCATAACCTGCAGCTGATGGATATCCACGCGGAGAGACCGCTGGCCCAGCAGACCGGCAGCCATGAGCTGATCGCCACCCTGCGGCGGGATACCGCCTATCTTCGCACCCACAAACTGCTGCTGGTGGCGGCCCTCAAATGGGAACGGCAGCGGCGTAACTCCAGCGTGCTGCTGCGGGGCAGAGAGCTAAGCCAGGCCCAGACCTGGCTTAAGGCAGCCCAGCCCCGGCTCCGCTACGCCCCGGTTGACCTTCAGGCCCAGTTTGTCGCCGAGAGCCTGACTCAGCCCACCAGCCAGACCCTAGATGTCTTTCTGATTGCCGACCCCGCCGATCTAGACTTTGCCCGTCGCCTTAACGCCACCCTGCAGCTGCAAAGCAAAAGCACCTGGTTCGATCAATCTACCGGGGTAGGCACCAGCGATGTACTGGCCATGGTAGACGAGTCCCTAGAAAATTCCCAAAACTGCCTGGTGGTAGTCTCTTCCCACTGTCTGGAAAATCCGCGCTGCCTGGCTGACCTGGGCTATGCCAAGACCCTGCAAAAGCGAATCATTGCGGTATCGAATGGGCCGATGCCCCGCGACACCCTGCCGCCGGCCCTGGTCGGCTGCTCCGTGGTCAATTTCCAAAACCACGAGGGCGACTATTCCTCTAACTTTGGTGAGCTATATCGCATTCTAGAGAGCGATGCTGACCATGTCGATCGGCACACCCGGCTGCTGGTACGGGCCCTAGAGTGGGACAATGCCGGGCGGGAAGCCAGCCTGCTGCTGCGGGGCAGAGCCTTCGACCAGGCCAACACCTGGCTGGCCCAGACGGAGGGCAAGGTGCCCGCTGCCACCCAGGTCCAGCTCGACTACCTAGGAGCTAGTCGCCAGCTGCCCTTCCGCAAGGTCAAGCTGCGCTCCGTGGGTCTAGCCAGCCTAGCCACCACTCTGGTGGTAGCTACCCTGCGGCTAGTCGGAGCCCTACAGCCGCTAGAGCTTGCCGCCTACGATACCCTGATGCGCCATCGCCCCAGCGAACCCCAGGACCCCCACCTGCTGATTGTGGCCGTCGACGAAACCAGCGGCGATTGGCTGCGAAAGCAGATCAAGGAAGGCCGCTACCAGCCGGGGTTGGGCACCATTCCCGATCAGGCGCTGGAGGAGGTTCTGGCCACCCTTTCGGCCTATGACCCGGCGATAATTGGCTTAGATTTTTATCGCGATTTTGCCGCTGCCCCAGCCCTAGCGGCCCGGCTGCGGCAAAGCGACAACTTTTTTGGTATCTGCAAAGCCACTTACCAAGACAACGGGGTAGAGCAGCCCCCCGAACTACCCAGCCGCCAAGTCGGGTTCAACGACTTTGCGATCGATGACAATAACTTCGTTCGCCGCCACTATCTCAAACACGAGGCCGACCCTCCCACCTGCGACACCCCCGATGCCTTTAGCCTGCGTCTGGCCCAGCACTATCTGGAGGGCAAGGGCATCGCCTACAGGGATCCCTTTTTGCCGGAGGGGGGCATCCAGGACATGGCCTTTGGGCCGGTGCGCGTTCCCCAACTATGGGCGGGGGGAATTCTGACCAGCCAAACGGGCGGCTATACCCCCCTGTGGCGAGACAACTTCAACGGTTACCAGACCCTAGTGAACTACCGTACCCATGACGGAGATCCCAACCAGTTTGCCCCCCAGGTTACGCTCCAGGAGGTGATGACAGGGCAGGTTGACCCATCCCTGGTAAAAGGGCGAATTGTGCTAATTGGCTACAAAGACCTTACCGATCGCAATGCCGACTCCTACAATACGCCCCAAGGGGAACTGACGGGGGTCGTGGTCCATGGCCAAATGATCAGCCAGTTGGTGAGTGCCGCCCTGGAGGGTCGCAAACTGCTGTGGTGGTGGCCAGTGTGGGCCGAAACCCTGTGGATTGGCCTGTGGGCCTTGATCGGGGGTCTGGTAACCCGTCGGGTCGTGCGGCCCTGGTTGCTCGTCCTAGGGGCAGCGGCATCCGTGGTGCTGTTGGTGGGTCTTAGCTACGCAGTCTTGACCTTAGCCGGTGGCTGGCTGCCGCTGGTTCCAGCCCTGGTAGCGGGGTTCGGCACGGCGGGGTTGGTGGCCTACCTCAGTCATCGGGTACGCAATCCCTAGTGGGGTAATGGGGAGGGTAACCATTCAAAATTCAAAATTTTTCACCTGGGTATCCCCTGTTTTCCTACTCCCTAGTCTCTTACGTATAACCTCTTTTCTGAAGTGCCCCTTTCTGACTTCTGACTATGGCGTCATTCCTGAACCGTCCTGCCCTAAACGCTTTGCTACGAGTTGTCCTGAAGATTCCCCTGCCTGTAGCTGGGCTACTGGGCATGGCGCTGCTGGTGCTGCCGCCCCCCTTGCCAGCCCAGGCTGGGGTGTTTGATTTTTTGGTGGGCGGACGAGAAAACCGAGGCGGGCGGGCCCCTAACCGCCAACAGGGCGGTGGTGTGCGAGCCGGGCGCTTAGCCGGTGGGTTCGACGCCACGGTGCCCTACATCATTACCCCCCGCAACGCCTTCATAGTTAGGGACCAGTTCACTATTCGCTGGAACCCGGTGGCGGGGGTAGACAGCTACACCGTGCGGCTATGGCAGTGGCAAGATGCCAACGGTGGACGGCAGCGGGTGGTATGGGAAACTACTACCGCTGAAGCGTCGGTGTTCTACGGTGGCAATCCGCCCCTGGCTCCGGAGTCGTTTTACTCTGTGGAGGTGATAACTGACCAGGGGGTGTCTTCAGATCTAGACGCGGGCTGCGCCATTGCCGGATTTGCGGTGCTGTTCCCAGAAACGCGATCGCGCCTGGAAGCCGACTTGGCCAGCATCAACTCGGCAGACCTCTCCCCCGAAGAACGAGCCCTGGCCACGGCCCAAGTCTACCTGGCCTACCAAATGCTCGACGCCGCCATCGATACCCTTGCGACCCAGGCGGCTATCGACCCCACCCCCACCATTGCCCTTGCCCTAGGTGACCTCTACAGTTTTGCGGGGCTCAACGCCCTGGCCGCCGAGCAGTATAGCCTGGTGCTAGAACTGGCTCCCGACGACGACCTCTGGCAGGCGATCGCCCTGGAGGGTCTGGGCGAACTGGATGTGCTGCAAAACGATATCGATGCCGCCCTGCCCCAGCTGCGTCAAGCCCAGTTTAGCTACGAGTCGGCCAACAATAGCATCCGAGCCAACCAGGTCAAATCCCGTATTGAACTGCTAGAAAAAGCCCAGCAGCTCGGCATTGCCCCTACCGACGAGCTCGACAGTTGCGACACCCCGCCCGCCGGATAAGCCATTCCACCGACCCAATACCCCTGGGCAGACACGTGGGTCTGCCCCTACCCATCCACCACTCGCCCCTACACCCCCATGCGCTCCCCCCTGCTCATCCTCACTCTCCTCTGGGCCGCCCTCGCCGCCCCCGCCCTGGCCCAGTCGATCGTTCCTGCCGCCGATGGCACTGGCACCCTGGTCATGCCCGACGGCTCGACCTACCAGATTACGGGCGGTACCCTCTCAGGCGATGGGGCCAACCTGTTCCACAGTTTTGAGCAGTTTGGGCTGACTGCAACGGAGGTGGCCAACTTCTTGACTGACCCCTCGGTGCAAAATATTTTGGGTCGCATCACCGGGGGCAATGCCTCGGTCATTAACGGTCTGCTACAGGTCAGCGGCAGCAGCGCCAACCTCTACCTGCTCAACCCGGCAGGCATTTTGTTTGGCCCCAACTCGGC
>JBGSNT010000311.1:0-8380 GCA_041739575.1 Nodosilinea sp. | reverse complement strand
GCCATGCCGGGAACCGCCAGTTGGGTAGAGTCCCACATTATTTTCAACACCCGCCCCTTCGATCGCTGTCGAGCGGTGCTGAGCAAAAATCCCCCGTCCCTAGCCACGGGCTTTCGGCCAGTGGCCCAACCGCTTAAACTGGCCCAGACTCTGCTACAAGATTTAAGCACCGACACCCCCACCACCGATTACTACGCCCTTCACCACGATCGCTGGGCAACCGTGAGCCTACGCTACGAGGTAGTTTAGGGGTTTATTGGCGTCGCAGACTGACCAGCAGGTCGTCAGTAATCAGTAAAGGGAGTTTCCCCGCCTGCAACATCTCGATCCAGCCCTAGCGCTGCTGGCACTACCGCTCCAGCTGAGCGGCATCCCCCTCTAAATCCGCTTGGCGGCTTGTAAAGGCTTGAAAATCGCCAAAAGCGGCTATGCCTCCGCTTATGACTATTTCCTTGCCCTGGTGCTGCTCAACCAGCAACGGCGACAGGCTAAAGAATCTCTAAACAGCTTGCTCATCGATGGGCTAGACAGCCTAGATCGAGGGGAAAGCAGCGCAGCCACCGACGACTGGTGGGAGCAAGAGCGGCTCGACCTGATCGAGAGCCACCAGAGCCAGCGCGATGCCTAGGATTGTTGTTTCAGAGCCCGCCCGTCTGGATCTGAGAGAGCACTTTGGTCACCTAGCAGAGAGCGACTATGACAAAGCCCTAGATTTTTTTGACGCCGCTCACCAAATCTTTGCAGCTCTAGCCCGTATCCCTGGGATGGGGAGTGCTTACCCCTCTTCTTCACAACTGCCAATACTGACCCAGCTGGTCGAGCCATCTATCCAGTGCTCTTTCTTCCAGATCGGGGCATTGTGTTTGAGGGTATCGATCGCATACTGACAGGCCGCAAACGCTTCGGCCCGGTGGGGGCAGCCCACCGCCACCAGCACGCTAATGTCGCCCACCGCCAGCTTACCCGTGCGGTGGTGAATGACCACGCGGGTGGCATCGGGCCAGGTGGCTCGAATTTGGCTCACAATCTGCTTGAACACCTCCAGGGCCATCGGTTCGTAGGCCTGGTATTCCAGCGCCACCACGGCCTTGCCCTCGCTGTTGTCGCGCACCATGCCACTCATCACCACAATGGCGCCATTGGCAGAGTTGTCTGCGGCGGCATAGACCTCCTCTAGGGAAAGGGGAGCAAAGGTCATCCGCAAACTGTCAGCTGTAGCGGTGTCGGGGGGGAAAGAGGTGGCAAGCTGCATAAAGAGATGGTGAGGTGCGATCGAGTAAGGCAATCGTTTAATGATTCTTCGTCTACCGTAATGAACGGTTACGTTAAGAACCCAGTCAAAGCAGAGGCTAGGGTGAAGCCCGATCGTGAAACAGACTGATAGCTACTTCGCGTATTGGGGCAGACATCTTTCCTTGCCATTGCCTCGCATTATAGAGTCAACAGTCAACGTCTTCAGTCTTGACCCAGGCGGAGGTATCCCGTGGTTGATATATCGGCTTGTCAGGTGACCCCTGCGGCCCATTGGGCGAGCTTAAGCTGGCGTCTGTTTAATGTACTGGTGCAGCCCCGGCTGGTGCTACCGTTTCTGGCAATTCTAATCGCTGCCCCATGGGTGTTTAGAACCTGGCTATGGAAGCGTCAGGCTAGCCTGGCGGGAGTGCTGCTGTTGCTGCTGTATAGCCTGGGCTTTTCGCCCCTAGGCGGCCAGATCGGCAGCAAAGGATTGGCTTTGCTGATACCGGCGGATAACGGACTGCCAGCCGATGCCGTTGTTATTTTGGGTCGGGGGGGAGACTTTCGCCCCAGCCGAGTGCAGGTCGCGACAGAGTTGTGGCAGCAGCAACGGGCACCGCTGATCTTTGCCAGCGGTCGCGGCGATGCGACCGAAATCGGCCAGATGCTTCAGGTGGCAGGGGTTCCAGCCGCAGCCATTGAGGGAGAACCCTGCTCAGCCACTACTAACGAAAATGCTCTGTTTACGGCAGCGCTACTCCAACCCCGAGGCATTAGGCGGCTGATTTTGGTGACTGACCCTCCCCACATGGCGCGATCGCTGCTGACCTTCCGCAGCCTGGGCTTCCAGGTTACCCCCCATCCCAGCCCAATACCCCCCACCCTAGACTTCAAGCATCGCCAGTTTTTAGTCCTACGGGAGTGGGTCGGCCTGATTAGCTACGGTATGATGGGCCGCTATTTTGCCCGAGAAACGAGTGATCCGGGGTTTAGGGTGCAGACGGGTGATGGGGTAATGGGGTGATGGGGTTTGCTGCTTTAACTCAACCCTCAAAATCCAGCACTCCCCTACTCCCCTACTCCCTCACCCCCTTCTCCCCCACTCCCATCAGGTACAGCAGGGCCATGCGGACGGCGACACCGCTGGTGACCTGATCACCGATCAGGCTCAGCTGAGGGTCATCCATCAGGTCGGAGCTAATTTCGACGCCGCGATTCACCGGCCCCGGGTGCAGCACCTTGACGCTGGGCCGACAGCCCCTGAGGCGATCGCGCGTGATGCCAAACCCCTGGTGGTACTCCCGCAGGCTGGGCAGCAGGTGCTGGGTCATGCGCTCCTTTTGCAGCCGCAGGGTCATGACAAAATCGGCCCCCTCTAGGGCGGGAGATAGGGTGCTGTGCTGGGTAATGGCGCGGGGAATGTCTATGGGCGATTGAGCCATGAAGGCATCGGCAAAACCCGGTGGCAGCAGGGTCGGCGGGGCCGCCAGATGCACCTCTGCCCCACAGGCGGTGAGGCACCAGAGGTTAGATCGAGCCACCCGCGAGTGCAGAATGTCGCCCACCAGGGCAATTTTTTTGCCCGCTAGCAACGCCGCTGTAGGTTGATCCGGATTTAGGGTCATCCCCAGCGTGAATAGATCTAACAGGGCCTGGGAGGGGTGGGCATGGAGCCCGTCGCCCCCATTGAGCACGCCGACCCCCGTTTGTAGCCGATCCATCTCGGCGGCGATCGCCCCCGGCACCCCCGCCTCCTGGTGGCGAATTACCATCAGGTTGGTACCCATAGCCAGATAGGTCTTGGCGGTGTCTAGAATGGTCTCACCCTTGGTAATAGACGAGGTGCCGGGGGCAAAATTGAGGACATCCGCCGACAGGCGCTTGGCGGCCAGCTCAAAGCTACTGCGGGTGCGCGTCGAGGGCTCAAAAAACATGTTGGTCACCACTACCCCCTGTAGGGCTGGCACCTTGCGGGTACGCCGCGACAGCACCTGCCAAAAGCTCACCGCAGTTGCCATTACCGTTTCAAACTCCGCCGCCGTAAAATCAGCCAGCGACAGCACGTGTCGTCGATGCCAGGGAGCGCTTACCATGACCCGTTGCCTAAACCCAGTTCAATACCGTCATCACCATACCTGGCCCTGGGGCTTTGGGGTAGTTGCCGTGGCTATGCTGGCCCTGGTGGGGGGCTGTAGCGGTCAGGCGATCAGGAACAGCGATCCCGCGCCAGCGTCAGCCAGCCCCTCCCCCTCACCTCCCGCTGCGGTCTCTGCCGTTGGGGAACCTAGTCCTGGGGAACCTGCCCCTGGGGAACCTGCCCCTGGGGAACCTGGCTCTGGGGAACCTGGCGGGGAACCTACCCATGGAAACCCTAACCCTGAGGAACCAGCCCAAGTTGCGGCGGCGGCCACGCCCCAATTTTTAACCACAAATCCCTTTCCTAGCCATGCTTTCCTAGCCGCGCACCGCATTCTGCAAGCCAAAGGCCGCCGCCTGGTGGTACCAGCCGACCCGGTCGCCGTCGACCTCTACACCCTAGACAACCGCTGCGAAACCTACCAGGCCGAGCCCATTCAGGTGCCTCGCCCCCAGAGTATGGAAGGTACCGTCGCCCTGATTCTGGCGGAGCAAACTATCCCCGATCTCACCCTCTCCGGCTACCGGGCCACCTACGACCTCGAGACCAAAACTGTCACCATCGATCTGCGCGTAGCCCGAGACTCGCGCCGGGTGCTGCAGTCGCTTTCGGTGTGCGAACAAAAAGCGCTGCTGGGCAGCCTCAAGGAAACCCTCATCCACCAGCCCGACTGGAACATTGAGACGGTCATCTTTACGAACCGGGGCAATCCCCTGGTGCTTTGACCTCGAGCACTGCTCTGGTGGACTGCGGCGTAGGAATTATTATGGCAACGAAAATACCCGAGAATCTGGCTTCCTTTCAAGGGCGCAGGCCCTGCGCCCCTACCTTTGGGTATCTTCTTTTCCAGAAACTCCCTAAGTTGGCGATAGTTACCCAACCTAGGGGCGGGCTTCGCCCTACTTAGACGCCCGCAGCAGCAAATAGATACCGATCGCCAGCCCTAGCATAGTGGGCAGCCAGGCCGCCATCAAGGGCGACAGCACCCCTACCTCTCCCATGGCATTGGTGACAAAGGACAGCAGGTAGTAGCCAAAAATAATCACAATACTGACGCCAAAGCTGGTGGCGCGGCTGGTGCGCTGGGGCAGCACCCCGATCGAAGACCCCACCAGGCCAAACACCACACACACAAAGGGCAGAGCATACTTCTGCTGAATGCGAATTTGCCAGCGGCGAATGGCCTTTTCGTCGCCGCCTTTGCGCACCAGTTCCAACTGTTGGGTGGCCTCGGCGATATTCATTTCGGTGTCGTTTTTGGTGCGACTGGCCAGATCCAGCGGCGTCCGAGGCAGCTGCAGCTCCTGGGTTTCAAAGGTAATGATGTTGCGAAAGGAGCCATCGGGGGCGACCACGTAGATGGTGCCGTTGTAGAAGGTCCAGGAATTTTTGGCCACATCCCAGTTGGCCGACTCGGCGCTGACCACCTGGTTCAGCCCTGCCTGGGAAAAGTCGATAATGGTCAGCCCGTACATGGTGGTGCCGTCAAAGCGGCGAGCGTAGAACTGGCGCTTAAGTTCCTGGGCATTTGGGTCGTCAGCGGCGGGCTGAAACTCCTGGTAAAAAATGTTCCGCTCTTGAAAGGGGGGCCGCTCCGACTTCAGGGCCCGCTCAAGGGTAATGGCGGCCCGGTAGTTGGCGGCGGGGGTGATCAACTCGTTAAACACAAAGGTGAGGCCCGTCACCAATAAACTCAACACCACCGCCGGAGCAATAATGCGGCGAATGCTGACCCCCACCCCCCGCAGGGCAATCAGCTCGCTATCGCTGGAGAATCGACTATAGGTCATCATGGTGGCCAGCAGCGTCGACATGGGAAAGGCCAGCACGATGAACTCGGGCAGCTTGAGCACAAAAATCTGCACCGCCAGGGTAATAGAAAGCCCCGACTCGGTGATGCGGCGAATTAGCTCAAACAGCGCCCCCACGGAAATGCCGATGGAGGAAAAGGCCCCCACCCCAAAGAGAAATGGCATGGTGAGCTCTTTGGCGATGTAGCGATCCATCACGGTGATCAGGGGCGATCGCAGGCGGGGAGAGGTATAGCTGGGGGAGGAGGCTGAGGCCATGGGGAAGGGGGGGAAGGGGTGGACGGATGAATCGGTAGGGGCAGACCTAGGTGTCTGTCCCAGGTTTAGATGGCAAAATCTTTGCCCAGGTAGTGCTCTCGCACCAGGGGATTGCTGGAGAGGTCGTCGGCGTTGCCGGAGGCCAAAATTTGGCCGTCGCTCATGATGTAGGCGCGATCGATAATCCGCAGGGTTTCGCGCACGTTGTGATCGGTAATCAAAATGCCCATGTCGCGATCGCGCAGTTTAGCCACAATCTCCTGGATTTCGGCCACGGCGATGGGGTCTACCCCGGCAAAGGGCTCATCCAAAAACAAAAAGCTCGGGCCTTCGGGACCCGAGGCCAGCGATCGCGCCAATTCTGTCCGCCGCCGCTCGCCCCCCGACACCTGAATGCCCAGGGTATTGGCCACCTTCTCCAGGCGAAATTCTTTGAGCAGGTCTTGCAGGCGATCGCCGTACTCGTCGGGCGGCACCCGCGTCTGCTGCATCACCAGCAAAATATTGTCAGCCACCGACAGTTGGCGAAAAATACTCGGCTCCTGGGCCAGGTAGCCAATACCCAGCCGAGCCCGCTGGTGCATGGGCAAATCGGTAATGTCGATCTGATCGAGGCAGACCTTGCCACCGTCGGGCCGCTCCAGCCCCGTGGCCATGTAGAACGTGGTGGTTTTACCCGCCCCGTTCGGCCCCAAAAGGCCAACAATCTCGCCCTGGGCCACCGAAAGGCTAACGCGATTGACCACCTGGCGCTTGCCATAGGTCTTTTGAACGTTGTCAAGTACGATTTTCAAAGCGCGCTGGGGCCTAAACAACGAGCAAAGCTGCAAAGATTCTACCAAAGCCCAGGCTTAACAGCGGAGGGACTAGCGTCAAACCTAGTTCTGCAGAGGCGTTGAAGATCCCGCCGCTGGAGCACCAACCACCGGGCTGACATCCAGCACGACCGGGGGCCTGGGAGCCTGGGGGCGAGGCCCCGTCGCCGCAGCCCCTGGGGCAGGCTCAGCCGCAGGCAGATTGTAGACCGCCTCGACCTGCTCGTTGGGGCGGGGGGTAGCCACAAACCGATCCTCTTCGATCAGGTAGGTGACGACTTCCGCCCGTAGAGTGTTGCCCTCCTGGGTGACCACCACATTGCCACTGAGGACAATCCGCTGCTCATTGCTGTAGTAGTCGGCCTGGGCCGAGGTCGCCTGAATGCGACGGCTGGGGTAGTCGATCTGCACATTGCCCCGCGCAGTAATGATGCCCGTGGCCGAGTTGGCCTCTTGAACGTCCGATTGCAGCGTGATAGTGCCCCCCTCCTGGGCCTGGGCTGGGTACCCCCCCAGGGGATCTAGGGCCCCGCCATCCAGCGCCAGGATCGCCCCGGCCATCGCTGTCATTAGCCAAAACCAGCCAGCCCTCCGCCCCATAGCCCAATTCCTAATCCCGTTGCGGTTTGATGCGTCCATAAGCCCCCCAATCTTACTCGATCCCGGCCCAGGGCTTTATTCCATCCGACTGCCCTTGCGGCCCAGTCAGCCCTTGCTCCCGGTCGCCCGCGCTATCCTCAAGACAACTTAGCCCCTGTCAAGCCCCTACCGCCATGCTCACCACCTCGCCCGCCGCCACCCGCCCGCTCCAGTTTGCCAGCGATAACTATTCCGGCATCTGCCCCGAGGCCCTAGACTACCTGCTCAAGGCCAACCAGGGAGATGTGCCCGCCTACGGCGATGATACGTGGACCCAAAAGGCCGCCGATCGCTTTCGGGAGATTTTTGAGGCCGACTGCGAAGTATTCTTTGTCTTTAACGGTACCGCAGCCAACTCCCTCACCCTAGCCTCGCTGTGCCAGTCTTACCACAGCGTGATTTGCCACGAGCTGGCCCACGTAGAAACCGACGAATGCGGCGCCCCCGAGTTTGCCAGCAACGGCTCTAAGCTGCTGCTGGCCCAGGGCGACCAGGGCAAGCTCGACCCCGCCGATGTGGAGCGGCTGATTACCAAACGCACCGACATTCACTACCCCAAACCCAAGGTGATCAGCCTCACCCAGGCCACCGAAGTGGGCACCCTCTACACCACCGATGAGCTGACGGCCCTGACCAATTTAGCCCGTCACCATGGCCTCAAGGTGCACATGGATGGAGCCCGCTTTGCCAATGCCCTGGTGGCCTCGGGCAAAACCCCGGCGGATATAACCTGGAAATCCGGCATAGATGTGCTGTGCTGCTGCGGCACCAAAAACGGCATGGGCATTGGCGAGGCAATTCTGTTCTTTGACCGCGCCCTGGCGGAGGACTTTGCCTACCGCTGCAAGCAGGCGGGGCAGCTGTGCTCAAAGATGCGGTTTATTTCGGCCCCCTGGCTGGGGCTGCTGGAGACCGGGGCCTGGCTGCGCAATGCCGCCCACGCCAACGGCATGGCCGCCTACCTGGAGCAGCAGTTGAGCGACATCCCCGAGCTCAGACTCCTGTTTCCGCGCCAGGCCAACGGGGTGTTTGTGCAAATGCCCCAGGCCTTAATTGATGACCTGCACCGCCGGGGCTGGCAGTTCTACACCTTCATTGGCAATGGCGGGGTGCGGCTGATGTGCGCCTGGAATACGACCACCGAGGCGATCGACGAGCTGGTCGGAGATATTAAGGATGCGATCGGCCCCTGAGCGTTTAACCCCCGAAAACGGGATGATCGAGGGTGGGCCAGCCATAAATTTACTCTCTCTACCCGACAGGGGAACCAGCTATACGCTGTGACAGCTATCCTCAAATGCCTGATTGGGGGGTTGTCGCAATGATTCCTTGTGTTCTATTACCGGGGTATCAACTTAAGCCGGGACAGGTTGACTGTGCCAGGGATTGGAGCGTTGTGACGAAGAAGACCTTCTAGGCATAGGTAACTCGGTAAAGGTACTCAAGACAGACTCAAAGAGGTCAGGAAACGGATGGCCAAAGAG
>JBGSNT010000193.1:0-21319 GCA_041739575.1 Nodosilinea sp. | reverse complement strand
AGGGTAAGACAAGGGCCATGCTAGAGAAACCTTGAGACCCTGAAACCACCCTGAACAATCCAGACCAGCAGACGACGACGCTGTTTTCTGGAGGTCTACCCTGATCTTGACCTCAGAGGATCTACCACCGGCGGCGACCTACCGATCACCCCCGCTGTAGCGTATGCCGAGGCAGTTCGCCAAACATCTGTTTGTAGTCGCGGGCAATCAGATTTGGCTATATGACAAAATCCTAAATCTTTTGGAAGAGCTGGCTTGATAACTCTTGTGAACCTGCAATTTTCGTATAGTCGCGACCCAGATTTATCCCTATGCTCGGATTGCTAACCCTCTCAGATTAGGTGTTTTCCCTGCCGCCTGCTAACGGGCAACGTAATGCTAAAGAGGGTTTTGGGCTGGAGAGGCTTTGAGTTGGGAAACTATGACTATGCACGCCGAACTACTGCGAGAAATGACTGATCTGAAGCCTCAGATTAGTCAGATTTTATACATTGACGATGACTCTGATATTTCAACTCTAGTGCGCTACAGCCTGGAACTTTTTAGCGGGTGGTACGTTGCAACAACGGACGGAAAGTACGCCCTGGACGTGGCTACGGCTAGTCCATGGGACTGCATTGTGCTGGAACTGGCCCTGGAGGGTGGGCTGAGTCTGTACCGTCAGCTCAAGGCTGACCCACGTATCCAAGACATTCCAATGGTTTTGCTGACCTCAAAGGTGATGCCAGCAGATTTTAAGGTCTATAGCGAGATGGCGATCGCAGGCGTCATTGCCAAGCCGTTTAACCCAGTAACGCTGGGTTTGCAGATAGCCAACCTGCTGGGCTGGGCCGACAGCTGAAAGACCAATCAGTTTAATTTGCTGCCGGTGCGTCATCGCCTGCCTTGGCGTATCAAAACCTTGCTCCATGTAGATTGCTCGAACGCGACAGCCCATCCTTTACCGCCCACTTTGATCTCAAGGAAATTCGCGATGATTAGCGTCAAATCTCTCGCCACATTTGGCTGCGGCTGTTCCTCCTTTTTGGCCGATACGCTGGAAGCCGCTGGCCATCAACTCGTTCAGCGGCGGAACTTTCTGAAACTTTCCATGGGCACCGCTGGGCTGCTCGCATCCACCCACTACATGACCGCTGGGGGCAGTGCGTCTACCGGTCAGACTGCAACGATGGCAGGACAGATGGGGGGAGCCGCTGTCGGTGACATGGCGGATACTATCTACTTTGGCGGGCCGATTGTCACCATGGTGGCCGATGGCGATCGGGTCGAGGCCCTGGCGGTCAAAGGGGGCAAAATTATGGCCACGGGCAGTCTAGATTCGATGCAGTCCCTCCAAGGCCCCAATACCGAAATGGTAGACCTAGCGGGGAACTGTCTGATGCCAGGGTTCATCGATCCCCACTCCCATGTGGTGATGCAGTCGGCCAAATTTGCGGTAGCCAACCTCGACCCCTACCCCATTGGCAAAGTCAAGACCATTGAAGACATCCAACGCATCATGCGGGAGTACATCGAGGCGACAAACCCGGCCCCCGGCACCATGGTGATCGGCTGGGGCTACGATGACACCGCTCCCGCAGGCATGCGCCATCCCCTTAAAGAAGACCTAGATGCCGTCTCCACCGAGCATCCCATTCTGCTGGTGCATATTTCTAACCACCTGTGTGCTTGCAACAGCCTGTTATTAGAGCAAGCAGGGATTACCGCCGACACCCCCGATCCCGAAGGGGGGCGCATTCAACGGCAACCGGGCAGCACCGAGCCCAACGGCGTGTTGGAGGAGCTGGGGATGTTACCGGTTGTGGCTCTACTCCCCACCCCCAGCCCCGAAAAGGCCATGGAACTGCTGGAGGCCGGGTTGAAATACTATGCGGCGGCTGGCATTACCACCGCTCAGGATGGAGCTTCGGGCAAGGGCGGGGTCGCGTTGCTAGAGGCCATGGCAGAATCCGGCAAACTACCCATTGATGTGGTTGCGTTTCCCCTCTACAAGGCATCGGATGATGCCACCCTGGCGCAAATTAGAGCCGATCTAGACCAGTTGAAAGCCGCTAACGGTTCCTCCCTCCGCTTTCGGCGAGGTGGGCTGAAACTGGCCGTGGATGGCTCACTCCAGGGCTATACGGCGTTTTTGTCTGAACCCTATTATGTACAACCGGGCAACACGGCCCCCACGCCGGATAAATGCTCTGACCAAAATGCCGAGCATATGTTTGTTAGCGCTGACAGCGACTTGAATGGCCTAGAAGCCGAAGCCGAAGCTGGTAACGATTACCAGGGCTATGCCAACATGCAGCTGGCGGAAGTGATTGACTGGGTGCAGCGCTGCGATGCTGTCAATGTGCCCATACTGGTTCACACCAACGGCGATGGGGCGACTGATATTTTGCTTGACGCAGTGGCCACGGTACGCGGCGACAGCCCTCGCCCTGAGCTGCGCACTACCATCATCCATGCCCAAACGATTCGGGAAGACCAGCTCGATTTTGCGGCGGCCCAGGGGTTAGTGCCCTCCTTTTTTCCCATCCACATCACCTACTGGGGCGATCGCCACCGCGACATTTTCCTGGGGCCAGACCGGGCTGATCGCATTAGTCCGGCCAAGTCAGCCCTGAACCGGAACATGAAATTCACCCTGCACCACGATGCCCCCATCGCCGGGATTGGCATGTTGCCGGTGGCTGCCGCTGCGGTGAATCGGGTGACATCTTCGGGGCAACCCCTGGGCTTTGACCAGCGCATCACTGCCTTTGAAGCCCTGCGGGCGATCACCGCCGATGCCGCCTGGCAGTACTTCGAAGAAGACCACAAAGGCACCCTGGAAACTGGCAAACTGGCGGATCTGGTGGTGCTCTCCGCCGACCCGCTGGCGGTAGACCCGATGACCATGGCCGATATTGCGGTGCTGGAGACAATTAAAGAAGACCAGTCCATCTATAAAGCGGCAACCGTATCGGGTACCGTCAGCTACCGTCAGCGCATCGCCCTGCCCTCAGATGCGATTCTGGTGGTGAGGCTGGAAGATGTCAGCCGGGCTGATGCCCCCTCAACGGTGGTGGCTGAGCAAACCATCGAAACTGCCGGGCAGCAGGTACCGATTGCCTTTACCCTCACCTATGAACCTGACCAGATTCAACCCCAGAACCGTTACGTGGTGCGGGCTCAAATTTTCTACGGCGATCAGCTCCGCTGGACCAGCACGACGGCCTATCCGGTGATCACCCAGGATAATCCGACCGAAGTGGCGATCATGCTTGAGCAGGTGTGAGGCCTGCGAATCTCAGGCAGTTAGTTGGCCATCTTTACAAATGCCTTAGATCCTTTTGATAGAAGAGAGGCTGGAACCGTAAACGCCAATTAGCTCTGGCATTTGGCATAGATTGCACCCTGGGCACCTGGGGCCAAGAGCCTGACAACCCCATCTACCTGATGGACGGGAATGCGTGGATTTTTCGCATGAGTAAAGTGACTTTTGCCAGTAATTCCCAATTTAGACCTGCGTAATTGCCTCATCGCCCTTTCAAAACCACATTCCTGCCCTGGTATATGGCCGACCCATGCTACGTTTTTTGTCTTGGTTTAATGTAGGTTTTCGCTACAGTCGCTGGTGGCGGAGTAGCGCGCTGGCCCTGGCGGTCTTGGCCCTGGTGCTGCTGGGTACGTTGACGAGCAGCACCGCCGTTGATGTGCCCAACTCAAACTATGCGATCGCCCAGGCGCAGCCCTTCAACCAGATCGACACCTACCCGGTGAAGCCGCTGCCCAGTGCCGCGGCCCTGCGCCCCAACGGCGAATGGTCTGGGCGGCTGATCTTGCCCAGCGAGCAAGACTACGCCACCGACCCTGGCGATTGGGCCTGGTTTGAGGTCTGGCACGGCGGGGCAGGAGCCCCCGATCTGGTGGGGCAAACCATTAAGCTGACCTGGAAGCCCACTGAGGGCAACGATCGCTACGTTAAAACCGTCACCCAAGACATTACCTTTAGCCAACAGGCCGAGAACTTTTTAGCCAATGGCAACCTGGTGCCAGTGCGGCTGAACGGGCGTAAGCAGGTCGGCCCCATGCAATCCCTAGCGGGGGCGCGACCCAAGGACGACGTGACCGTGCGGCTGGTGGAGGCCGAACTGACCACCCAGGGCGGCCAACCGGTGCTGCAAACCGGGCTCGAGCCGATTCAAATTACCGGACACGAGTATGGCCTGGTCAAACTGCTGGGGCCCGATCCCAACATCACCATGCCGCTTCCCACCGAATGTCCGGCCCCTGCCCCCTGCCCCTCTGAGTTTTTCCAGGTCCAGTTCTACGATACGGCCAGTCAAGCCTTTACCGGCCCCACCGGCACCGTTCGCATTCCCCAACAGCCGATGGCGAAGGGGGAGCGCTTTTTCTCTAACCTCCAGGATCTGGAGAATTCTCCAGCCGGGGAAGCGGGCTGGTACATCTACGGTGCCCGCGATGCCAGCGGGGTGTTTACGGTGCAGTCGCTCAAGCCCCGCGCCCTGTTTCAGCTCCAGCCCGACCAGGTGGTGATCGGCCTAGAGCCAGGGCTACAGTACATCGATCGCCAGAACTGGCGCGATACCCCCCGGCGCAAGGGCACCCTCCAGCGGGTACTGGTCAGCCCCAATGGCGGTAGTTCCGATGCGGCCCGGGCCCGGTGGCAGGAGGGTGACTACGCCCTGGTGATTCACCTGTTTGGTGGCATCGGCGGCGAGAATAAGGAATTTGCCCCGGCGGGCACGGTTACTGGCCACTTTGCCTACGGTCTGGCCCGGGTGGTGCGTGAGCCGATCGCTAACGAGCTCCAGTTCGATATTCAGTATCAGCAGGTCTACGCCCACAATTCCGGCGGCATTGTGTCGGGCACCCACGACTGGGCCGACTACATGGGCGATATGCAGCGGGGCTGGCTGGGGCTGCGGCCGGTGTCAGATGTGCTGGTAAAGCTCGACTCGTTTATTACCCCGTTTCGGTTTGGCGACACCACCATTTCGCTGTTTCGAGAGCTGCTGATTCAAACCCAGGTGATGGCGGCCCGCTACCGCACCGGCGACGGTACCGGCGTCGCGGGCGTCACCCCCGCCACCTCCTGCGTGCAGGACTCGAACCAGGCGCTATTCATCGCCATGCAGCAGGTGCGGCGGCAGATTGAGACCAACCCTGCCGTGGTGGAGTGGATTCGGGAACATCCCGACAGTGCAACGGCGGTTCGGGCCCGCCAGTTTGTCGCCCTGGGCCAGGATCTCGAGGCTCTGCTGACCCCCTACGGGGTGATTCGCCCCGACTGGCAGAACAACGCCGAGACGCTGGCGGGGATCGCCCCGGCGGGCACCTTTAGCAACAACAAGGGGCTGTTTAGCGGGGCGCTGAGCTGGCAAACCATGATGCCCCGCTGGGGTCACGATGCCGTGGCGCGAACCTTTTTGCGCCACGGAGCCCAGCTCTGGTTCCTGCGCTCCAATATGTTGGGCGGCAACGATCCCCGCATTGAACCGATTCCGCCTACGACTATTTTTGGCGGCATTCCGGTGCTGGGTCGGGTGGTGCAGCGCTTTGCTGATGCCTTTGCCGTGGGGCCGACCTGGCCCTGGGTTTTGCTCAGCCTGGGGGCCCTGGCCATCTATGGGGCGATCGCCATTCCCTGGGGCCGCAACAACGGGTTCTTAGTGCGGCAGACGGCCATTGGCAACCCCCTAGCCTTTGCCTTTGATGCCCTGCGGGTGTGGTTTGTGCCCGCCCTGGTGGAAGAGGTGATCTTTCGGGTCATGCTGCTACCCCACCCCGGCGAAGGCATAGCCGGGGGGCGCTGGCTGTTTTGGGCGATCGTCAGTCTGGTTCTCTACCTGCTGTACCACTGGGTGTTGGGCAAAACGGTCTACAGGGCGGCGGCAGATACCCTGGGCGATCGCCGCTTCCTCACCCTGGTCGGCTGGCTGGGGCTTCTACTCACCGGCCTGTATTGGATCACCGGCTCCCTCTGGCTGATTGTCTTCCTGCACTGGGCTGTGGTGATGGTCTGGATCTATGCCCTCGGCGGCAAAGCCCGCCTACCCCAGCGGCGGTTCTTCTCCAACCCTGGCACCAACCAGGGCGGGAAAAGACGCAGGGGGGAGAGGGCCAATAACCCCGCCTGAATCAGATTTAATAGTTGAGTTGCCGACTCAAAACTCCGCTGCAAAACTCCGCCCCTAAAGCTAAGCTCTCAACCCCTTGAACACCCCACCTTCCTCCCATGTCTAACCCAGACTCCGAAAAACTGGCCTGCCTCAACGCCCTAGCGGCGGTGGCCCAGCTCAACGGCGACCCGACTCCAGCTGAGTTTGAGGCGTTTCTAGCTGCCCTCAGCACCTTCTCTCCCTTGCCGCCTGGGGTGACTCCCGAGAGCCTGCTCAGAGAACCGCCCCATGTTGACCAGCAGCTGGGGCAAATCACCACGCCCGATCTACAGCAGCAGGTTTACCGTGGAGCCCACGCCATTGTCAGATCTAAAGGCATTGATGCCCAGGAATCGGCCCTGCTGGCCAAGCTGCGATCGACCTTTGGGTTTTCGCCTGAGATCGCGCAGGCTCTGGCCAAGCAGCGTCTAACCGCGATCCCCGTCACCAGCTCGATCAACTCTACTCTGACGGGCATGGCGGCCCTGATTGGCCGCGAGGGCGATGTGCGGCGGCTGATTTTTGACTACGCCATGGGGGCGGCCATCGTGGGCCTCATTCCCCTGCGCGGAGGCGGTTCCCTAGAGATCAAGCTGGTGGTGGTATTGGGCTTGATTCTCAAAATGGTGTGGGATATTCGCAATTACTGGGGACGGCCTCGGGGCCAGGGCGTACTGGCGGTGGTGGGGAATCTGTTTGGCTTTATAGCGGCGGTGTTGGGGGGCTTTTTAGCCTGGGTCACGCTGATTGGCCTGGGCGTGGTGATTCCCTATGTCGGGGCCTTTGCCAAGGCGGCTGGGTTTGCCACCGCCACTTGGATTGCCGGACAGTCGACCAATCAGTTCTACACCAGCCAAAAGCGCCCTGACCTCACTGCCCTGAGAAAGGCCTTCCCCAACCTACTGACTTCAGACCCGCAGGATTCTTAGCCCTCTTGGTACACAGCATTCGGAGCACGGAGTATGGATAAGGTTAAGCGTCGTCATTTTTTGCTGGGGGGGGTTGCTGCGGGCACCGCCGCCACCCTGGGCACCGAGTATGTCCGCCGCGAGCGGGCCGAAGCTCGTCAGGCCGCCATTGATGCCTACGCTGCCGAGTTCTACGACCCCGACGACATCATCCAGGCGGCGGTGACCGGCGACACCCGCATGGTGGAAGAATTTCAGGCCATTCAGGCTTCGGCGGTCTTCCCGTCACCACCGATTCCCTACAGTCGTGAGATCTCGAAGCGGCTGATTTTGCTCAGTCGTCTAGCCACCCAGCAGTACATTACCGGACGCAATGACCCCAGCTACGACGGCAACCTGCAACAGCTGCTGGACTACAGCCCCAGCCTTGATAAATACCGTCTGGTGGCCAATTTTAGGGGCAAAGAGCGCCAGGTCAACGACAAAATTGAGCTGCAGGTGCCCCAGCAGGTGCTGGACGACCCCACCCTAATGGATGACCCCACCGCCCTGGAGGAAAGTCTGGCCCAGACCGAAGACGCCATTCGCACTGGGGTGACGGCGGCGGTGAAGGTAGGGCGCACAATTGAGGTGTTCTACGGCTTTTTGCTGGAGTCAGACGACGACAGCATTTTGGTATTTCGGGGTACCCAGCGCACCGCCGAGTGGGTCGGCAATATCTATGCGGTGCAGCAGCCCTACCTCGACCCCAACACGGGCGAAAGTCTGGGCAATATTCACAGTGGCTTTCGCCGCATTGCCGACAGCATTATCAACCCTCTGGCTGTAGACGCGGTGAAGCAGATTAACCCCACCAAGCCCTGCTACGTGTCGGGGCACAGCCTGGGGGCAGCCCTGGCCACGGTGCTGGCAATGGATATTGCCCTGGCGGTGCCCGCCCTTCAGCCCCATCTCCGGGCCTATGTCTATGCCAGCCCTCGGGTTGGTGATCCCACATTTGCCAAAAGCTATGCCAAAATTCTGCCCAATAGCTTTCGCATCACCAACCTGGCCGACACCATTCCGATGATGCCGCCCACCAAGCTGCGGGCTGAGTTTGTGCATGTGGGCGAGGACTGGTCGTTTCTAAGTCAGGCCGGCGATATTTTGCCTAACCATATCGTCGACACCTACCGCCGCGCCGTGAATGCCGAGGCGGAGAGCAACCAGCGGCGAGAGTTTCCGGTCACGGGGATAACCTAGGGGCACCGAGATCGTTCCCCAGCGCCCCTAGGCTATCCCTACACCAGCGCCTTGCGCTTAAAGGTGTCGATGCCCGCATACTTGGCCCTAGCGCCCAGCTCCTCTTCAATGCGCAGGAGCTGGTTGTACTTGGCCAGGCGCTCGCCCCGGCAGGGGGCCCCGGACTTGATTTGCCCGGTCATGCAGGCCACCACCAGGTCGGCGATGAAGTCGTCGGGGGTTTCGCCGGAGCGGTGGCTGACCATGCAGGTATAGCCTGCATCGTGGGACATTTTGATCGCCTCCAGGGTCTCGGTAATGGAGCCGATCTGGTTGACCTTGATCAGAGTAGAGTTGGCGACGCCATCCTTGATGCCCTGAGCAATGATGGCGGGGTTAGTGACGAAGAGGTCATCGCCCACCAGCTGGACGCGATCGCCCAGCCGCTGGGTCAGCACCTTCCAGCCTTCCCAGTCTTGTTCGCCCAGGCCGTCTTCAATGGACACAATGGGGAACTGGCTAGCCCAGCTTTCCCACAGAGCAATCATGTCTTCGGTGGACTTGCGGCTGTTGTCGGACTTGTAGAACAGGTAGCTGCCGTCCTCCTGGTACAGCTCACTGACTGCTGGGTCGAGGGCGATCGCCATGTCATCCCCCGGCCGCAGACCGGCCTTCTCAATGCCCTTGAGAATGACCTCAATGGCCTCCACATTGCTCTTCAGGTTGGGGGCAAAGCCACCCTCGTCGCCAATGGCGGTGCTGTAGCCCGACTCTTTGAGCACCGCCTTGAGGGCGTGGTAGACCTCAGCGCCGTAGCGCATCGCCTCAGAAAAGGTAGGAGCCCCCACCGGAGCCACCATAAATTCTTGAAAGTCGACGCTGTTGTCGGCGTGGGCACCGCCGTTGATGATGTTGAAGCAGGGCACCGGCAACAGCACCGAGTCGGGGCCGCCCAAATGCACGTAGAGGGGCACATCGGCGGCGACAGAGGCGGCGCGGGCCACGGCCATCGACACCCCCAGGATGGCGTTAGCACCCAGGTTGCCCTTGTTGTCGGTGCCATCTAGGGCCAGCATTTTGTGGTCAACCGCCGCTAGATCCATCGCATCCATGCCCTTGATCGCCGGGGCAATGGCGTCGTTGACATTGGCAACGGCCTTGAGCACTCCCTTGCCGCCGTAGACGGCCTGGTCGCCATCCCGCAGTTCAAGCGCTTCGCGAATCCCCGTAGAAGCCCCAGAAGGGACACCAGCCCGACCCTTGGCCCCATTCTCCAGCACCACGTCTACCTCAACCGTGGGATTGCCCCGCGAGTCGAGAATTTGCCTGCTGTGAACCGATGTAATTGCAACCATGACTACTACTCCCTACTAATCCATTGATGATTCGATGAACCGTTGCGGCCCCTTACTTGGGTTAGGCCAAACCGACGACGAGCAAACCTGTAGTATCCTACCGAGAAACCTCAGGTAAATTAGGCAACGGCTCGGGCCCTTATAAACGAGGTTGCCTAAACTAAAATGACCACCAAACATTAAATTTCGGTCGTCATCTTCCTACCCTACCTAGGTGGATAGTACAGGAGCTGCGTGAATAGGCTGTTAATTCTCACATTCCCCTAAGGATCAGCATTCCATGACGTTGCCTAGATGGAGAGCCCCGTTGGCGGTCAGTTTGGGGGCTATACCGGGGGCGCTCAGTCGCTACTATCTCGGCGGTGCGCTGGTTCACCTTACCGGGGTCACCGACTTCCCCCTCGGCACCCTGGTGGTAAATCTCCTGGGCTGCTTTGGGCTGGGATTCTTTGTGACCATTACTCTCAGCCAGTTCACCCTCAGCCCGGCAATCAGGCTGGCGGTGGTGACCGGGTTTTTGGGTGCCTTCACCACGTTTTCTTCCTACGAACTAGAGGTGGCCAATCTGGCCGAAACCCGCCAGTGGTGGATAGCTGGATTCTACTGGCTAGGCAGCCTACTGCTGGGTCTGCTGTGCCTACGGGCAGGCATGGCACTAGCCCAGCACCTGGGTCGAGCTCAGATACCCTAAATCACTCCGCCTAAAATCAGCGCTGGAGCCAGGTGGCCAGCCAATGCCCCATCTCCACCCCCCCTAACCCGAGCACGGGAGTGCCTAGGCCGTAGAGTAGGGTCACCCCCTGGCTGCCCTGCCGCCGCAGAGTCTCGATGTCGAGGATGTAGCTGGAAAAGGTGGTGTAAGCCCCCAAACCGCCCACCACCAGGGCACTGTAAACCTGCGGGGGCGCATTGACGGCCTGCTCTAGCTCGGTGGCGATGAAGCCAATCATCAAGGCCCCTGTCACATTCACAAATAGTGTTCCGTAGGGAAAGCCCGTGCCCCGACGGGCCAGCCAAAACTGGTTGGCATAGTGGCGCCCTAGGGCACCCATAACCGCGCCAACGCTAATGGAGACCGGTGTCCAATCCATCTCTCAGGTCTTTAGGAAACGGGGGCTTCGGTGGTGGATAGGCTGCCCTGGCAGCGGGGACACAGGCCAAAAAACTCCAGGGTGTGGTAGAAAATTTTGAATTCGTGGGCCTTGTGGAGCTGTCGTTCGAGGTCGTGGACGGGGCACTGGTCAATGGCGATGGTGTTGCCGCACTGGAGGCAGGTGAGATGGTGACGGTCTTCCTGGGGCAGGCTGTAGAGGGCTTCCCCCGAGGGCAGGGTGCGCATTTGTACGGCCCCTTCCAGCTTGAGGGCATCGAGCGCCCGGTAGACCGTTGCTAACCCCATGGTTTTGCCCTCTTGCCGCATTTCAACGTAAAGGGCTTGGGCCGAAATGGGCTTGTTCAAACCTTTTAGGACGGTCAGAACTTTTTCTTGGCTGCGGGTGCGTCGTACCATGCTCGCTCACGTGTTGTGTCTCAATTTTATCAACCGGGCGATACGGTAGGATGTTGATTGCCGACAAATCCGCATTTTCAGCCGTCCCTGGAGTCAGCCGTGCCCCACTACAGCGCCCGCATCTACGTCACCCTGCGCCCATCGGTCTTAGATCCCGCTGGCACGGCGGTGCAGTCTGGTCTCGCCCACATGGGCTATACCAATGTGGGACCGATTCGCATTGGCAAGTACATCGAGCTGACGCTAGAGGCGGAGACCGAAGCGGCCGCATCTGAGCAGCTCGATCGCATGTGCGATCAGCTGTTGGCTAACCCGGTGATTGAGAACTATCGCTTCGAGCTACAAACCCTGGCAACAGCTTGAGGCTTTTGAACTTTTAATTTTGAACTTTTAATTTTGAGTTGTAAGGCTTACATTGGCCGATTCAACTCCCCCCCACCCATCCAGAACGCTCCTATCCCTTACTCCCTCTCCCCTCCATGAAATTTGGCGTTATTGTCTTCCCTGGAGCCAACTGCGATCGCGATGTGGCCTACGTCACCCGCGACATTCTCGCTCAGCCCACCCGCATGGTCTGGCACGAAGACAGCGACCTGGGCGATATCGATGTGGTGGTGGTGCCGGGGGGCTTTAGCTACGGCGACTACCTGCGCTGTGGGGCGATCGCCCGTTTCTCCCCCGCCATGAGGGCCACCGTGGAGCACGCCCAGGCGGGCAAGCCGGTGCTGGGTATCTGCAATGGCTTTCAGATTTTGACCGAGGTGGGGCTGCTGCCGGGGGCGCTGGTGCGCAATCGGGATATGCGGTTTATCTGCGATCGCGTGCCCCTGCGGGTTGAGCGTACCGACCTGTTGTGGACGGCGGGCTATAGCCCCGGCCAGGTGATCACCCTGCCCATCGCCCACGGTGAGGGCTGCTACTACGCCGACGAGGCCACCCTGGCCGAGCTAGAGACTAACCAACAGATCGTCTTTCGCTACAGCAGCCCGGCGGGCTCAACCGATGGGGCCCACAACCCCAACGGTTCGCTCAGCAATATTGCGGGCATCTGCAACAAAGCGGGCAACGTGCTGGGCCTGATGCCCCACCCGGAGCGGGCCGCCGATGCGCTGCTGGGCGGGGTCGATGGCCTGCCCCTGTTCCACAGCCTGGTGCAGGCGCTGGTGGCGGCCTAGAGCGAGTCTCGTGATGGCTTTAAATTAACCGGGTCATCCTTACCCAGGCTTCATCACAACAAGGTCACGACAGCGGTGGTGGGTACACTGATCCATCAGGAACTAACCCTGGTTTGCCCGACGTCAGAGAGAGCACGCCTGGGTTGCAGGTGGACACCGCTGTGCTGCTGTGCCGCCGCTGGGTTTTGAGTTGGGTTGGTGACTACAGCGATAGGAGACTTCCCATGTCCGACTGCGATGAATGGCTGGCGAGCATCCTGGCCCATCGGCCCATGGTCTATGAATACTGCCAGCTGGCCCTGCGCCCGGCCCTTGACCCGGCGGCGGCCCAGCGCATGGGCGAGATTTTGCGCCAGGCTGAGGCCGAACCCCTGCTCAATTTGCTGATCGACGAAGCCGATGAACTGGTGGAGCGGTTGCAGCCGGCCCTCTGCAACCAGCACCTACGGCAGCAGCAGCAGCGGTTGCGGGTTGCGATCGGATTGTAGGCCTGATGTGGTGATGGCTTTTCGGGTCAGTCTATCGAACCTTTGGAGGTTTTGGATGGGCGCTGTGGTCAATAGGGGGAGCCATCTCTGTGGGTAAACTGCCATTTGCCTTCGACAAGAACCGCCTGCAAGTCATCGTCAGGGTATAGGGCCGCATCGCCTGGGCTGCGATCGCCCACCTCCAGATACTGCACGACTTCACTGGTGCGGTTGATCAACTGGTGCGCGTTGCCGGTACCCGCCTTAAACCCAGCGCACATGCCTGGGGAGAGCTGCATTTCTCCGGCGTCGGTGATCAGTAGGGGATGACCGCTCAGGATGTAGATAAACTCATCTTGTTGGGTATGGGCGTGTCGCAAGGCAGACCCAGCCCCGGGCAAAAGCGTGGTCAGGTTGACCCCAAAGTTTGCCAGACCAAACCAGTCACCGAGGGGGCGCTTTGCTCGCCCTGCCATGCGAGCGGCGAACGGTTCTGGATAGTTTGATGGTTTGGTTCGTTGTGGCACCTCTGCTGCCACAACGGCTACGGGATTTTCTGGTTTGCTCATCGTGACTTCCGATAGGTCAGTGGCAGACTGGTGAGAGCGCTAGCGGCATCAATATTTCAGTTGATCCATACAGCATTTAGAATCAGGCTACATCGTTATCTTGCCCTAAGGGATATGCAGGTTAATCTGTCCCAGCAGCCAGGTTTTCTCTCGCAGCACTCCTTCTCTAGCTCACCTGACCCGGGCGTTGGCGGCGGAGTTGATTTTGCTGGAGCCAGAGCACTGCGATAAAAGCCGCCAACACCAGGGGCCAGCTGATCTGGTTGAGCGCTGTCCAGCTAAAGCGTTCAAACACCCGCCCCGAGAGTAGCGTCATCAACGCCACAAAGCTAAACACCAAAAAGTCGTGGGCGGCCTGCACCTTGCCCTTTTCGGTGGGGGTGTGGGTTTCGGTCAGCAGGGTGGTGGAGCCCACGTACATAAAATTCCAGCCGATGCCCAGGAGCAGCAGGGCGATCGCAAAGTGCTCAAAACTCGTACCCGCCAGGTTTAGCCCCATACAGCCCAGGGATAACACCGCCCCGGTTTGAATGATGCTCAACACCCCCCACCGCTGAATCAGCCAGCCCGTCACAAAGGACGGGGCAAACATGCCAAACACATGCCACTGAATCACCGTCGCCGTCTGGCCAAAGGAATGCTGTTCCGCCGCCATGGCCAGGGGCGTCGCCGTCATCACAAACACCATGATGCCGTAGCTGATGGTGCTGCCCAGGGTCGCCACCATAAAGCGAGGCTGCCGCATGATCTGCCTCAACGGTCGGGTGTCGCTAGCCCGTTGTGCCGCACTCACTGGGGGAATGTGCAGTCCCAGCAGCAGGGCGCTGGATAGGATCTGGAGGGCCAGCACCGCCACCAGGGCACCGATATACAGCTCGCTGTTAAACCAGCCCTGGGACCCGGTGGCCAGCCAGGGGCCGAGCACGGCGGCGATAATACCCCCAGCAATCACCCAGGAAATTGCCTGCGATCGCCAGGCCTCATCGGCCACATCGGCAGCGGCAAAGCGGTAGTAGCCAACAAAGCTATTGGCCACCCCCAAGACGCCCATGGCTACGGTAAACAGCCAAAAGTGCGCGATCGCCAGGCTATAAATGGCCAGACCCGCGCCAACGATGCCCACCAGCGCCCCCACCAGAAACCCGTTGCGCCGCCCAACGCGCTGCATGAGCAGAGAAGCCGGTATGGTGGTGACCATAGTGGCAATCTGGCGTGCCGCCAGGGGAAGGGTAGCCAGGGCTTTATCGGTGGCTAGGGCGTAGCCGATTAGAGCCGCCGTAGTAATCAAGACGGTATTGGTGGTCATGGCCAGGGCTTGGCAAAGGGCCAGCAGGGCAACCTGAAATCTTGCAGCAGTCATTATCAAAGGGCGTAAAGACCCTGAGCCTACCACGGCAGCCCACGGCCAACGATTCAAACGATGAATACCAGCCATCGATAAATTTCAGGTGTGACAGGGTCGGTTCTGACTCCTTCGCCAAATGATGAACGGGTAAAATTGAGCTAATTCATGCCGTCTGAGTCTGGTGGGTTTACTCAAAAGGGCGTTGCCATCACCAGCCATAGCGGGCAGCCCTGAAGTCAAGACAGGATCACTCCACCACCAGGCGGGAGAGGCTGGTGCCAGGGTAGTAGTTGCCTAAAATTTGGGTATAGTCGTAGCCCTTAGTCGCCAGCTCCATCGCGCCGGTTTGGCTCATGCCGTTGCCGCCGTGGGCCGCCTGCACGATCGCATCCGATGCCGCATAGAGCGACTCCACAATGCCGCCGTTGTAGCTGATGAACTCGCCCGTGGTAGATGCGACGGCCGTCTGGGTCGTGTTGGTCTCTTTGGCGATGCCCTTGTAGGCCTGATAGCGCTGGGTGTTGTCGAGGTCGTAGGCGCGCTTGGCATGGCGCACATGGTGTACCAGAGCGTAGGAGCGCGCCGCTACCGCCTGGGCCTTCAGGGCCTCGGGGGGCCAGTCAACATACATCTCGCTGCCGACGACGCTGCTGAGGTAGTCGTACATCAGCACAAAGTTAACCGCCATTAGCCCTGAGCCATCGGTCAGGAGCAGCACCCGCCCTTTGTACCAGCTATCGCCGACATAGACGTAGCCGCCTTCGCCCGGCTCTAGCCACACGGTGCTGCTGAGGGTGCAGCTACCGGCCGCCATGCCTCCCCCTTGGGGCCTGACCACAAGGCTCTTTTGGGCAGTCAGGTTGCAGTAGTTGGCCCCATTGAGATCCATCAAGTAGCCGTCTACGGAGGTGGAAACCTCTAGACTGGAGGCATTTTTAGCGATCGCCACCCGCATCTCAAGGTTAGTGTCAATGGTCTTGCCGGGGTCAAAGGCAGCGCTGACTGGCGCGTTGGGGACCGCCGGGGCTGCCGGTCGAGACTCGGTCGCAGTCGCCGGGCTGGACGCCGGAGTGCCTGTGCCGCCTCCAGGGGGGCTGGTTTGATGGGTGGTTTGGGCCGCCTGATGCTGGGGGTTAGCAGCTGATGCTGGAGCCTGGGGTGACCCCTCCGCTGTTGGCGTCGCCGCGGCCTGAGCCAGCAGCCGTCGCGCCCGATAGAGATCGACGATAGACTGGCGTACCATACCCGTACTTTGCCACAGGACCGGGCTGAGGGTATCTGGCTCTGCGCCGCCCTTGAGCCCCCCGAGCGAGGATGGCGACACCTGAACCAGAACTACCCCAGCAAAGGCCAGGCTCCCCAGCAGCTTGAGGCGAGTGGTGCGATCGCCCGTTAGCCAGGGCGATCGCAGAGACTCTAGGTTCAACGGCTTTAGTTTTACAGACTTGAGTCGAACCGGCTTAAGCCTTGGCAGCCTAGCCTTCCAAAGATTGCTCATGGCGGTTTAACCCAATACCCACTCGTTACAGGGAAGAAACATGGCTAAATGACCCTCTTTTATTTAAGGATAAACGTTAACAAATGCATCAATCAGGACACATTCGTAACATCTTCCTCAAGAAAGAGATCCAAACGACCTTGGCGCAGTAGGTATATCGCCCGCTCAGATCAAGCTTGATGGCCCCTGGGGCAGTCAGTCAGAGCGATCATGTTCAAGCTCAAGCTTCGGCTTCGGCCACGGAGTTGAGACCGACAATATCCTCATAGGCCGCTGCAATAATGCACACAGACAGCGGCAGGGTGACCAAAAGGCCAATGCCCAACAACAAGGCCCCGACAACGTTAAGCAGGAAAATCAGGAAGAGTAAGCCGAAGAAGGAGAACCATTTTTTGGTGATCAACTTGCGGCTGGTTTCCATCGCCTGCCAAAAGTCTGCGCTTTTATCGATGACCAGGGGCTGGGCAAACAGGTAAGCCACGGCCAGATAGATGCCGGGTAGAATTAGAAGCACAAACCCAAGGGCAGTCAGCAGGGTAGAAACCAGCGCAGTGAGAAAAATAGGCAAGAACTTGTTAAAGCCCTGGAAGAAATCGTTGAAGACTGCACCCCGTCCCCGCGCGATCTGAAAGGCGACAAAATAGTAGCCCGCCGTCAGGATCGGCGAAATAACATTAAACGCGAAGCTGAGGATGCCGCCACCAGAGGATTCGCCACCCCGATTGGCCCCCAGGGGATAGGGAAGAAATGACAAGACCACCTGAATCAGAATGAGCAGCAGAGTAAAGAGAACGAACAGGGGGGCTTTTCCCTTAAAAATTTCCCAACCGCGGCTAAAGTAATCGCCGATTTTGACGTCGTAATCTCGGTTGGTCAAATCCGAGCTAAAACTGCTCATTTTCCACTCCTAAAACCGCATTCCTGTAGGTGTAGGATATCTGCTTCCCGTTAACGGAGGATAAAGTCGCGGCAAAAGTTAACCTCGAGCCTGGGGCAAGGGGGCTTTAGGGACTCCACCAGTCCTGCCTTCCGGCTAGCGTAAAGTCATGGGTCTACCTCAGTCGAGCACAGGGCTGCCGTGGTGGTGGGTCATGTACCACTGCCCAGCCATGCGCTCAAATCCGTTAGTCGCCATCGATCGCGCCTCTAAGCGGCGATTCGCAAATCGATCTGTCCCGGCATCGCCGCCGCTAATTTGCAGCACGTTTTCGATGAGCACCACGTAGGCCAGGTCACCGCTGACTTCGACGGTGAGGATGTCGGTGTCGATTTCCAGGTAGCTGGTGTTTTTAAAGATGCGCTCCCAGGCGTCGCGGATCTCGGCCCAGCCCTTCAGGGCATCGCGACCGGGGTGAATGCAGAGGCAGCCCATCCCCTTCGACCACACGGCTTCCATGGCTTCTATGTCCTTTTTCTCAAAGGAGCGATAAAAAGCCTTGTTTGCGGCCAAGACCAGTTCACGATCGCCAGCCATAGAGTCCCTCACTGATAAGATACAGGGGCGTTTCCCTGCCTCCCGTCTTGAGCATAGCTAACGGCAGGGGGCCCTAACCACCTCCGGCCCCAAAGTTGTACCCCCGCATGTTAAAGCTTGAAAATCTCTGTAAGCGGTATGGTTCTAAGTCTGTTTTACAAGATCTCAGCCTAAACTTACCGCCGGGGGAAATCTACGGGCTGCTGGGCCCCAACGGAGCGGGCAAAACCACCACCATCAACATTATCTGCGGGCTGCTCAAGGCCGATAGCGGTCGGGTGACCATCGGCGATCGCCCCGCTGGAGAATCGACCAAGGCATGGGTGGGGGTCATGCCCCAGAGCAATCTGCTCTACGGCAGCCTGACCTGCAGCGACAATCTCTTCTTTTTTGGCCGTCTCTACGGTCTTTCCCGCTCAGACTGCCATCGCCGGGTGGATGTCTGCCTAGAATCCGTCAATCTGTTGGACAAAAAATATACCCCTGTTGAGCGTCTCAGCGGCGGTATGCAGCGGCGGTTGAGCATGGCTGCGGCGATCCTCCACCGCCCTAAGCTGGTAATTCTCGACGAACCCACCACCGGGCTCGATATCGAGGCCCGGCAAGAGCTGTGGCAGCTCATTCGCCAGTTCAAATCGATGGGGGTGACGGTGCTGCTGACCTCCCACCTGCTGGATGAAGTAGAGCGCCTGTGCCACCGCATTGGAATTTTGCGCCAGGGGGAACTACTGGCTGAGGGTACTCTGGCGGAACTGCGATCGCGCATTCCGGCCCAGGAAATCGTCACCCTGCACACCAGGGACCTAGACGGGGCGATCGCCCGTGCTCAACAACTCGGCTACACCCACCGCATCTACGACGGCAACGTGGCCTTTTGGGTACCTGAAACGCTCGAGCTCAAGGAGCTGTTCGATCGCTTTGAGGGCATCCCCCTCGATTCGATCGCCCGTCAACCGGTCAACCTAGAGCATGTCTATCTAGAGGTCACCCGCCAACCGCCAAGTCCAGAGCGGGCCAAGGGGAAGAGGACACTGCCGGCTACCTGGCCTTAGTCCCGGTTCCACCGCCCGCTGTAGCCCACACAGAGTCCAGCCAGCAAAAACCCCATAGCCGCTCCTAGGGCAATCATTGGCGGGGTTAGCCCACTACGGCCTAACAGACTGCCCCCGATGCTGGCGGCTAGGGCACCGCCACTGAAGTAGGTGCCCGTCCCCAACCCCGCCCGCGCGGGCGGCACCATAGCCAGAGCAAAGGGTAAGGTGCCATTGAAGACCAGGCTCAGGGCCGCCCCAAACAAGGCTGCCACCACAATCCCCACCGCCGTGCTTGGGATGGCCCCTACCAAAACCGCCAGACCCGCCAGAGCGCTTAGCCCCAATACCATCGCCCGGCGGTTGCCCAGGAACTTTGCTAACCATCCCGCCGGAATTGCCGTCAGCGCTAGGGCTATAAACAGAACCCCCAAGACCAGCGGCGTATTGGCCGCTGGCCCCTGCTGGGCCAGCGCCCTTGGCAGTGCCGCCATGACTAACCGAAAGCCCAGGCCAACCCCTACCCCCGTGCCAAAAACCAGGCCCAGCCCGGCCCAGGGAATTGGGTTCAGAACTGGGTTGAACGCGGCCTCCTTGGCACCCTGGTCTGAGTTTTGGAGCCCCACCCAGCGGAGGACAAGGGTAGCCAACAACAGCACCCCAGACCCGATGGAAAACGCTGAAAATGGCCCCAGAGCCAGGATAAATTGTCCCGCCAGCGGCCCCATGGCCCCGGACACCCCGCCGACCAGAGTCAGAATACTGGCCGCCTGGGGCAGTTGAGTACCCCAGGCATAGCGCCCCAGCAGCGACAGTACAGGGCTGCGAAATAGGGCCATGGCCATGGCCCAGGCGACGATCAGCAGCAGCAGCCCCCAGCGTAACGCCCCCTGGCCCCACACCAGCGCCGTGGGAATAACAATAAACAGGCCCGCTGCCAGCACGACCCCCAGGCTGATCAGGGGTAGACGGGTACCAATTTGGTGCTGCATCTGGTCAGAGGCCGTGCCCGCCAGGGGTTCAATCACCATGGCTAGCAGGTTCTCAACCACCAGCAGCCCAACGGCTAGCCCCTGGGGAAAGCCAAGGCGGGTTAGCAACTGTACCAGGTAGAGGTTGTAGATCACCCATAGCAGGGTGATGGCTCCCTGAACTAACGCCAGGCTCCACACCTGCCCCCAGAGAACAGACTGAGCTACCGGTGCCTTAGTCATAGATTGACAACCTTGCATATGGGCATGGGGAATTGCCCCAAAACAACCTACCACCAAACCTGCTTCGGCCCTGTTCAGGGACTCGCAGAGAAATAAGGTGCCCGCTGATCGGACTTCGACTTCGCTCAGTTCTCGATCACTGAAGGTTGAGCGAAGTCGTTTGCTTTGCGTCTCCCTACGGGAGAAAACCTGTCCACCTGGGACACCATTAACCCGCAGATCTCTTAGCGAACATTTAACGGGAGTTGAGCAAAGCCAAAACTCAATCCACCGGCAGCTGATTTTCCGCCAGCCCCTCTAAGGCCCTAACTCTTCCATCACCATAGCCGCCAGTCGCGCTGAGGCACCGGCTTCCCCCCGCACCGATCGCAGCCCCTGCCGGATCGCCGCCAGGGCCGCAGGGTCATCGAGATAACTGACCACCGTTTCTGCCACGGCCTGGGGGGTGAGCTGCCCAATCAGCTCCGGCACCACCTCCCGTTTAGCCCAAATATTCGGCCAGGCAAACAGCCGACCGTCCCGATAGATCTGGCGCAGAATGACCGTGTTAATTAGCTTGGCTAAGCTATCCCCCACCAGGGGCAGGTTGGCCAACAGCCCCGGAATACCATCCCAGGCCTTCATGACCTCAAGCTTTTGGGTGGGCAGCAGCACCACCATGGGCACCCCTAGAGAACCGAGTTCGGCGGTGTTGGCCCCTACGGTGGTAAGGCAAAACGCCATCTGGGCCATCACGTCGTAGGCAGGGTGGGTTGGCCACAGTAGCACCTCCAACCCGCTTGGCGTGCGGAGGCGGGGAATAGTTGCAGTGGCATCGACCAGTGCCGCCGTGGCTGCCCCCTCAAACAGGCGAATGTCTGGATTTTGGTCAGCATCGGCAAACTGAGCCAGCGCCTCCAGCGACAGCAGGGGCGCAACCGGAATCACAAACTGGGTCTGGGGACGCAGCCGGTGAATAACCTCCGCCACCCCCAGGCAGAAGGGTAGGCCCACACTGAGCTTATTTTTCTTTGACCCCGGCATAATGCCAATCAGATCGTGATTGGGTAGCAGGCTGAGGCGATCGCGCACCGTTTGCTGGTTGGCGGTGTCGGTCCGCACATCGGCCATTAGATCGCCAATCACCTCGCACTTGGCCCGAAACCGCTCTGGGGCCGCCGCCACAATATTGGCGGTCATGCAGCCAAAGCGATCGACCCAGCGATGCCAGCGGGCATCCCACTCGGCATAGATGACCGTGCGGTAGCCCAGGCGTTTGCCGATGATCACCGGGTAAATTTGGTCGCCGCCGAGGAACAGCACCACACCCTGGGGGTGCCAGTCCCAGTTTTCGGCGGTTTTGCCCGCCAGCAGAAAGGGAAAAAAATGTTCTGGCCCTTGGACGCGATCGACCCCCG
>JBGSNT010000162.1:0-11871 GCA_041739575.1 Nodosilinea sp. | reverse complement strand
CGCATGGCGCTGAATTTGGCGATCAAAGAGCGCATCTATGGGCGGGTGAGTGAGGGGTACCGCGATCGCATTCCCGCCTTGACCGTCATCGATCAATACCTACACCTACATTGGGGGCTGGTGGCTCTGCGCCAGCGCCAGGTCGCCACTGGCCTATCGCTGCTGGCACCCAGCGTATTTTCTCCCCTGGCTTGGCAACTGTTGGCCCAGGCGCGCAAACTTAGATCGAGTTCTGGTACTAGCCAGGTTCCCCGTACTGTCCTGGTGCCTGAGACCGTTGGGTATGATAGAAACATCCGCAGATAGGATCAGGTGATGCAGTCAAGCGAAGCGTCAGAGGGATTTCAGCAGCAGGTCTTGTCAGGGCTGCAGCAAATTAACCAGCGCCTCGATCGAGTAGAGGCTGACCTTGGCAATGTGAAGACCGATATCAGCAATGTGAAGACCGATATTAGCAATGTGAAGACTGATATCAGCAACGTGAAGACCGATATCGGCAGGGTAGAAATCGATGTCGAGAAACTTAACTTCAAGTTTGATACCTACCAAAATGCCTCTGACCAGGTGATGCGGTTGGCGACAACGATTGTGATTGCGGCAGCATCGGTCGTAATTTTGTCGCCGGTTTTGCAGGCTATCACCCCGGCCATCAGTGCTTTGGTCACGGGCGTGGCTGCTGGCAATAGTTAACCTACCGGATCTGAAGTTTTCTCCTCCCGGATGTGCTTGGGTTGCCAGTCTGCGTAGATTTTTTGCGGGGCGCGAGACACTACCAGAGAATTATCGGGAGCATCTTTGCGGACGACGGACCCAGCGGCGATTGTCACATCGCTACCGACCGTGATTGGGGCAACGAGGACGCTGTTGGAGCCGGTTTTGGTGCGATCGCCAATCACAGTCTGGTGCTTTTTATAGCCGTCGTAGTTGGCTGTAATTGTACCTGCCCCAACGTTGACCTTGGTGCCTAGGGTGGCATCGCCCAGGTAGGACAGGTGGGCAACGTTGGTGCCTGCCCCCAGGGTTGATTTTTTGATTTCAACAAAGTTGCCAATCCGACAGCCATCGGTCACCACCGCCTCGCCTCGGAGGTGGGCGTAGGGGCCCACCCGAGTGCCGTTGCCCACGATGCTGTCGCTGACGACGGAAAAGGTGATGGTGGCGTTAGCGCCAATCTGGCTGTTTTCGATCAGGCTACCGGGGCCGATGCGACTGCCGGAGCCGACTACGGTTTTGCCCCGCAGGTGGGTTTGGGGCTCAATCACCACGTCGGGTTCTAGGCGCACGGTGGTGTCGATGGTGATGCTATCGGGGTCGATCAGGGTGACTCCGGCCGCCATCCAGTCATCTTTAATGCGATCCTGCAGCAGGGCGTAGGCCTCGGCCAGCTGTTTGCGACTGTTGATGCCAAAGATCTCCTGGCTATCGGCTACATCCACCGCCATGGCGGGGCTGAGGTCTTTGACCACGTCGGTGAGATAGTACTCCCGCTGATCGTTGTCGGCGCTGAGGTGGGGCAGCACCGTCATCAGCTGGGCCCAGTTGAAGCAGTAGACCCCGGCATTGATGCGGGGGTTTTGCCGCTGGGCGGGGCTACAGTCGCGATGCTCGACAATTTCGGTAATCAGGTTTTGGTCGGTGCAGAAGACCCGCCCGTAGCCGGTGGGATCTTGGAACTGAGCCGTCAGCAGGGTAGCGGCGTTGCCGTTGTCCTGGTGGGTTTTGACCAGGGTTTGAATGGTCTCGGGCCGCAACAGGGGCACGTCACCATTGAGCACCAGCAGATCGCCGTCAAACCCCTCGAGATGGGGAATCACCTGCTGCACCGCATGGCCGGTACCGAGCTGTTCCGTTTGCTCGACAAAGGTGAGGCCGGGAATATGGGCCAGGGCAGCTTTCACCTGGTCTTGGCCAAAGCCCACCACGATCAGGGTGTGACTGGGGTTGAGGTCGGCCAGCCCATCAAGGACGCGTTCTACCATCGACTTGCCCCCCACCGAGTGCAGCACCTTGGGCAGGCTCGACTTCATGCGGGTGCCGCGCCCAGCGGCAAGAATGGCGACAGCAACCATGGGTGGGGAGATCCTTCGTGGTAGGTAATGGCTCGAAGGGAGTATATCGCGGTTTGGGCGCGGTTTGGGGCGTGGATGGATGGGTAAGGGAGTGGATGAGTGGCGGGCTGTTCCTACGTACAGGCGTTAACACGGCCTTGCTGACGGAAATGACCTGATCGGTTCCTGATCGGTTTCGGTAGCGCTGCGCGGTTATAAGGTAAGCGCGCAAAAATGTGATTAGGACTGGCTGGGAACCGTCTTGTTAGCCCCTGATTGGGTTGGATTGAGGCTGCGGAAGTAGCTGCTGCCAACGATCGCCAAAAAGCCCAGGTAGGCCACCATTTGCCCCAGGTATAGGTGATCGCGGTAGCCCAGCAAAAGCTTCAGCACAATGCCGGGAAACTGGCGATCGGGCAAAACCGCGCTGGCATCCCACAGCAGCGGGCCGAGGATACAGGAGGCTTGGGCAAAGCAAAGGTCGGCCGTGGGGCTGATTTGACTAGTGGCGGCCAGGGCGGCATCCAGGTTTTTGCAGACCGAGATCACCAGACCGCCGACGATCAGCAGCAGCAGCACCCCCATGACCTGAAAGAAGCGCTTGAGATTGATGCGTAGGCCCCAGCCAAATAGGGCCAGGCCGATCAGCACGGCACCGAGGAGGCCCGCGATCGCCCCAACTCCAGCGGCCAGGGTGGTTTCCACATTGGTAAAAATGAACAGCACCGTCTCGAAGCCCTCCCGCAGTACCGCAATGCAGACCAGGCTAAAGATGCTCCAGCCGGCGGTTTGGCTGTCGTCTAGGGCCGATCGCACGGTCCCTTCAATCTCGCCCTTGAGGCTGCGGGACTGGCGGGTCATCCACAGCAGCATCCAGCTCAGCATAATGATGGCGATCGCGCCAAACAACACATTGAGCAGCGGCTTAATCACGAGTTGTAGGCCGGGGAGCCCCTGCTGCACCTGCTGCAGCCCCAGGCCCAGGGCAATGCCTAACATCACGCTGCCCGCCAGCCCCGCCGCTACGCCCGCATAGGCCCAGGGGTTGAGCCCCTGGCGGTTGGCCTTGGCCAGGCAGGCCAACACAATGCCCACCACTAGGGCGGCTTCGACCCCCTCGCGGAGGGTGATCAAAAAGGTGGGCAGAGCAGCGGTGAAATCCATGCGCAGGGTTAGTGAGGGAGTTTCTATTGGTATTGTGTCAAACAACCCGAGCCTTTGCAGCAAATGTTCCCTTCGACTGCGCTCAGGGGCCGGGCCCTTCGACTGCGCTCATGGGCCGGGGTACGGTTTAGGACTGACTTTGCAATACCAGGGAGCCAGCGGGCACGGGGGGATCGGTGGCCTTTTCAGCGGTGATTAGCATTTGTACGGGGTTGGCCGCACAGGTGGCATTGGGCAGTGTCCACTGGCTAGTGGCCTGAAGGGCGCTGGGGTTAAACTCGCCGCAAAAGACGGGGTCGCTATCGGCTAAGGCCCACAGGCGATAGACCTGGTCTGCCCCCAGGGTGGGCAGATCGGTGGTTACAATCAGGGCGGTTTGATCGGCGGGGTCGACCACTAGGCGGGCATTGGCCTGGGGTGCCGCTGGCGTACCCGCCAGGGTGTAGAGGTGGTTGGCGGGCTGGCTAAAGCTGGCGACAATGGCGTCTTGCTGCCGCAGGGCAAGGCGCAGGCGCTGGTTTTCTTGCCAGGTGAGGGCGAGGGCCAGACCAGTGGCGATCCACCCCAGGGCCAGCCCCAGCTTGCCCCAGGGAAATCGGCGCGGGCTGACGCCCATTGGCAATGCAGCCGTATCGGGTTGACCGACCGGGGCCAGGGGCGTTGGCCCAGCGCTAGTCCCCGCCGCCGCTGGAGCCGGTCCTAAGGCGGGCGCAGCCCCGGCGGCCATGATGCGATCGCGCAGCCTCGGCGGCGGTGCCACAGATGGCAGTACGGCGGGCAGGCTGTCCCAGGTACTCTGGAGGGCGGCTAGCTCAGCAGCCACCTCTGGGTAGTCGGTCAGCCACTGTTCGACTAGGGCGACCTCGTCGTCGGTGAGGTCGGCGAGCACGTACCCGGCTACCAGCGATGGCCAATTTTCAGGGAGGGGAGGGGAGTTCATTGATGCGGCAGGAATGGACTGTAGGAACGGAGGACTGGGGAAAGAGCGATCGCCCGATAGCTTGCGTTCAGGGGCGATTTAGGATTGCAGCAGGGTGCGAAGGCGGAGGAGACCCTGGCGGCAGCGGGATTTGACGGTGCCTAGGGGAATGCCGAGCTGGGCGGAGATTTCAGACTGACTGAGCCCCTGGAAGTAGGCGATTTCCAAAACCTCCCGTTCCGCCGGGGGGAGCTGGTCCAGGGCAGTGCGCAGGTGCTGTTTCTGCTCTTGCTGAGTGGCGTGATCAAGGGGAGTGGGGAATTTGCTGGAGGCTTCGCTAATGCGCTGAAACCGCTGGAGAATGGTGGCTCGACCGCTATGCATCCGCAGGCGATCGATGGCGCGGGAGCGGGTGTAGGTGGCCAGATAGCTGCCGACACTGCCCCGGTCGGGATTGTATTGCTGTCGCTGCCAAAAGTTGACGAAGACCTCCTGGGTGAGGTCTTCGGCTTCCGGGGCGTTAGTCAGCATCTTGAGGGCCAGGGTGTAGACCATAGCAGAGTAGCGGTCATAGAGGGTGGCCAGGGCAGCGGTGTCTCCAGCCCAGAGCCGATTGACCAAGTCGCGATCGCTGATCGGCTCTGGGGGCTGTGGGTCTGGGGGCTGTGGGTCTGGATGAGAGTGTGGAGGCATTGAGACTCTGCCGGTAATACGACTCAGGGTAGATGAGTGGATGGGACAGGGGGCAGCTTTACTAAAATTCAACCGGCCAGCTCGGAACCATAGCCCCCATCCAGTTGCTAAGGCTAATCGTATTGTGCTGGGTTCTTGGGAAACAAGGCCCGCCTCAGACGTTAGCGCAAAGGATTATGACGATGAATAATGATTTGATGTCTGCTGATTTGCTGTCCCCTAGGACCGGGGTTTCTCGGCGGCGGGTGATGGTCGGCGGTGCGATCGCAGGCCTGGCTGGCACCCTGGGCTTTTCGGCCCTGACTAAGCAGTCCGCCCAGGCCGCTCACCCCGCCAGCGCCGCCGCCAACGATGCGGAAATTCTCAACGGGGCGCTTTTCTATGAGCACCAGGCCATTTGGGCCTACGGGGCCGCCGCCGGTGGCCTCAGCCAGACGGCTGTAGGTCAGGCGGTGCTGGCGATCGCCCTGGCTAACCAGGCCGACCACATGGCCCACCGCGATGTGCTCACCCAGGTGATTACCGACCTCGGTGGCAGCCCGGTGATGGCTGAAGACAGCTATGATCTCTCCGCCTACCTCCAGCGCGGTGACGGCGGCCTCGATTCTGATGTCAACATCGCCAAGCTGGCCCTGGCCCTGGAGACCGACGCGGCCATTGCCTACGCCAGCGAGGTGGCCAAACTCAAGACCCCGGCCCTGATTACCGCTGGGACCACGATCGCCGCCGCCGAGGCGGCCCATGCCACCACCATTCGGGCGGCGTTCATTTCCCTGGGGGTAGACATTGCCTACGTGCCCGCCCCCTTTGTGAGTGCCGAAACCCGTGACCAGTGGGTGATTGCGGTTTAACGGCGACGACGATCCCGACAAGACTTTCCACAGTCGTCACACTGTGAACCGTCAAATCACGCCTGACGATGGCCCGGAGCTAAGCTTCGGGCTTTTTTGCTCTCCGGGAGCAAGGCTGAGACCGTCTCTTCCGCCAGGCCAAAGGGCAGGGCGCTACCCTAGGGGGTGATGGCCGCCACCTCGGCGGATTGGGCGATCGCCCCCCAGCTACCCGCAGCGCTGAGGTAGCCCACCTCCACTACATAAATGCGGTTCCATTGGGGAATGGGCAGATACCAATCTTGGGCAAAGTCGTCACGGCAGAGCTGTTCGGCCACCGCCTCAGGCAAAGATGCGGCGGTGGGGCGGCCCGTGACGTCGTAGAGGCGCAGAGCAAGGGTTTCTCCCCCCTGTGCCTTGGCCTTGGCGCGATCGCCGGCGTCAATTTGCCACAGAGCGTAGAAGCGCCCCTCGTCTGGATCGACCGACAGGCGAACCCAGCTAGCTGCAGCGGGCCTGGCGGGCACGGGTGTTGCATTGCTAGGGGCCGCCACCACCCCAAAACTATCGGGGGACCCTGGAGGAATGCTGGACAGGGCCGCTACCACCTCAGGGGGTAGACCCTCAAGTCCCGTTATGGTTTCATCCGTGTCGGCCTCGGGCGGCGGCGGAATATAGTCACCGGGAGCCAGGGGCACCGGGGCGGGCACCGGCACCGGGGCAGGGCGTAAGGGCGGTATCGGTGTAATGGCAGCAGCTTCCGCTGGCGGAGACTGCGGGTCCACACCCAGCCCCGGAGGCGTCGTTAGATGAACCTGACTCAGCAGCTCATCTTCGAGGGTGCCAGGTCTAACCGGCCCTGGGGTGATGGCGTCGGGAGGCAGGGGGCCGGCTGAGATGGACCCAGGAGCAATGGGGTCAGGGGGAATGGGGCCAGGGGCAATGGCGTCGGGAGGCAGGGGGCCTGGGGTAATCGCCCAGGCCCCCGTCGAGCCACCGGCACCTAGGCCAATCCCCACAGCGGCATCCTCGGCTTGACCCGGCATCAGAGCGGCCTCCGCGGCCAGGGCTGGAGGCACATGGTAGCCACTGGGGTTGCTGCTGACAATATCGGTATCGGCGGAGGGTAGCCCCATCACCATCTGCTGTAGCTCTAGGGGCACGTCAGGGTCATAGCCGGGGGCGGGTGGAGCCGGTGGATACTCTGGCACCACAACCCCAGGGGCTGGCCCAGGCGTAATGCTTACCCCCGGGGGCAGGGTACCCCCTATCCCCGGCGGGGTCAGGCCAGGATCGTCAAAGCCCAGGGCGCTGGCCCGGGCAAAGCAGGCCTGGGCCTCCGTTTGGCGACCCATTTGCAGCAGGGCTTGTCCCTTGCCTAGCCAGGCTTCCCCGGCTGACTGGTCCAGCTCTAGGGCGCTGTCAAAGCAGAACACCGCCTCGTCATAGCGGCCCATGGTGCTGAGCAGGCGTCCTTTGCCAATCCAGGCTTCGGTGACGCTAGAGTCGAGCTGGAGGGCAATGTTGTAGCTATCCATCGCCTCATTGGCCTGACCGAGCAGGGCTAGGGCATTCCCGCGCTGGGCCTGGGCCTGAGCCGCAATGGCATTAATGCCCTGGGCCGGAACGCCCGTAGCCTCGGCTTTGCTGCGCTCGACTTCGGTGGCCTCAATCGCCTGGTTAAAGTAGATCAGCGCGGTATCGTAGCGGCCCTCCCGCATCAGCCGCCGCCCCTCGGCCAGATCCATGCGGGCCTGCTCCAGCTTGCTGGGGGTAGCAATGCCGGGATATTCTCCGGTCGGGAGTACCAAGCCAGCCTCCGGAGGCAGAAGCGTTTCTTCTGGCGGCACCGGCGAGACCGGTTCCTTACCCAACCCAGACAAATCAATCCCCAACCCTGGGCCTAGATCGGCCTCGGCGGTTTCATCGTGGTCGCGGCCCTTGATTCCCAATAGCGACCCCACCAACCCCGCCAACATCAGCAGGGCTGGAATCGCGGCCAGCATCCACCAGGTACTGGGGGGCAGATTTTTAATCCGTTCCAGAAAGTTGCCCAGGTCCGTGGAGGGAAGATTTCCAAGGCGCTCTCGCCAGTTGCCCAGCTCCGTAGCTGGAGCCCCAGGGTTACCGTCGGTAACCAACTCGCCCTGACTGTCGCGCAGCTCGACCTGGCCATTGCTATTGCCTACCACCAACTGCCCAGCGGGAGTAAACCCCAGGGAAGCAGCCGGTCCGTCAAGTTGTAACGGTTCTTGCAGCTTTGGAGTGCCATCCACACCCCAAAGCTGTAGGGTGCTGTCGACTCCAGCACTGGCCAGGGTACTGCCGTCGGGGGTGTAGGCCACGGCACTAACAGCATCGCCGTGGGCTGAGATGGCCTCGCCCCGAGGCTGAAGGGTGGAGCGATCCCACTGGCGGATGGTACCGTCGCCCCCGGCGGTGGTGAGCACCTGGCCATCGGGGGTACTGGTAATGGCGGTGACTCCGTTTTGGTGGGCGTTATCTATCTGCCCAGCGGGCGTGCCGTCGGCGTTCCAAAACCGCAGGCTGCCATCGCTGCTGCCGGTGAGAAACGCCTGCCCCCCAGCCGGAAAATTGATCGCCTGGACTGGACCGGGATGGGCCGGAATTGGTTCTCCGAGGGAGGACCCATCGGCCATCGACCAACGTTCTACGGTGCCATTGGCATTGCCGCTGACGAGGGTTTGGCCATCGGGACTGATCGCCAGCGATAGGATGGGTCCCCCTCGCCCAGGGATGGGGTTACCCAGGGGCACACCGTTGCGATCCCAGCGCCGGATGGTGCCATCGGCTCCGCTCGAGACAACGATTTGGCCATCGGGGCTGACCACCACGGCCGCCACGGCCCCGCGATGGGCATCAGGGATTACCGTAGCGGTGGGCTGGCCCTGGGCGTCGAGCCATTGGAGCTGGCCGTCTTCGGTGCCGCGCACCATAAAGCGCCCATCGGGAGCCAAGGCAACGCCACCGGGCAGCCGATTCGCGCCTACGGTGACATTGGCACTGGCGGTTTGCTTAGCGGCGGCTACGGCTTCCTGGCCCGCAGCGTTGGTGGCAAAGCCCAAAAACGCCTCGATGGGCAGGCTGGGTTCACCTCGGTAAATATAGTTGCGGGGCTGAGAGTAGGGATAGCGGGGATCGTCGGGCAGCGTGTTGTGCATGCTGACCGGGCGCACGGCATCCTGGTTTAAAACCTCGGAGGCGATCGCATAGCTAATGCCGTCGCTCCCCAATTCGCGCACCACGGCGACGGTGTCATCGGTGGGCATTTTGACCGCTGTAGTCCCTGTTTGAAAGGGTTTTCCCTCAAAGACTTCGTAGTCTGCCAGGGCCAGACGGGTGTCGCTGTCGTCGGGGCGATCGACAAATCGGATCGCCACATTGGGGCCACCAAGCTGTGACCAGTTGGTGATTTCGCCCCGAAAGATGGCGGCAAAGTTGTCGAAGGTCAAGTCGCCCCGAAACGGGTTTTCGCGGCCTACAATGATGGCAATTTTCTCCCGGGTCACCGGAATCGAGGTCAGACTGGGATCCGCCTCGGCGTCGCTAAGCGCCCGCCCCAGGGCCGCCAGGTCAATATTGCCGCTCTGCAGTGCCTGCAGCGCCTGCTCATCGCTACTGACCGACAGCACGACGCGGGCCTGGGGGTAGCGCTGTTCAAAGCTCTCTTTCAGGCTTTGGTTGATGCCCGCCATCGACCGGTCGCCGTCGATGGTGATCGTGGTGTCAGGAGCAATAGTCTCCTGTAGGGTAAAGGTCGGCGTAGGTTCCGCTGGTTCCTGGGCCAGCAGCCGTGACTCAGACCTGAGCATATGTGCAGGCAGCGTGGCCAGGGTGCTGATGAGAGCCAGCAGAGCCAGAGACGGCTTACGACGCAGATTCATAGCGATACCCAGAGGGCGAGACAAGATTCTGCTAAAGGATACACGCTGAGGCGAGGGTTGAAGCGGATTTTTTGGGCGAAGCGGGGCGCAAAAGTAGGGAATGCCTAGTTTTGCGGTTTGGCAGCCAAGCCCACCCTAAACAGTCAAAACTCCAAACGGTTACGTCCCCACGCCCGCCTGCCCCCTCTACCCCTTCAAGGTGGCCAACACCGCCGCCGAATCGGCAACCGCCCCAAAGACACCACCCTGCATTTTGATCATATGTAACGCGGCGAGGTGGTTGCCGTAGTCGGTGGCGCCGGTACAGTCGGAAAGCAGCAGGCATTCGTAGCCGCGATCGTTGGCGTCGCGCATGGTGGTGTGCACGCACACGTCGGTGGTAATACCGGCCAGCAGAATGTTGCGAATGCCTTTGACGTTGAGAATCAAGTCTAGGTCGGTGGCGTAGAAGGAGCCTTTGCCGGGCTTGTCGATGATCACTTCGCCGGGCAGGGGGTACAGGTCGGGGATGATATCCCAGCCGGGTTCGCCCCGCACCAGGATGCGGCCACAGGGGCCGGGGTCGCCGATGCCGGCGCCAATCTGCTGCGATCGCCAGCGTTTGTTGGCCGGCAGGTCTGACAGGTCGGGCCGGTGCCCCTCGCGGGTGTGGATGATGGTGAAGGACTGCGATCGCATCACCTCTAGCAGACGCTTAATAGGCTCGATGGGGGCGCGGGTGAGGGATAGGTCATAGCCCATTTTGTCGACGTAGCCGCCCTCGCCGCAAAAGTCGGTCTGCATATCAATAATGATCAGCGCCGTGTTTTCGGGGCGCAGGTCGCCGTTGTAGGGGTAGGGGTAAGGGTCAGCGGCAATATAGCGTTCCACAGCCATAGGCTCCTTGGGGCAAAATTTTAGTTTAGAGAACTGTCTCTAGAGAACTGTATCAGGGGCGATCATCTGAGGTGTGGGACGGGGTTGCAGGGCGATCGCCTGGGGTTCTGGTGGTTCACCAGTCGCGGGGCAAGCGGATACGTGGGGAGAGGGTTAAGGCGATCGCACTATTAAAACGATTCAAGATCGTCTGGTGTGAGGGGAGACTGGGAAGCATGCCTAACCAGCAAGATATAGACAATATCCCCTCGAACTGTGAAAAGTACTCGAAAAGTAGTTTTACCTCGTCCATAGAGCAACTGACGCACTTCTTCTGGGAACAGCTCGTGTTCTAGCGCTAGGGCGCATCGTCGAGGGCTTTCTTGCAGGGTGGCGATTGCATTCATCAGCCCGCGAAACCATTGATCGGCAAACGCTGCATCGCGGTTGCGGTACCACAGATAGGTTTTCTCGATTTGCTCCTCGGCAGGGGCGGTAATTTCAACCTGAAATGTCATATTTGCTTTGCATGGCTTGAGCAAAGTCTTCGAGGGGGCGGGTCTGCCCGACATCAACGGCTTCAAGCCCCTGCTGAATGCCCGCAATGGTCTCTAGCTGGTCGATCAGTTGGTGGAGTTTGGCTGGGTCAATGCTGCCTGGCTGTAGAAACGTTACTAGCACCTGAGCGCGATCGCTGACGCCCTCGGGCAGTTCTGAGAGTTGAATCTGCCCATCTTGATACATGCCCTCAACGGTTTTCAGCATAGGGTTCCTTGAGTAGGCCGAGTTGTCTTGATTGTAGCTTTGACGCTGGGGTGATGCAGCTACCTGAGACCCCAGGGTTCTAGGCCAATCGCCCAAGGGTGATGCCGTGCCAAAGCAGAACCCTGGGGTCTGGATGTCGCGGTTTCTGGCATCGCCGGATACCCTTGAACAAAGCTCTCTTTGTCGCCAAGGCCTATGTCGTCTCAGTCGCGCGGTTTTCTCGCTAGCCCGGAGGGGCGGGCGCTGCTACAGGCCGTTAGGACAGTTTGTTATGCTATTGCCAGCAATGGCGGCTAAAGATGATCCACTCATTCCGCAATCAGGGAACCGAGGACATCTTTAACGGCAAAGCGTCTAAGGTGGCGAGGGCTATTTGCCCGCAAGACCTTTGGAAGCGAGCTACCCGCAAACTTGACCAGATTGATTCAGCGCTTAGCGTCGATGACCTGAAGGTGCCTCCCGGCAATCGGTTGGAATTGCTGAAGGGCGATTCTTCCCAGAAGAGGCTTCGCCAACGCTCAGGCCAGTACAGCATTCGCATCAATGACCAGTACCGCATCTGCTTTAGCTGGTCAGACCAGGGAGCAACAGAGGTTGAGATTGTCGATTATCACTAGAATTGGTTAGCCCATGAGAGTGCCCACCCATCGATCGCCCACTCACCCAGGAGAGATGCTGCTGGAGGAGTTTTT
>JBGSNT010000147.1:0-8315 GCA_041739575.1 Nodosilinea sp. | reverse complement strand
CCCTCTTTAGCTCCCTTCCACAGGGCAAAGTCAAAGGGGTCTTGCTTGATGCTGTCTTCTGCCGCTACCCGACCGCTGGCCCCTGCCTGCATGTCATCGAGTTTGCGGCCTGAGAGCTTGCCATAGCCCTCAAACTTGCGTACCGAATAGTACACATCCCCATTCGCGGGGTAAGCAAATCCCTTCTGCTCCAGTTCGCTAATCAGCCGCTGGATGCCATCTAGAGTCTTCGTGGCATAGGTGTACTCGTCGGCATCCATAACGTTGAGACGAGCGATATCGTCTAAATACGCCTGGGTGTAGCGTTCAGCCACGGTCTGCATCGAGGAATTTTCAGCCTTGGCCCGGTTGAGAATTTTGTCGTCAATGTCAGTGAAATTTTGCACGTAGTGAACGGCGTAGCCCCGCCACAGCAGGTAACGCCGCACCGTATCCCAGGCCACGTAGCAGCGGGCGTGGCCCAGGTGCGAGTAGTCGTACACCGTCACGCCGCAGCAGTACATTTTCACCCGTCCCGGCTCCAGGGTTTCGAGGGGTTCTTTGTGGCGGGTCAGGGTGTTGTAGAGAACGATGCTCATGGCAGAGGCAGGGCAGTGGTGCAGAAGGCCCAGGTTGAAAGGACGCTAACAGAACGATTCAACACTGAAACCGCCTTGGGCGCAACGGCGATCTAGTCAGGGATAGAAGGTAAAACTGCCTCACACTATGAAGATCCAGAGGCGATTTAGAATATAAGATCTTGTCGTTAAATCACCTATGACCTCAGCTACATCCCTTGCTGCTGCTGACCTTGAAGCCTATTTTCAACGCATTGGCTATGGGGGCGATCGCGCCCCCACCCTGGCTACGCTGCAAGGCATTCACCAGCGCCACCCCCAGGCGATCGCCTTCGAAAACCTCAGCTCCTTTTTGGGGCAGCCGGTCTCGCTGGAGCTGCCCTCGCTGATGCAAAAGCTGGTCTACGGCGATCGCGGCGGCTACTGCTTCGAGCAAAACGGGCTGCTGCGATCGGTGCTCACCACCCTGGGATTTTCGGTGACGGGTCTGGGGGCGCGGGTGCTGTGGCAACTGCCCCCAAATACCCTGACCCCCCGCAGCCACATGGTGCTGCGGGTCGACCTGGCGGGCGAACCCTACATTGCCGACGTGGGCTTTGGGGGACTGACCCTGACTGCCCCGCTGCGGCTGATCCCCAACCTGGAGCAGGAGACCCCCCACGGGCGATTTCGCCTGATTCAATCTGAGGGGTTCTGGGTTCTACAGGCGCAGATCGCCCAAGACTGGAAATCGCTCTACCAGTTTGACTTGCAGCCCCAATACCCCTGCGACTATGGGGTGAGCAACTGGCATGTGTCCACCCATCCCGACTCTATTTTTGTCACGGGCCTGATGATTGCTCGGGTAGATTGCGATCGCCGCTACGGCCTGCGCAATACAGAACTCGCCACCCACCATCTGGCCGGACAGACCGAAAAGCGTCAGCTTATCTCGGTCGAACAACTAGAGGCGGTGCTGACCGAAACGTTTCAGCTTAAGCTCCCCGAGAATAGGGACTTCAGCCAGTTATTTGAATCCTAGAGTCAACTTGAGTCCGGATTCAAAACTTCTAAGCTGAACCAGATGCTCTGCTGGGCAAACCCCGTAGCTAAACCAGATACCCTACTGGGCAAACGCCGTTTGCCCCTACAGATTGGGGGTTCTCAGATTGGAGTTGGAGCAGTCTGGCCTTGGCTCCATGGGAATTATCGCATCGCCTCTGCCATGGTCTTAACCACGGTGTCGCTCTTCCAGTAGCTGCCATGGGCATCGCCGCCCCACAGCAGCGGCAGCCGCCCGGCGGTGATCGGCAGCCCGCGATGCTCGGTGATCACATCCCGCAGATGCACGTAGAGCTGGGCGTTGCCCAGTAGCTGGGGCATGAGCCCCTGGAGAGGGTAGGCGATCGGGTCGCCGGGGTGCATATAGTTGTACCAGGGCAGCGATTTCATGCCACGCTGGCGGTAAAGGTTTTGCAGCATGCCCCGCAAATCCTGGGTCAAATCGTGGGTGCTCTCGCTGGTCATCGACAGCAGGCTAAACAGGGCAATAGGCGACCCCAGGGTATGCACGCTGGCGATCGGCAATCCCTTACCCGGCGTTTGGCCCAGGCCAAATAACGCCTCCCGTAGCTGCTGTATGGTTTGGCGGGTCTGGCGGGTGCTGGCATCGTCATCCAGCTTAGGGTCGTCCCAACGGGCGGCAAACAGCAGGTCAAACAGAATGACCGTACCCATGCTGTGGGTGACCAGGTGTAGGCGATCGCCCGGCTGTGCCCCCTGCAGTGCGGGCAGCGCCATCTGCTGAAACCGCTGCACCACCTGGGCCCCCACGTGGCGGCTCAGGTACAGGGCCGCATCCCCGGCAAACTCAAGCACTTCTTTGACCCGAAAATCGGTCATCCACAGATTGCGCCACTGGGGCGAGGCCTGCAATCCTTGCTGTAGGCTAGCCTGGGGCTGCACATTTAGGTCGCCCCAAAAGACTACGATGGGTTTAATAGCGCGTTCGTTGTTGCCTAGGGACCGCTGCACGCCCTGGAGCAGATCCTGGGTAGTGCGGGTAAACACCTCCGGCTGCCGGTTTTTAACACCGTGGATAAACAAAACGTAATCTGTGGCCATCGCGATGTTCCTTACCCCTCGGGCAAACGGGTGACGTCGCCTGACTACCCTACGGGGCGGCAGGCCTCTATCCATAACTACAGAGGCGGCGACGGTATTCCAGACAGTAACCGCTGGTGAGGTCAGAGATACCGATTAAATAGCAGGATTGGTTTGGCCCAGGCCAACCTGTAGACTCGATATGTAGGACGTGAATACCTTAGGAGCCATGGTTAGTCGATCCAGCCTGTATCGGATGCTTGTAGCCACGCTAATGGTGCTGACCCTTTGCCTCGGCTGGGTTAGTCCTGCCCAGGCCACCAGCTACGATCGCCAAAACCTAAGAATGAGCGACTGGTCTAACCAAGACCTGCGCGGCAACGACTACACCCGCGCCGACATGGCCGACGCCAATATGAGCCACACCAACCTGCGCGGCGTGCGGCTATTCGACACCACCCTGGCCCGCGCTAACATGGAAGGCGCCGACATGACCGGAGCAACTCTCGACGGCGCTCGATTTTTCCAGGCCAACCTCACCAACGTCATTCTCGAAGGGGCCTACGCCTTTGACACCGACTTTCGCGAGGCCATCATCGACGGCGCCGACTTTACCGACGTGCTGCTCGACCCCAAGGTGAACAAAATGTTGTGCAGCGTCGCCAAGGGCACCAACCCGGTGACCGGTCGCAATACGAGAGATACGCTGTATTGCCCTTAGACTTAATCGGTCGCCCCAGGAGTCATGCCATGCCTGTCATCCCCAAAGCCAACGCCCCCGGCCCGGTTCAGTTCTATAACTGGATCTTTAACCCTCTGGGTTACATGGAGACCCACTATCGCCAGTACGGCGATGTGTTTAAGGCTCGCGGCACGTTGATGGATTGGATCTTCATCAGCCATCCCGATGCGCTCAAATACGTGCTTACCCACGACGGCCAAGAACTCAGCGCGCCCGGAGAATTCAACAAAATTTTGACGCCTCTGCTAGGTTACAACTCGTTGATGGTGCTGAGTGGAGCCCAACATAAGCAGCGGCGGCAGTTGGTCATGCCCCCCTTCCACGGCGAGCGGTTAAAGGTCTACGGCGACCTCATTCGCACCATTACCCGAGAAGTTGTTGCCGAACTCCAGCCAGGGCAGAGCTTTAAAGCCAGGGAGCTAACCCAAAAAATCTCCATGCAGGTGATTTTGCAGGCGGTGTTTGGTCTGCGGCAGGGGGTGCGCTGTCAGCGCCTGGGCCAGATGCTGGCCCAACGTCTAGATATGACCAGTGGCCTATTGGGATCGGCTCTCTTGTTTTTGCCGCTGCTGCGCCGCGACTACGGTACCTGGAGTCCAGGGCACCAGATCAAGACATTGACAGACGAAATTGACGCCCTCATCTTTAGTGAAATCGAGGAATGCCGGGCCAGCCCCGACCCTAACCGCAGTGACATTCTCTCTTTGCTGCTGGCGGCCCGCGACGCCGATGGCCAGGGTCTGACCAACCAAGAACTGCGGGATGAGCTGATGACCCTGCTGGTGGCCGGTCACGAAACCACCGCTACTGCGATCGCCTGGAGCCTCTACTGGGTGCACCACCAGCCCGAGATCGCAGCCCGGTTGCAGCAGGAACTCCAGACGGCGAACGCGGCTGACCCGGTCGCACTGACTAAACTGCCCTACCTAAACGCGGTCTGTAACGAAACTCTGCGGATTTACCCAGTCGGCATGCTGACCTTTCCCCGGCAGGTAGAACAACCCATTACCTTGCAGGGCTACGACCTCAGCCCCGGCGATGTGGTGGTGGGGTCAATCTATCTGCTCCACCGCCGCCCAGACCTCTACCCCAACCCAGAGCAGTTTCACCCCGAGCGGTTTCTAGAGCGTCAGTATGGGCCCTTTGAGTTTATGCCCTTTGGGTCTGGGGCACGCCGCTGTGTGGGGGCGGCCCTGGCCATGTACGAGATGACAATTGTGCTAGCAACCCTCTTGCAGGAGTGTGAGCTTGAACTGGCCAGCGATCGCCCTGTGCAGCCCCAGCGGCGAGGCATCACCCTCAGCATGAAGGGCGGGGTCGATATGGTGTACCGGGGTCGACAACCTGTAGCGGTGGCAGCAGGGGTATAGCACCGCTAGCTAGGGCTTGACCGCCTTACTACAACAATAGCGATGGCCCCTGCCGCTAGCTGCGGCTGAGACAGGAGCGATTCCGGCCCGTCAATTTAGCTTGATATAGGGCAGCATCGGCAGCGGCCAAGAGCTCGCTAGAGGACCTATCCTTGAGGGGCACACAGGAGGCAATCCCAAAACTCAGGGTAATGTAGTCCGCCACGGGTGAAAAAGCGTGGGGTAAGCGGGTTTGATTAAAGCTCTCCTGGATTCTGGCGGTCACGGCCATCGCCCCCCGGATCGTAGTTTTAGGCAGCAGCACCACAAACTCTTCGCCGCCGTAGCGAGCCAGAACATCCCCAGGGCGTTGAATGTGAGCTTTTAACAGTTGAGCAACCTGCTGTAAACAGCGATCGCCGGCCGGGTGGCCATAGTGGTCGTTATAGGGCTTGAAGTAATCTACATCGCACATAATTAGCGCTAAGGGCGTATTCTTGCGTACCGCCCGGGCCCACTCCTGTTCCAACAGCTGATCAAAAAAGCGGCGATTGGCCAGCTGGGTCAGCGCATCGGTCGTAGCAATCCGGTTCAGTTCTCCATTCGCCTGCTGCAGCTGCTGGGTCAGCTCCTGCAGCTGAATTTCGGTCTGCATTTGGGCATCAATATCCTGAAATGCCCCATAGAGGCGCGCACACCGCCCTGCCTTAAACTCCGCTTGACCCAGCACTCGCACCCAGCGAAAATTGCCCTTTGCGGTAATAATCTGAAGCTTTTCATCCCAGGGCTTGCCCGTCTGGCAGGCCTGTTCCATCACCGTGGTAATGCGCCGACGAGCGCGCCCCTCCAGATAAAAGTCGAGGGCCCTAGCTAAGGTCGGCTTAAAGTCGGCCTCCACTTCGTGAATCTCTCGGGTGACGGGCGTCCAGTGCAGTGTTCCCTGCTGTAGGTCGAGTTCCCAACCGCCGACCCGAGCCACGGTGTTGGTCTGCTCTAAAACAGACTTAGTGCGCCAAAGTTCCTTCTCCATTTGCTTGCGCTCGGTAATATCCCGGCCCTCGGGAATCAGCAGCACCACCCGGCCTTGCTCGTCAAACACAGGCCTCAGGGAGAAGTCGATGGTGATCACCTGCTGTTGGGCTCCCTGCAACATCACTTCGTAGCGAACAAACTCTCCCTGGCCCGCAGCGGCGATCGCATCCTTGAGCTGAGCCTGAATTTCAGGGGAAATCGACCACCAGCCCGTTTCCCAAAGCCGGCGACCCACTACGTCTTCCCGCTCAAAACCGCCAAAGGAAAGCGACGTCTGATTGGCCTCGAGCAGGATGCCATCGGGGTCCAGCAGGCCAATAAACTGATACATCTGGTCAAAGATCGCCTGAAAGCGTTGTTGACTTTCCCTCAGCGCCAGTTCGGCGGTCACCCGAGCCGTTACATCCCGCACCATCATCAGGGCTTCATCCTGGTTTAGGGGTACGAACCGGGTCTCTTCATAGTGCTGTTTGCCACCAACCTCAATTTGGTGCTCATAGATCTGCCGCTCTCCGGTTTCGAGGGCCTGACAGGTATAGTGGAGCTGCTGGTCGGCCAACTCGGGCGGCAGCATGGCGTAAATCGACCGACAGTTCTCGCCGCCCGCATGGCTGGAGGAGGCGAGCTCTCCCCCAGAGATAAAGTCGTAGTAGAGACCCTGGCGGTTGATCCGAATCAGCAGATCTGGGATCGCCTCCAGCATGGCCTGTTTGGTCGCTTCACTGCGCTGTAGCGCCAGCTCGATCTGCTTCCGTTCGGTAATGTCTTGGATGTAACCCAAAAACTGGATAACGGTGCCATCGGGGCCATAGATGACTCGCGTAAAGTCATCGATCCAGCGATACTCACCGTTGGCATGGCGAAGCCGATACTGTTGGGCATGGCAAAGGTCTTGGGCAGCGGTGGCCATGTTCACCTCAGCTCGAATCCGTTCAATATCGTCCGGATGGATCAGCGAAGCAAAGGCCATCTGCCCCTGCACCAGGGTCTGGGGTTCATAGCCCAGCTGAGCTTGCACGTTGGGAGAAACATACTCCACCGGCCAGTCCGCCGTTGCCCCCCAGCGAATCACCACCGTCGGACCGCCAATAAACAAGCTGCGTTCCTCTTCCAGCGCCTGTTCTATGCGTTTGCGATCGGTGATGTCTTGGACAATCGCAATGTCTGAAATCGCCTTTCCATCGGCGTCCCGTAGGATGGACAGGACTAAATTCGTCCACCGCACGCTGCCATCTTTGTGAAAGTACCGTTTTTCCAGGGTGATTGAAGAGGCTTCTTCGGCATAGAGCCTAGCTAAGGCCGCTTCAGTGGCGATCGCTTCATCGGGGTGGGCCAGATCCTGGTACCGCAGCTGCAGCAGTTCGGCCTCGCTGTAGCCCAGCATGTTGCAGTAGGCCTGGTTCGCCTGCAGAAAGTAGCCGTTCAGAGCCGCCTGGTTGATGCCAATGGCCGCCTGCTGAAAAATCGCTCGCAGCCGGCTTTCGCTCAGCCGGAGGTCCTCTTCCATCCGCTTGTGTTTGGTAATGTCAGTGACGACCCGATCCAGGCGCACCGGGGCACCATCGGGGCCGTAGATCACCTTGGCGCGATCGCGAACCCAACGCATTTCCCCATCTAAGCAAGTAATGCGGTACTCCAGGTCAAACCGATCCTGCCAGCCAAGCTGACCTAGACATTGCTCAAGCTTGGGCCGATCCGTCAGGTGAATCAGGTTTTGCCAGAGGTCAGGAGTCGCCAGAAAGGCCTCCTCAGAATAGCCACAGAAACTTTCTACAGCCGCATTGACGTACAGGGTGGCCATCGTGCCCAGATCGATCGACCACACCATCCCGTCAATATTGTTGAGGATGCTGCCCAGCAGAGAGGGCTGAGCGTCCTCCTTTAAACCATGGGGAAGCAATGGCCTACCATCCATGAATATTCCACCGGCGGTTAGAGACACTGGTCAACGTAAGCTACTGAGCAACAGAAAATTTCAAAGTAAACGTATTAGACAGCAAAGCCAACCGAGGTATTCCAGAGAACAAAAGCTATGCGGGGCGCTGACTAAGCGCGAGTAGCAGCACAGCTATTTTGCCCAATTTAGGTCAGTAATTCGCTCTTTTCAAAAAATATTGTGGGGCAGGTTGGGTGTGTAGCGATGGCCATTCGTTTCATAGAAAAGGCTCCTGCTAGAAGGTTCTAGCAGGAGCCTTTAGGATAGCGATTTAAGCGCTTAGCTAGCGGCAGCACCGCCGCGGCTGTAGGTGGCCCAAAAGCTGGGGTGCACCTTGCCCTGAATATGGTTCCAGTACTGAGCCGCCTCGGCAGGTAGACCGGCTTCGGTAGCCAGACGGGCCAACATCGATTGCTGACGTTGCTTCACCGAGCGATGACGGTTCATCATGCTCATACGGGCTTTGTCTTCGGTATTGAGGGTGGCCGCTACAGCAGGGGCAGCAGCGGGAACTGTTACAAGCTCAACCGCAGGTGCTACCTCGGGGGTGCCGGTTTGATAGGCCACACCGCGATAGACCAGATCTAGGGTGGGCTGCTGAACCAGCGCTCTTTGAA
>JBGSNT010000070.1:0-13248 GCA_041739575.1 Nodosilinea sp. | reverse complement strand
CCTCAAACGCTTTTCGTCCTCTCCCAGAGGTCCCAAAAAACCTGCTAAAAAAGAGCCGTTTAATCCGAAGCATCCTCATGTTGCTACCGCTCGGCTCCTCAAGCAAAAGGAGAACAAACGTTCACCTTAACAGGGGTAGGCGCGGGCAGCTAAACCAGGACTCAGAGTTACTTCACTGAGTGTCTCCCTTGGCAACCGACTCATGGTTCTGCCACAGGCGTTTCACTGAGCGTAGGACTGCTCCGTCCGGTAAGAATAATGTTTCAGCCGAATCGCATCGCGCACCTGGTCAAGCAAGCGCATTGGTGGAGCTGAACCATCCATAAGTAACCTCGTACTGGCCATAAGGGAATCTTAAGTTGTCTGTAGGGCAAACGCATACTCTTTTGAAGAGCCTCACCCCCTTTTTTAATACGGCGTGCAGTCTTTGTATCGAAATCAACTATTGATTGCATTCTCAATAAGCAGTCGCTGTAAATCAGTAAACTCGTTCTGGCTAGGCACTACCCAAGACTTTGATGGCAGAGCACCAGAAGCTCAAAGCCTTATCAGTTAATCGATTGAGGGTTTTCATCTAGTATGCGTTTGCCCTGAGTCTAGATGGCAGAAATAGCCGGTGAGACACTGCACCTGTGCTAATGTGGTGTAGACGCAGGAGCTTGGTGCCCCCACGTTTCTGATTGCATAGATTGGCCAGGGATAGCAGGAGGTGGCTCAAAGTCCTCAGGCCATAGCCAAAAATCTTTGAGGGTGTTACTACCCCCTAAAGTTGGTGACTGTTTTACCCTAGTTCAGCTAATCTTGTTTCAGGAGTAAAGAAGCAATTTCGTATGACTCAAGTCGTTGTAGGTGAAAACGAAGGCATTGAATCGGCCCTGCGCCGCTTTAAGCGGCAGGTCTCCAAGGCGGGGGTTTTCTCAGAGGTAAAGCGTCGCCGCCACTTCGAGACGCCCCAGGAAAAGCGCAAGCGTAAAGCCGTTGCTCGCCGCAAGAAGCGCTTCCGTTAAACCGCTGAATAAGATGCCGCCAAAGCGGGAGGTGTACGGGCTTCCCGCTTTTAGTTTGGAATCGGTCTGGGCGATCACTCTGGCGCGTTGGTGGTTACCAGGGTGAGCAACGGCCCCATCTGTTCCTGACCGCTGACCGCCAGGTCGCTGTGGCACAGCACCACGCGATCGCTCACCCGGCCCAGTAGGTCTCGCAGAATCCGCTCGGGGCGATCGTGGTGGAGGGTTTCCAGGTCCTCCGTGCGCCAGGGGCGACCGGGATAGCTGCCCAAAAACAGCGGATAGCCAAACAGCAAATTTTCCGTGCCAGCCAGCCAGCGGGGCGAGCCCGCATCGATCCAAAAGTGCCAGCGGTGGTGCAGCCGCTGGAGGCGATACTGATACACCGTGGCAATGGTGATTACCCGCTCCGACTCCACCGGGTAGGGGTTGGCGGTGACGGTACCCTGGCGCAGCAGCAAAATAAACCGCTCCAGGGAGGTCTTGAGGGATCCGACGGGCGGGTTGCCGAGCACCGGTTCGGCCTGGCGCAGGCGGGCCTCCACGGCCCAGTAGTGCTGGGTGGTCTCCATCAGCTCTCGCAGCGCCGCCAGCTGGTCGGGGGGTAGATGGCTACCGCCCCAGTAGAAGGTCTGGAGGGCGCGATCGAGAATGCTGATCACCCCCAGGGTTAGCCGCTGCTGCCGCTGCTGCCGCTGTTGATCGATCCACTGGCGCAGGCGGGTATAGGCCTCGGTGGCCTTGTAGCCCAGGCGATCCCAGCGTTCAAAGCGTTCTACGGGCAGCAGCTCAGGCTGCTCCAGACTGGGCTCAAAGCAGTGATCCACCAGCAGTTCGGCCCGCACCGGATCGATTTGAACGGCCTCGAACCAGGGGCCCACCTCCGGCGCCTGGGGAATCTGGCTCAGCACCACCAGCATTTCGGCCACGTCCTCGGCATTGGCCAACCTGCCCAGGCCTGGGTAAATAAAGGTCAGCAGGGTTAGTAACGCCCGCACTAGGGGGGAGTGAATGACGGGGCGCTGGTCGCTCAGGGAGGCCACCGGTAGCCCCTGGCCAGAGAGAATTTCGGCCAGGGTATAGCGGGCGATCGCATCGAGCCCCGGTCCAATAATCGCCACTTCCTGGGGCGCCACCTGGCCAGTTTTGACCACCTCCGCGACCCATTCCGCCGTCCGGCGCAGCAGCTCCCCCCGCGAAACCGTTTGGAGGGTTTGCAAACAGTCCAGGGGTTCCGGTAGGGCTAGGGGGTCCATTACCCACTCCACCACCGAGTCGCCCCAGCTATAGGCCAAGGAGTCGGCGGCGGGCATGGTCTGGTCGGTGACTTGGCATTGGTCGCGGAGCTGTTCTAGGGCATCCGGGTCAGCCCCCAGCCCCATACGCACCTTACCGTAGCGATTCCAGGTCATGGCCACGGGTCGGCCCTGATCGATAAAGACCTGAATCCACTGGGCTGCGATCGCCGGATACTCGTCTAGATCGTCGACAAAAATGCCGCTGTAGCGGGCCAGCAGCTTCTCCTGGTAGAGGGGATCGGGCAGCAGGTGCCGCCAGTACAGCTCGGTCATTACCCCGTAGGTCAGCAGCCCTCGGGCCAGGCACCAGTCGCGCCACTCCACCAGAGCCTCCCCAATTGACTGCCACACGCTCGCTGGGGCATACCCCGGCGGTATGCCCTCCGGCAGCAGCACTGGCAAGTCCTCTACCGGCAGGCCCGCCCCCGCCGCCTGCTGCAAAAAATCCAGAAACCGCCGCACCGCCTGGGCTTCTAGCCAACCCTCCACCGTTAGGGTGCCATCCATCAAGGGCTGCCGCCATCGCTCCGTGGCCAGGTCCTGCTCATTCTCGGGCCGCAGCCGGAGGGGAAACTGCGGCACCAGCCCCAGCTTTGCCACCAACAGCGGCCAGAACAGCATCACTTCATCCTGAATAAATCCGTTGGGAGTGGTGGTCACCGCCGCCAGGTGGGGAGCGGCATCCCCCAGTCGCGCCGCCAGCCGCAGGCGGTTGTCGCCATTGGCAGAAAATAGCAGATGGCTCTGCCCCGCAGCCAAAGACCAGGCAGCTTCAGAGCGATCTGTCGCCTCGGGGGTAAGCTGCCCCAGCAGCCAGGCCGTTTTGCCGCTGCCCGTTACACCCTCCAGCCATTGGGGCCGATTTACCATGCCATGCAAAGAAATGTTTGACCTTGCCTACTGTACCCTGGGCCGCCTGGGGCCGATAGCAAAAAGCTCTGGGGTGGCTACAACGGCCCCAGAGCTTTTTGATTCAACTTTCTAACTTAGATGGGCGTCAGGCCGACCTAGGATACCGACACCGCCACCACCATTAACCCGGCAATCAGGCCCAGGGCTAGACCTCCCAAAATTAAGTAGTTGCGCTTTTGGGAAGAAGTTGGCGGCTCGGCCTCATACATTTTGGGCTCATTGGCAAAATTGTTCAGGCGACCGCCTTCTTCGGTGGTGTAAGGCATCGTTATGACTCCTTCTTAAAAGTTAAATAACCTTAAGAGAAGATTACCTGAAGACCGGCTTCCTGGGTAGCCTTCCCAAACCCCTGGGGATCACAGGGCTAGCCCTAAACTCGCTCAGGCTGGCGGGTTGTCAGTTCTAGGGGGATGAGCTGCCCCACCTTTGGATTCAGTACTTGGGTAGATAACCCTTTTGTGTGAATCGCTTCCTGAAGGGCCTGGGTGCTGCCCACCGCCTTCAGCCAGTTGAGCAGGACACCGCTGTAGATCGCCTCGCCGGCATCGGCGGTGGGCAGCACCACCTGGGGCTCTAGCCAGTCCACCAGTTCCATGGCCCCCTTCTGCCCTCGGAGAATCGGCCCCACCAGGGGCAGCACCAGGTCAAGCACGGGGGTAATTACCACGTCGATTGGGGCCTCCTGCTTGAGTTCAACTCGGTGAAAGCCATGGGGTTCGTAAAACACCGACGGGCCAGCCTCCGCCCCTCGCAGGATGTAGCCATTTTCCACCAGAGTGGGCCCTAGGGGTGATCCCGGCACCGCCTTGATGGTGACTCGTCCATTGAGGTTGAACACCTCACCATGGTTGAGTGCGGTGACCTGGCGATAGCCGAGACCCTCGGCCACCTTGGCTGCGTTTGGGGACCCCACCACCGGAATCCCGTGATCCAACGCCGCCAGGGTGGCGGGATGGGCGTGGTCTTCGATGCCCTGGCTGAGCAGAATTAGGTCAATGGCCTCGGGCAGCGATCGCGGCTGGGGCAGCTCTCCTTTAAACAGCCAGGCCTGCTGACCAAACACCAGGTCGCCCACCAGCCAGGGATCCACTAGAATGCGCTGCCCTGCAATAGTGAGTAACCAAGAGTTGCTGTCTAGCCAGGTAACGTCCATGGGAGAAGCCTCAGTAAAGCATTTTCACAATTGTAACGAATTCTTCACAGAGTCTGGGGCATAGTGGATGGAGGGATCCACTATACGTTTTTTCTTGGGTGTTTTTCCCTGAGGATGCGCCTAGCTTTGTCCTGCAAAGATCCCCTGAAATTGTGCAAATACCCTGATCCCCTTATAATCCTCTCTGGCCTGATCGTTGGATTTGCCGCTCTTTTTTCTCCGCCTGTTTTGTTATGGCCCGTCCCCAACCCAAGCCCTACACTGTCCTCATCACAGCGACCGGCAAGGCTCCGATTACCCTTACCCTGCGGCCGGTATCGCTGATGGTGGGACTGGCGCTGCTCCTCGGCGTCCCCCTGGCCTGGATTGGGGTACTGGCTTACCAGAATGGACAGTTGGCCGAGCGCAATCAAAACCTATCGGAAACCGCCAGCCAGGTTCTCCACGAGCTAGATGCGATCGATATCGAGATCGAGCAGCTCAAGAACCGGGCTGGGTTGCCCGACCAGGGGCCCAATCGGGATCTGGGTTCAGAGGCTGACGTCGATAGTCCACCTCGGGGTGGGGTTGCCGCCGAGGCCACCGCTGAGGCCATGTTTGACCAAGCTCGCCGCCAGTTGCCCAGCCTCGACGCCACCCTTTCCAGTGCCGTGAAACCTGCCCTCAATAAGACCCTAGCCTCTGAAGCAGAGCAGGCGGCGGCGGTGCCCAACGGCAAGCCGGTCGCCGGAAAGCTATCGGTTTCCTCGGAATTTGGGCTGCGGCCCAATCCCTTTGGCGGTCGCAGCTATGAAATGCACGAGGGGCTTGATTTTTCTGGGCCCGTGGGGAAGCCGATTTTGGCCACCGCCGAGGGCGTGGTGGTCGCGGCTGAGTATGACGGCGGTTACGGCAACCATGTCAAGATCGACCATGGCTACAGTTATGAAACGCTCTACGCCCACCTGTCGAAGCTAGAGGTCAAAATCGGCGATCGCGTTGCCCGAGGCGAGGTAGTGGGCTACCTGGGCAGCACCGGGCGTTCCTCCGGCCCCCACCTGCACTACGGCATCTACCGCAATGGTCAGGCGGTCAACCCCCGCTATTATTTGAAGCTTGAGGAAACTAAATAAACCAAATCCAAGTCCAGAAGTGGAGTTTTGCCGGTAGAAAACCCCAGATCCTGAGCTGGACTTGGCATAGTAGGATCGGTAAAACTCACCTACTGGGGGCCAACGCTGGCATTACCGATCTATGGGCAACACCTTCGGGCATTTATTTCGCATCACCACCTTTGGCGAGTCCCACGGCGGTGGCGTCGGGGTGGTCATAGATGGCTGCCCCCCCCGCCTAGCCATTACTGAGGCAGAGATTCAGGCTGAGCTCGATCGCCGTCGCCCTGGCCAGAGCAAGATCACCACCCCCCGCAAGGAGAGCGATCGCTGCGAGATTCTCTCCGGCGTCTTTGAGGGGCACACCCTGGGCACACCCATCTCGATTCTGGTGCGCAACGAAAACACCCGCCCCCAGGACTACAGCGAGATGGTCACCGCCTACCGCCCCTCCCACGCCGATGCCACCTACGACGCCAAGTACGGCCTGCGCAACTACCAGGGCGGGGGGCGATCCTCGGCCAGGGAAACCGTTGGCCGGGTGGCGGCGGGGGCGATCGCTAAAAAAATCCTCCGCCAGGTCACCGGCACCGAAATCATCGGCTATGTCAAGCGGATTCAGGATATTGAGGGCACCGTTGATCCCAACGCCGTTACCCTAGAGCAGGTGGAAAGCAACATTGTGCGCTGCCCTGACCCGGAAGCCGCCCAGCGAATGATCGACCGCGTCGAAGCTATCCGCGACCAGGGGGACTCCATTGGTGGGGTGGTAGAATGCGTCGCTCGGGGAGTAAGGGTGGGCCTGGGGGATCCCGTCTTCGACAAGCTGGAAGCCGACCTGGCCAAGGGCGTTATGTCTCTCCCCGCCAGCAAAGGCTTTGAAATTGGCTCCGGGTTTGCCGGCACCCTGCTCACCGGCAGCCAACACAACGACGAGTTTTATACCGACGCCGCCGGTACCCTGCGCACCCGCACCAACCGTTCCGGCGGCACCCAAGGGGGCATCTCCAACGGGGAAAACATTATTATTCGGGTGGCTTTTAAGCCCACCGCCACCATTCGCAAAGCCCAGAACACCGTCACCAACACGGGCGAAGCCACCGTACTGGCAGCGCGGGGTCGCCATGACCCCTGCGTGCTGCCCCGCGCCGTGCCCATGGTCGAGGCCATGGTCGCCCTGGTCCTGTGCGACCACCTGCTGCGCCACCACGGCCAGTGTGAGCTCTTTTAGGTAACCGGTTTAGACCGATGAAAATGACCAGTCTCCGTCAGCTGTCCGAGACCTCCGTGTCCCACAACCCGGCGATTAAGAAGCGGGTAATGTTAGACAGAGAGGCCTTGCCCCACCTCACCAACTTCTCCCAGGCCTGCTTTGCCCCCGGCCAAGTTGCTCCTGGCCATAGTCACTCCGACATGGCCGAGGTCTTTTTCGTGGAATCTGGCCAGGGTACGATCACGGTGGACGACCAGCCGTACCCGCTTACCCCCGGTACCTGCATCGCCATCGAACCGGGCGAGCACCACGAAGTGGCCAACACCGGCTCCGCCGACCTTATCCTCACCTATTTTGGGCTGCGAATTTAGCCTGCCCCACGCTCCCCAGAGCTTTTTGGGGATCGGGGCCTAATCACCCCTTGAGCTCCGCCGATCCCGCCTCAAACACCCGCCCAATCACCTCCTCCACTGGCGGATCGCTGACCGTTAAGTCCTGCACCTGGAGATCCCCCAGCAGTCGACTCACGGACTGGGTGAGATCCTCGCGGCGCACGATCAACCGGGCAGTGCAACCCTCCAGGCTTTCCACCTCGCCGTAGCGGCCCAGGGTGGCGGCATCACAGCCGGTGGCCAGGTCTACAGTCACCTCCCGATAGGGGGCAAAGCGATCGAGCAGCCCCTCCAGGCTGCCATCGTAGATCAGCCGCCCCTGATAAATCAGCAGCACCCGTCGACAGAGGGCGGTAATGTCAGCCATGTAGTGGCTGGTCAGCAGAATAGTGGCCTGATAGCGACGGTTGTAGTCGCGCAAAAACTCCCGCACCGCCACCTGGGCGTTGACGTCTAGCCCCAGAGTAGGTTCATCTAAAAACAACACCTGGGGGCGGTGGAGCAGGGCTGCCATCATCTCCGCCTTCATGCGCTCGCCCAGGGAGAGCTTGCGCACGGGCTGGCTCAGCTTGCCCTGGAGGGCCAGCATGTCCGTTAGCTCATCGACCCGGTAGCGAAATTCCTTGTCCGAGAGCCCGTAGATGGCAGCGTTAATCCGCAGCGAATCCAGCGCTGGTAGATCCCACAGCAGCTGCTGCTTTTGCCCCATCACCAGCGTGATGGCCTGCAAAAAGTCAGCCCGCCGCTGAAAGGGAATGTGCTGGCCGACCCGCACCGTTCCCGCTGAGGGATGGATCAACCCCGTGAGCATTTTCAGCGTGGTGGTCTTGCCGGCCCCGTTGGGCCCCAAAAAGCCCACCATTTCCCCTGGTTCAATCCGAAAGGAAACCGCCTGCACCGCCTCCACCACGCGGTACTGGCGGCGCAGAAAATGCCTCAGAGTGCCCTTTAAACCAGGCTCCTTAATTGCAACGGGGTAGCGCTTACTGAGTTGATTGACATCAATGGTGGGCATAGCGTCAGTGGGCATGGCGTCAGAGGACCGAGGGGCAGTCTTTTACTTTATCGCCGATGCCATACCCCGGCTTAGCTCAGCACGCGGCGCAAGAAGTGCAACCGCTCGTTGAGTCCCATGGTATCAATGCGTGCCAGCAGAGCCTGGGCAGCCGCAGAGCCATGGTGGCAGGCATCCAGGGGTAGTCTGCGGGCTGGCATGAGTTGAACTAGGCGATACCAGAAGGCCAGTTTCATATTCACGTTGAGATTCTGGTAGGCCTGGCTAAAACGGGTATCGGCGCCAGCGAGAATATCGCGTAATATCGACACCTGGTCTTGGCCGTCGACCTGTTGCATGTGGCTGATCAGCTGCTGCACCGCCTGGGAGAATAGGGCGACCGGAGCGATCGCCGCAAAGGCCTGGCCCAGGGTGTCGTAGGTCTGCCACAGGATGGCGATGCGACAGTCTACCTCGGCAGCCTCAAAGGACTGAACGGCTTGCTCAAACTGAAACCGGACATCAATAGCAGTCATGGCGACTATTCCTCAAATTTTGTTATAGGGCGTTTGTAAAGGATTTGCGGTCGGTTAAGGGAGCAGGGGTAGCCAGGGTCTGAGGGATCATTTCCCAGCGGTCTGGATGGGTGGATTTTCCAAATTGGTCGAGGCCATGGGCTAGGTGGCTGCGATCGCCGGGCCAACCCGTTCGAGGCGATCGGTGACAACAAAGCCAACAGAAACCGAAAGTTATGAATTCAAAGATATTTATTGTCTATTTATATTGATCCCTGCTATTTTTGCGTAGGATACGTTTCTTCCAAATTTCTTTGGATTTGCCCTCTGTTCAGGTCCAACCTGGTTCATGCAACAGAACATTTCACCCTCCAGCCTTGGGGTGACAGTTAGGAAACCCGAGCCGGTCGGCCCAGCCAGGGCCATTGTCTTTTAATATCAGTAGGATCTGAGGCAAGAGCGTACTGTCAGATCGACAGACGCCGTCTAGAGATAGGTCTATTTTTTGCGATACCTCTTCCCAGCGTTATTAGGGCAATGTGATGTTTAAGCGCAAACCGGCTCCGCTCCTGACCTACCTGAGCCAAAAAACCGAGTTTGAGGGGGTGCTCCATGCCGAAGGTATGCTGCGGGTCGACGGTGTTATCCACGGCACCGTAGATGTCAAAGGCGATCTAGAGATCTCCTCTACGGGGCTGATTGAAGGGCCCGAGGTCAAGGCCCAAAATATTGTGGTGCAGGGAGTTCTAAAGGCCAGGGTGTTTGCGGTAGGCAAACTCACCCTCAGCAGCACGGCCCGCCTCGAGGGGGATGTGGTCGCCGGTTCGCTAGAAATTGAAGCCGGAGCCTACTACACGGGCTACATTGAAACCCGGGATGCTAAATCCTTGCCCCCCGCCCGGGAAATACCCGAACTCTACGGCAGCACTGAGATCACCCCTGAACTATAGGAGCTTGGCGAGGGTGGCCCCGACCACTGCTACCCTGACCACCCGCCCGCCTTGCCCTAGGCCACTGCGGACTGCTCGGTTCGGTCCGCCGCTAGTCGCGCATTAGCCAGGTAACGACGACCAAAGCACATCCACCCAACAGCCAGGGGGAAGGCACCAACAGCCTGCCCAAGTTAGGCAGGGCATCTACGACAGAAGAAAATACCCAGGCGCTCACCGTACAGATCACCAAAATGATGAGTTCCATCGCAGTATCCCCTTCAGGCTAGCTTTTCCTACTTTAGACTAGGCACCCTGGTATCTCCAGAGGGCCTAGGTTCGAGTCGCTGAGATCTAGCCATCACCAGATCGATTAGGACATTTGTATCACCGTCTGGAGCGCTGGCTATGGGCCATTGCATCGCCCCAGGTTATGCCCGTTGCAATGACTCGTGTCCTAACGAATTGACCCAGCTCTGCGCTGTGGGGCAGCCTTGGGAAAAAATCCTATTTGTTTAGAAGCGCATTGGTTATCGTCATAATTATGTTGCTCTGGAGCTAGGCGGCCCTGAGTTGTCTGAATCTGGAGTAGTAGTCTGCTCAAGAATGGACAGTTTTAATTTCTGTCTATTGGGTCAGCTAATTGGGCTACTCAGCCGACACCATAGACTTGATCCGCAGGAGCCTAGCTATGGCCATTCACTCGCACCTTCGACGCCGAACCAATTGTGACCGGGCCAACCATAACCGGACCAACCGTGACCGGACCATAGCCCTCGTCGCGGGGTTGGGCTTAGGCCTGATGGGGGCATTGCCTAGCCTGGCTCAGCAGGTCAATTTTGGATCATTTGAACTATCTGGGGCTAACCCAACAGCAACCGTCAGCGGTTTTACCAACGGCATTGTCGCCCTGTCAAATCTCACGGCCACTGGCCGCGATCGCAAGGGCAGCATCTGCGTCGGCTTTGCCGACACCTCCCCCGACCACATCATGGTTCTACAGCAGGACTTTGATTCCCTCACCCTGCAGGTCAACAGCGGTGGTAACGACACTACTCTGCTGGTTCAAGGACCCGACAATGACACAGTGCGCTGCGGCGAAGACATCGACCGCCGCAACCCTGACGCTCGAGTACAGGATCAAGCCTGGGCCGCTGGCACCTATCGCATCTATGTAGGCTCCCATAATCATGGCCAGCGCTACAACTACTCCCTGACTGTTGGCCCCTAGGGTCTGCTACGGCAGCGTCCTCGTCCCCCCCATTTCCACCTAGAATCAGGGGACAAGCCCACGCTAGGATAGTAGAACTGCCATTCACCGCCATCAACCGCCGTGCTCAAAACCCTGATTGCCGACTTTCGCATCGTGTTCGAGCGTGACCCAGCGGCCCGCAACTGGCTGGAGGTCCTGACCTGCTACCCCGGCCTCCATGCCCTGGTGCTGCACCGATTTAGTCACTGGCTCTGGAACCTGGGCCTGCCGGTGGTGCCCCGCCTGATTTCTCACCTGGCCCGGTTTCTCACCGGCATTGAAATTCACCCCGGAGCCACCATTGGCAAAGGGGTCTTCATCGATCACGGAATGGGCGTTGTGATTGGCGAAACCGCCATCATTGGTGACTACGCCCTCATCTATCAGGGGGTAACCCTAGGGGGCACCGGCAAAGAAATCGGTAAGCGCCACCCCACCCTGGGCGACAACGTCGTCGTTGGGGCTGGGGCCAAGGTACTGGGCAATATTCAGCTCGGCCACAACGTCAGGATTGGGGCAGGCTCAGTGGTACTTCGGGAAGTGCCCTCGGACTGCACCGTAGTCGGCGTACCTGGGCGCATTGTCTATCGAGCCGGAGAACGGGCTGAGCCCCTAGAGCATGGTCGACTCCCCGACTCTGAGGCCCAGGTTATTCGGGCTCTGCTAGACCGCATAGAGGCCCTAGAAAAAGAAGTTCAGGCCCTTGGGCAAACCCGACCGGAGGCCATTCTTGTGACGGCCGGGCGCGCTGAGGACAACTCCCAGTGTCAAATACAGAACCGCGTCATTGAAGAATTTCTGGATGGCAGCGGCATCTAAGGCCTGGCTTGAAGTTTCTAAGCTTTCTGACATCAGGAGATATCGGGCAAGCCGAATCTTTTCCCGTTCAGGGGCAGAGCTAGGGACCTGGACATGGTCAGGATGGTCCCCCCTAGCCAAGCTGGAGTCCTTCCCCAGCAAAGGGGGGGTAGCAGCTCCAACCTATTCCCCAAGCTTTCAAGAGGCTTGGATCCATATTTTGGGGATACAATTTCAGATCCGGATTTGCACTGAATTTTGTCCCCAGGCTCGGGGGAAATGTAATGTTTTTGTTACAACAACCAGGGTTCTCTCGCGTTGCGATCGCCGTTTAAATCAGGCCGCTGCACCCAGCCCAAGGGGACCTAGATTGTCTCAAACCACGCCTGCATTTTTCTCTGGAAGGCCACAAAATGCAGGCATAAACTAGTTATCTTGTTCTGTCTAACTGGTCTTGGGACCAATTTCGATCGGTTTGTGAATGGCCTTTTTTGCTCTTAAATTAAGCGTTTCAGCCGATTACAGCCCCATTGTCAGGGGTTGGGGTGGTACATCTTCTGAGATTACAGTTAAAATTAAAAAGCTTCAGCCCCGCCAATGTATCTCTTTTGATAGAAGCGGTGGTTAGCCTAGGCTAACAGCTCAGGAGCAGTGCTATAAAAAGCCCCATGGGCCAAGCGTTATCATTGAATCGCTAGGTAATAGATCCGCGTTTTTTCGGAACTGTGGGCATCTATCTAGCAGAGCTGTTAATCTGATCACAGTCTTTGTCTTTCAACTTAAGGAGCACGAGGATCGCGGCATGACCCAAGCAAATCATCTGCTCGGCACCATCGACCCTGATACTGAGCTGGACCTATTGGTCGGCAATACCGATGGCGACGAGAATTTCGGAGATCAAGATGACGAGGCAGGCGCCGACGATAAAGCGCCTAAGGGGAAAGCAACCCGCCGCCGCGCCCAGACTAAAAAACGGCACTACACCGAAGACTCTATTCGCCTTTACCTGCAGGAAATTGGCCGGATTCGCCTTCTGCGAGCTGAGGAAGAAATCGAGCTGGCTCGTAAGATCGCCGACCTGCTGAAGCTAGAGCGCATCCACGATGAGCTGTTCGACTCCCTCGAGCGCGATCCCTCCGACATCGAGTGGGCCGCCGCTGTCAGCCAGGATGAGGGTGCAAATTACACCCTCGCCAGCTTCCGTCACCGCCTCCACGTGGGTCGTCGAGCCAAGGACAAAATGGTGCAGTCGAACCTGCGTCTAGTTGTGTCCATCGCTAAAAAGTACATGAACCGCGGTCTTTCCTTCCAGGATCTGATCCAGGAAGGCAGTCTCGGCCTTATCCGGGCGGCTGAGAAGTTTGATCATGAAAAGGGCTATAAGTTCTCCACCTACGCCACCTGGTGGATCCGCCAGGCCGTGACCCGCGCCATTGCCGACCAGGGACGCACGATTCGCGTGCCCGTCCACATGGGCGACCAGATCAACAAGTTGCTGCGCGTCCAGCATCAGCTCACCCAGCGTTTGGGCCGCGAGCCTTCCGTCGAGGAACTGGCCGTCGCTTTGGATGTGCCACCCAAGAAAGTGGAGAATATGATTCAGGTGGCGCGGCGTCCGCTCTCGCTGGAAACGCCCACGGATGACGAGGAAGATTCGGTGCTGGGTGACTTTATCGAAGACGACGAGGCTCCCC
>JBGSNT010000007.1:0-16227 GCA_041739575.1 Nodosilinea sp. | reverse complement strand
AGCGTCGTCGAGACCTTCGATTTGCAGGGCGGGAGGAACCACGGCCACCGCCGCGATCGCATCCTCTGCATCCAGCCGCTGCAACCGCACCCCGGTCGCCGGACGCGACTGAATCGAGATATCGTTCACCCGCTGGCGGATGATAATGCCCCGATTGGTCACCAGCATCAGCTCATCGCCTTCGCCAACTACCAGCAGCGAGGCCAGGGCGTCGTCGCCCTTGCGGAACTTGATCGCCATCAGGCCCATGCCCGCCCGGTTTTGTAGGCGGAACTTGGCCACCGGCACCCGCTTGCCCAAGCCCGAGGCGGTGATCACCAGCACCCAGGGGCCACCCTCGCTGACGCCAGACACAGTATCATCCTCGTCGTCATCATTTTCGGCAGCCTGCACCGCTTCCACCACCTGGCTGGGGAGAATATCCATGCTGATCAGCTCATCGCCGTCGCGCAGAGACATCGCTCGCACGCCGCGGGTGGGCCGACCCAGGGGGCGCAGCTGGTCATCGGTGGCCTTAAAGTGAATGGTCATGCCCCGCCGTGAGCCGATCAAAATGCTGTCGGTGTTGCGGGCCAGGCGCACCCACCTGAGGTGGTCGCCCTCTTCGAGGGAGATGGCGATCAGGCCGTTGGTGCGAATGTTGCTGAAAGCCGACAGGGCCGTCTTTTTCACAAAGCCCCCCTGGGTCAGCATCACCAGGTAGTCTTCATCGGTAAACTCGCGCACCGCCAGCACCGAGGTAATCGCCTCTTCTTTGGGGATAGGCAGCATCTGGACGATCGGCATGCCCCGAGCAGCGCGGGAGCCCTCGGCAATTTGGTAAGCCCGCAGGGCGTAGGTGACGCCGCGATCGCTAAAGAACAGCAGGTAGTCGTGGGTGTAGCAGGTAATGAAGTGCTGCACGCCGTCGTCTTCCTTCATCTTGGCCCCGGCCTTGCCCCGAGTGGCGCGGCTCTGGGCCTCAAAGGTGGCCACCGGCATGCGCTTGATGTAGCCCTGGTCGGTGACCAGAATCACCACCTGCTCGTTGGCGATCAGGGAGATGTCGGTCAGCTCCGCGTCGTCCATTTCGATCACGGTGCGGCGGGGGTCGTCGTGCTTGGCCTTGAGTTCGCCCAACTCGGTGGTAATGATCTCAAGAATGCGCTCACGGCGGGCCAGAATGTCTTGCAGATCGGTGATTTTGGCGACTAGATCTTCGTGCTCCTGCTGGATCTTGTCGGCCTCCAGGGCGGTGAGGCGACGTAGCTGCATTTGCAGAATGGCGTCGGCCTGCAGATCTGACAGACTGTAGGTGTCCATCAGCTCCTGCTTGGCGGCGGGGGTATCGGCGGCCCCGCGAATCAGCGCAATGATGGCGTCTAGGTTGTTTAGAGCAATGAGGTAGCCCTGGAGAATGTGATCCTTCTCTTCGGCCTTGCGCAGCTCGTACTGGGTGCGGCGAATAATGGTTTCTTCGCGGAACTCCAGGAAGACCTCCAGCATGCGCTTGAGGCCCAGCAGTTGGGGTTCGCCGTCTACCAGAGCCAGCATGTTGACGCCAAAGTTGTTTTGCAGCGGCGTCTGCTTGTAGAGGTTGTTGAGCACCACCCGCGGGTAGGCGTCGCGCTTCAGCTCAATGACGATGCGCATGCCGTCGCGATCGCTCTCATCGCGGATATCTGAAATGCCCTCCAGCCGTCGCTCGTTGACCATCTCGGCGATCCGTTCGATCATGCCCGCCTTGTTGGTCTGGTAGGGCAGCTCGGTGATGATGATGGCTTCGCGATCGGGGCGACCCCGATGCTCAATGGTTTCCATACTGGCCACGCCCCGCATGGTGACAGAGCCGCGCCCGGTCATGTAGGCGTCGCGAATGCCGCTGCGACCCAAAATTTGCCCCCCCGTCGGGAAGTCGGGGCCGGGGATAATCTCCATCAGCTCAGCGGTGGAGATCTCGGGGTTGTTGATCAGGGCGATGACGCCGTCGATCAGTTCACCGGGGTTGTGGGGCGGAATGTTGGTCGCCATACCGACAGCGATGCCGGAGGAGCCGTTGAGCAACAGCTGGGGAAGCCGCGAGGGCATCACCACCGGCTCCTGCTGGGAACCGTCGAAGTTGTCGGCAAAATCGACCGTGTCAGACTCGATGTCCTGCAGCAGCGAGTCGCTGGTCAGCGATTGCAGGCGACACTCGGTGTATCGCATGGCCGCCGGGGGGTCGTTGTCGATGGAGCCAAAGTTGCCGTGGCCGTTGATCAGCGGCATGCGCATGGAGAAGTCCTGGGCCATGCGCACCAGGGCGTCGTACACCGCCGTGTCGCCGTGGGGGTGGTACTTACCCAGCACCTCCCCGACCACGCGGGCGCACTTGCGGAAGGGGCGATCGGCGGCTAACCCCAGTTCGTGCATGGCGTAGAGAATGCGGCGATGCACTGGCTTGAGCCCGTCCCTGGCGTCTGGCAGCGCCCGCCCTACGATTACGCTCATGGCGTATTCCAGGTAAGAGCTCTGCATTTCAGCGCGCAAATCTGTGGGGACGATGCGCTCTTCTGGGGTTGCCATAGGCGGGAAAACTCCGAATTTGCGAACAACAAAGCGCTAGTCAGACCCTCGCACCGAGCGGTGCTGAATAGCGCTTAATCAGTATGTTTTTTGCGGACTCATGCAGGTTATATTTTAGCACGAATTCCCCGGTTCAAATCATCGGGCGCTATGGTGTAGTCAAGGGCGCAAAATCCCTGATTTAGCGTCGTTTCATCGCCTTAGCTCCACACCTAATTCGCAGTAGTTCATCCCCCCCGAGTTCGCCGTGCACCACGCCTTCACTTTGGCCGATTTTGCGGTTATCTATTCGCCAGACTTTTTAAGCCACGATACCGGCAGTTTTCACCCCGAAAATGCGGGGCGATTGACCGCCGTTGTGGCCGCTTTGGAGGGTGTGCCCTGGGCTGATCATCTCGACTGGCGAGAACCTACCCCAGTCAAACAGCGAAAGGATGTAGATACCCTGATTGCCCAGCTCCACAATCCTCGCTATGTCAGCGCCCTGCGAGAGATTGCCCACACAGGCGGCGGCCACATTGACGGCGATACGGTGGTGTCTGAGCGCAGCCATGCGGTGGCGCGGCTGGCGGTGAGCGCCTGGCTCGACGGGGTAGATTATGTACTGGAAACGGGGCATTCGGCCTTTGTGCTGGCGCGGCCGCCGGGGCACCATGCGGTGCGCGATCGCGGCATGGGCTTCTGCCTGTTCGCCAACGCGGCGATCGCCGCCCACTACACCCTCGAGCAGCCCGGCATTCACCGAGTCGCCATTCTCGACTGGGATGTGCACCACGGCAACGGCACCCAGGCCCTGGTAGAGCAGAATGCGGCGATCGCCTACTGTTCGCTGCACCAAATGCCCGCTTACCCCGGCACTGGGCAGGCTAGCGAAACCGGCTTTCACCACAACGTGCTGAACTTGCCTATGGCCCCCGGTAGCACCAGCGCCGATTACAAGACGCAGTTCGACCAAAAGGTCATCCCGTTTCTAAAGGATTTCAACCCCGATTTGCTGATTGTCAGTGCCGGGTACGACGCCAACGCCGCCGACCCCCTGGCCAACATTAACCTTCATCCTGCGGACTATGGGGTCTTCACCCAGCAGTGTTTACGCGTCACCGACAAAATCTTGTTTGGCCTCGAAGGCGGCTACGACTATAACGCGCTGAGCCAGTCGGTGCTGGCTACGATCGCGGCACGACTGGGGGTATAGCTATGATGGCCGCACAAACTTGAGGGTGATGCCGCCGCTGTTGCCGAGCTTGCCGCCGTTGCCCACCAGGCTAATTTGCCCTTCGGCGTTGATTTCCACCGATAGCTCGACTTCGTTTAGTTGCAGCTCCGACTGGCTTTCGGCCTGGCTGAACAGGTCATTGACAATGCTGACCATGCTAGCCATTTGGGCCTTCAAAAGCTGGGCATCGACCGAGACCCGCTGACGCCTGGTAACGGTGGTTTTGATCGCCTCAATGGACTCTGGCAGGCCAAAACCGCCGCCGCGATCGGTGCTGGAGCGGCGACCCTCGACTTCCACCGTGCGATCGATGTCTTCTTCTGTCTCTGTCACAATCCACCAGAGCGTGACGACCCGTTGCTGTCGGCTCTTGCGACCCTGGCGCATATGGGGGTCTTCGATAGAAATACTTTGATTCAAGTCCTCCTGAAACGCCGTATCAAACAGCTCGTGGCGGTTCTGACGCAGAAACACAAACAGTTTGGCGCGTTTGATGCATTCCAGCACAAAGGCTTCGGAGGAGCTTAGCTCGATAGGAGGCTGCCAGTACTCAGGGCGCATTGCACTAGGGTCCCAATAACAGTTACCCCTGAATTATCGTCAATTCCTTAAAAATGGATCCGCTATTCTAATTCTGTACCGGTGCTCTAGGCAATCGCCCCGATCTTGGGCAGCAGCAGCGGCTTCCTCGGCCCCACCTCCAGGCACGCTCCAGACTAGAGATTTGGCCTCAGCCTAGACATTCAGCGCGGTGAGCTGGCTCAGCAGGGGGTCAACCAGGGTTTGGTGCTTATCGGCCAAAAGCTGTTCCATATAGGCCTGTAGGCGATCGCCCTGTTCCAGATTGGGCACATACACCTGCCCACCAGGGCGAGTAAATAGGGGAGTTGTGGCCAGGGTCGTCAGCGCATCGCTGGCCGGGGCCAGCACCAGGGGGGTACTGGTGGAGCTGGGCAGAAGCCCAGGCGGAAGGCGGCCTTCGAGCAGGGCCATCAGATGGGCCTGGCAGGCTTCGACATTGAGCCCCCGCTCCTTCAGCAGGTGCAGAATGCCGCTCAGGGGCATGGGCTGCTCGGGCAGGGTACGCAGCACCTCCATCAGCAGGAACATGTCGCTGTACTGGTGACGGGTAAGGTCGAGCACTTGGGGGTAGCGCACCAGGTTGACCAGACCGTAGGTGACCCGGCTACAGCTCGGGGGGCGATCGCTGTGGTAGGTATCCTGCACGATGGTGGCATTGGGAAACTTCTGCCGCAGCCAGCGGGCAATCTTAGGCAGGGAGGCGCTACCGCCAGTGCAGATCACTTGATTAATGCCCTGGGTAGTCAGTCCCGACTCGCTCAGCAGTCGGTTCAGATGGCCATTGATGCGCTGAATGTAGGGCAAGATAATCCGATCTTCGAGATCTTTACTGCGTACTACCCACCGCTGGTCAGCGAGTTCTAGCTCAAACTGGGGCTGGTGCTGAAGAATAATCTTCAGGTGTCGGGCAGCCTCCAGCACACTCTGGCCTAGCAAAGAGGCCTCGAGCCGCTGGTAGAGACGCTGGCGCAGGGCAATGTCAGGCTCCGCCGGACGCGGAAAGCCACAACCATCCAGGTCGAGGGCGTCCCACCGGGCCCCCTCGAGTTCGGGCATGGCGGTCTGCCAGCCCCAGCCCCCCGTGTCGGTGGTACGGCCATAACCTTCGGCGGGGCGGCTCTGGCGACGCTCGGCGGGGTGGAGCAGGTGACAGATAATATCCAGATCAATGGCGTCACCTGCGTAGCCCATGGAGTGCAGGGCAAAGTCGCCATAGGCGAGGTCGCCAAGGAACCGGGGCAAATTGACCATGCCCACTTCGGTAACTGTAGCTCCAGCCGAAATCACCACGGTCCCCCCGGTCCAGGGGCAGGCGTAGAGGGTCTGCTGTTGCAGGGGCTGGCCGTTGCCCTCGGGCAGCGGAGTGGCGGGGTCAGGCAGGCCAGAGAGGACAGCGGCGATCGCATCTTCGACGAAGTAGATATCGTCAGGGCTAGCGGCCAGTCCGGCCCCCATCACGGCCTCTCGCAGGTTGAAGGTATAGGTGTCAGGCCAGTTGGCGGGGTAGCTGACCACTACCCCCTGCAACTGCTCAAAGGCAGCGGCAATGGCCTCGGTCTCCAGCCCTACGGCACCGACGGTAAAGGCAGCCTCTGGACTGAGCCCAGCGCGGAGGGTGGTGAGCAGATCGCGCAAACTGTCTTGAAAGACTTGCAGGGGGAGGCGATCGCTGTCAGACCACTGAATTTGGGGTTGAGGGCTGCCCCCATCGGGTTCTAGCACCGGAATGCCCAGCTTGAGGTAGGGCTTGAGCGCTTTGAGGAGCACCATGCCCTGGTCAGCGGCGTCGCCATCGCTCCAGGAGACCGTCAGGGCCGACGAACCCACCGATTCCACCTGGTAGCCCGACCCACCGTCGCTACCCACCGAAGCCAGGGTCGGCAACCGAAAGAACTTATCTGCGGTGACGCCCGAAATTGCGTTATCGGACCAGTAGAGGGGGTACACCTGCCCACCGCGACGCTCTAACAACACCGCCGATAGTCCGGTCGTCCCCACATCCAACCCCAGAAACCACAGGGGTGTCGTCTTTGATGGAGCGGGCAAGTCAGCCTCAGGATACACCGGGGCCACTATGGTCGGCTCAAATATGGTCGGCTCGAAGCTATCGAGATCTTCCTCTAACTCAGCGGCGGCGAGGTCAGGCTCCGCTAGGGCAGCCGCTGGGGGCGCTAACTCCAGTGGCTCCAAGACCGCTGGGGCAAAATCACGAATTTCTGCGGTAGCAATAGCGTCTTCTAGTTCCTCTAGGGCCGCAGCCTCCGACTTAGACACGTCGGGTTCAGGCAGATCCCTTGCCAGGGCATCGATCTCGAAGCTATCCAGGGCCGACGCTTCTGCTAGGGAGGGGTCAGTTTCAGGAGTCTCCAGTTCAGCCTCCTCTATGTCGAGCAGGAGGGCATCGAAGCCTGGAGCCTCGAAGGTTTCCTCCTGGTCGAGCCCCTCGGCGATCGCCGCCTGGTCATCGATACCCAACGTTTCGGGGATCTCTTCTACTACCTCCCCTGGGGTGACCTCATCTGCTAGGGGAATGCTATCGTCTGCCTCTGCACCTTCAGTGCCCAAGGGCATTTCTTCAGCCCCTGGAAACAGATCCGCTGATTCAACGGCGGCGTTCTCGACCGATAGAGACAGATCCTCCTGCTCCAGGGACAGGCCTTCCTGATCTAAGGGCTGATTCTCACCATCTTGGCCCATGGCCTCAGAGGCTGCCGGGGTGGCGTCTGTTAACCAGTCGATCACAACATCGTCGGCATCGGAAGATGTTCTGTCTACCCACACGGACTCTTCAACGGCAAGCTCCTCACCCGTTTCCAGCTCAGGTGCCAGGTCCTCAGACATTGCTTCAAGGGACATTTCAAGGGTCTCTTCGCCCCTGCGCTCCTGGGTTAAGTCAAGCCCACGTATATCTAGCTCAGGTTCCCCATCGAGCCAGGCGATCGACTCCTCCAGCGGCGTAGCAGGGGGCTTCTGGGATTCCTCGTCACGGACTGATGAGGGCGCATCTAACCCTTCTAAAGAGGCTAGGTCAGGCATCTCCGCATCGGGGGCCAGGGTAAAGTCGAGGTCTAGGTTTAGATACGGTTCCGGGGCCTCTGAAACGGGTAGGGCGGGCTCCCCAAGCAGTGAATCCAGATTGATGAAGTCAATGATTGCCTCCATCGACTCCGCCGCCGCCGCCGCTGCGGCCTGAATGGGGTCAGGGGTATCCGCGGTCACCGCTGGGGTTGCCGGGGCATATTCCCCCTCGGTGCTGGCCCCGGCAGCATCGAGGATGTTGTCGAGGCTTATCTCGCGTTGCCAGTCGGTGGGGCCTTCTGTCACGGGCGAGGGCAAAACCAAGGGCCCATCAGCTGGAACGCTGGGCTCAACCTCCACGGACCAGTCATCTCCTAAGGCCGCCAGGTTGTCTAGGCTATCTTCTGCCGCTGGACTCGGGGGCTCATCCCCAGCCAAATCATCCAGGCTCAAGTTCAAATCGTCCAGGGTCAGGGAGAGAGGTATAACCGGAGCCGCAGAGGGAGCTGGGTTCGGCGGCGGGGTCAGATTCCAGCTTTCTAGGGCCAGCCCTGGTTCCCCCTGCTCAGGCGGCGGGGTCTGGTTCCAGCTTTCCAGGGTCAGATCCGGTTCCCCTTGCTCAGGTGGTGGGGTCAGATTCCAGCTGTCTAGGGTCAGCTCTGGCTCTTCGGCGCTAGGAAACTCTGGGGTTAAGGGGGCTGGGGCACTATCTCCAATGCCGAAACTATCCAGGGTTAGGTTGTCTAGGCTAGCCCCCTCGGACGGTTGGCTAGATTGAAACAGGTCTGCGGTCTGGGCTAGTTGCTCAGGCGGGAGGCTAGGGTTACTGTCCCAGGCATCAAACAGACCGCCCCCGTTGGGCTCGAGGGTAGACGGTTCCTCCGGCCAGGCTGGCCCTGGGGCGATCGCCCCAGGGAGCTGGTCTTCGACCATCGCGGTCTCCCCTGGGGGTAGGTCGGGTTGTAGGGCAGACTCCAAAGGGCCGGTGGCATCGGGCTGCCCCAGATCAGGCGCGTCAGGGGGAGCCGCCCCAGGGGAAAATTCTCCCGAGGCTGGGTCAGATACGGAACCAAAGAGGGAGTCAGCGGTCAGATCGTCTAAGGTTATGCCCTCCTTTGGCCCTGGCGCTAGGGGCATAGAGGGATCTAGGGTTAACTCTCCCAGCATGTTCTCTAAGGTAAGCGAAGGGCCGGTTGCCCCCGTCACAGGGGCCGATGGCAAGGGTTCGCTGGGCTGGGTTGGGGCCGGGTCAGCGGTGAGGTCGGTAAGATCCTCAAGGGTTAGCCCCGATTCGCCAAGGGCAGGCACATCTGACCCCAGGCTGAGATCGAGATCCGACAAAATTGAGGCCAACGATAGGCTCTCCGCGGAAGCGGGCGGTGCTGAATTGCCTAGGGCGGCAAAGAGGTCTTCACCTCCTGGGGCCTGGTCGAAACTATCGACAGCAGGTGGGCTAGGGGGCTCGGCGATCGCAGGCGCTTCGCCAAACAGATCAATGCCTTCGGGCTCTTGAACCGGTGCAGGTAAGTCTGGCTCTCCCCCGCCGAATAGATCGACGTCGAGGGCAACGGTTTCCGATGCTTCTAGGGCTGGATTTAGGTCACCAAATAGATCAGGCCCAGACTCGCTAGGGGGAGTTTCGTCCACCAAAGAGTATGCATCGCTGAATAGGTCAATGCCTGAGGCGGAAGCGATCGCGTCATGCCCTTCGCGGTCCCAGTCACTGACGCGATCCATCCCTGGGGCAGGCACTTCTTCTGCCGCCGGGGAAGTGAATTGGTCAAGGCTGGAGCGTTCAGCCTCAGCCTCCGACGGGACCGGCCCTGAGCCATTAAACAGATCAATTCCCAGGATTTCTGGACCTAGAGTTTCTGGACCTAGAGTTTCTGGACCAGCGTCATCTAGGGGAGGGACCACTGGGCCCAACAGGTCGATATCCGCCGTTTCGGGAACCGCCAGATCCGCCGTTAGGATCAACTCCTCAGACAGGTCAGGCCCCAGGGACATGACATCAGATTCATTGACCGCTGGGGTCTCCTCAAACAGGGTTTCCTCAAACAAATCTAGCCCGTAGGTAAGCGGCTGGTCCGAGGCCGAGGTATCAACGCCCCGATCGATCGGTGCTGCTGGCACAGGGGCCTCTGGCACAGGGGTCTTTGGCGCAGTGGCATCCGCCTCCAACCCATCAATTTCCTGGGGCAAGGCCGGGGGATGAGGGGAGGCTAGATTAGCCTCAAATCGCTCAAAGCCAGGAGGTAAGCTACCCCCGGCTGGGAACGATGCTTCCGTTAGGAGGCCAGGGGGGCCGTCATCTCGGGCCGGTTCCTGATAGGAGTACAGGTCAATGCCAGCTCGGGCCTGGGGGGGTTCGGGCATTGCCAGCTCAGGGGGGGCCGAGGACTCTGAAAAAGCTGGCGGCCCAGTCTCTGGAAACGTACCAGACTGATCTTCAAACCCTGTCGCCACCTCTAGATTCTCTAGGTCTTGCTTCAGCTGTTCAACAATGGTCTCATCCATGGTCAGATCGTAGGCGGCGGTGGCGGGCAGATCTTCCTGGGCCAGGAGATTTTCCTCAGGGGAAGCGGCCATAAACCCGCCGAGGGAATCCTCTTCATCGTCATCGACAAACCCTAGGGAGCCAAGGTCTTCTGGCAGAGCGGGCAGCAGCTCGTCAAGGGATTCAATCACGGCGGGAACATCTACGCCGCTGGCCGGGGCGGAGTCGCCCAGATTGCCCAACTCGGCGGCGGCGTCTGCGCCAAACAACTCGTCTAGCTCGTTGACGAGCGAGTCGGGGGCATCCATGGGAGGAATTGCAGCCTGGAGCAACTGATCGAAATCCTCAGGTCGGGGCTCCTCGCCCAGGGGTAGGGGAGCCTGGGCCGCTGGAGCAAGGTCTGCGGGGGAGCCCGCGACAGGGGAGCGATCGCTTCCTAAGTCAGTCTCTAAAAAGGTATCTAATTCGTCGATGACCTCCGTCGCCCCACCGGCCAGCTCGCTGTTGACGCTCTCTTGGCTGGGTTGGACCCCAGCCGAGTCAGCAAAAAATCCGCCAGTGCCGAACAGACTTTGATATAGCTCCTCAAGGGCCGAGTCGGTCTCTACCGCCACCGCCGCCTCAGCATCGATGTCTGCGGCGATGGCTTCTGGTAGCGAGACCGCTGGGGAAGGGTCTGCCGCCGAGGCCTCCAGGCCATCCAACAGCTCAAGGTCTAGGGGAGACGGCTCATCTTGGCCCTCTGCGTCCAACATCGCTTCCAGCTCGTCACCCAGCTGCAGCTCAGAAATTTCATCTTCAATTTGCAGCAGCGTAATTTCGTCGTCGTCCAGATCAAAGGCCAGGGACTCGAAGGCTAGATCAGCCTCTAGATCCGGCGAAAACCCGTCGGCGATCGCCGCCCCCTCTGGGGCAAAGCTGCTGGTGGCTAAGGTTTCGGGATTGGAGACAGCGGGGCTGGTCTGGGGCAACTCTCGCCGCGGCCCGGCTTCTAAATAGGCCAGGGTGTCTTGGTTAATCTGCTGCCCCAGGTGGTTAACCAGAGCGCTAAACATGAGCTCGCCCTGCTGCCCAAGGCTGTGCATCTGATTGAGCCCCTGGTTGAGGGAGTTTTGGTAGGTGTAAAGGCTTTGTTGCAGGCTGTCGAAAACCGATCGCAACGACTGATCAAGACCGACCATGAGCTGGTCTGACTGGGCCTGCAGCTGCTTGAGAAACTCTAGTCGCTGGGTCGGGCTGAGGCCTGGGGTGTCGCCGTAGGCATCGCCAGCGGGCAGCTGGGTCAACCCATAGGCATTGGCGGTAGCTAACTCCAGTCGCTGCACCGACTGGCTCACCTGGGCGTTTAGCTGGGCCTCAAGCTGACCGGCGAGCTGCTGCAGAGCTGCCTCCCAGCTGGGGGGCAGCTGGTGGAAGGTGGCCCCCTGGTCGAGCTGAAGCCGCTGTTGCTGAAGCTGCTGCACCTCCTGCAGCAGCTTCTCCCGCTGCTGTCTGAGGGTGGCGACCTCGTGGCGCAGGGGGTCGAGAATCTGCATAGTCTGGCTGCGCAGGTACTGCATCTCTTGCAGCAGTGCCTTCAGCACCTGGCTGGAGCCCGCAGCGGTAGAGTCAGCGGGCAATGCCCCCGCCTCTGTGGCGGGAACCGACAGCCCCGAAACCGCTTTCATATCTGCGAGGCAAGCCCGAGCCCGAGCCAGCAGCTGGCGCTGATTGGTATCATTCGACATCACCCAGGGGAGACGTGGTGCAGCTTCCCCCAGAATTGAGTCGATTTCGGCTACCAGAGCTTCCAGTTCATCCTGCTGCACGGCTACCCCTTTGCTTAACTTTCCCCAGCGATTGCCAAAGTGTATGTCAGGCGGCTCTAAAAATCATCACGACAATGGCCGTTGACGCTGTTTCTAACCATCCCTATCAATATCGACACTAGCCCTGTGCTAGAAACAATGGTGAGGCGAGGGTTCGCAGGCCTGGACTCAAGGGCGATCGCCCCTTGCTGCCATGGTGAGGATGATAGAGTACTAACATCCTCATTCTAATTGGGCTTAACAGTCTAGCTAAATAATGCACAGTCTTACCTCTACCCTGGGATAGGATGGGTTAAGGCAATTTAATATCACTAACTTAAACAAAAAAATTAACGATGGGGTGATTAATGGATGCTCGGTATAATCCTCGGGATCCGGATGCCGATCTCAAATTAATTCGGTCTGCGATCCTATTTCAGGATCTACCTGAGGAGGCCGTAGTTGAAACCACCAGCCACGTGGTATCTCGTCGTCATCCTGCAAACCAGGTCATTTTGCTGGAAAACGACTGGGGTTCGTCGGTTTACTTTATTTTGGACGGGTGGGTTAAGATTCGCACCTACAACCTCGATGGCAAAGAGGTCACCCTCAATATTCTGGGCAAAGGGGAACTCTTTGGGGAAATGGCCCCCCTGGAGGAGGTGCCCCGCTCTACCGACGTGATCACCCTGGTGCCAACGGTGATCGGCAGTATGCCGGCCAGCGACTTTGTTAAGCTGCTAAACACCCAACCCCTTGCCGGTATTCGCCTCTCCCAGCTAATGGCGCGGCGGCTCCGCCAGGTCAACCGGCGGCTGCGGCTGCGCGAGTCGGACAGCACCTCGCGGGTCGCCGATATCATTCTGTTTTTGGCCGATGGTCAGGGGCAGCGGGGGGCCAGCGGCATCGAAATTCCAAACCTCCCCCACCGAGAGTTGAGCAGCCTGAGCGGCCTGGCCCGTGAGACAGTGACCCGGGTGCTGAGTAAGCTAGAGAAGAAAGGGCTAATTGTGCGGGAAAAAGACATGATGAGTATTCCCGACATTAACGCCCTAGAACGTCTGCTGGTTTAGCTATTCATGAGTCACCCCCCCGACCCAGCCCCCGGGGCTAAGTATGTCCCCCCCGGAGAGGCCACTGCGAGCGATTTCGACGAGCTAGAAACCTACCTGGACTATCGCACCTCAGAGACAGAAACCAACCCAGGCCCTGATCTGGCCCACCGCCTCAAGGCGGGCCCCTTGGCGATGGTCGAAACGGCTTTTTTAGCTAGCACGGCGGCGCTGATCTGGCTGGTGAATACCTACTTTCCGCCGGGGCCCATCCTGCGGATTCTGTTTCCGCTGCCGATGGCCCTGGTGTATCTGCGCTGGGGTCCAAGGGCAGCATGGATGTCAGCGCTGGTGTCGGGGTTGCTGCTCTCGGTGCTGATGGGGCCGCCCCGCAGCCTGCTGTTTCTAATTCCCTATGCGCTGATGGGGGTACAGCTGGGCTTTTTTTGGATGCGGCAGGCCAACTGGTATGTGTCGATCGCCCTTGGGGCACTGCTGGGGACGGTGGGGTTTTTCTTTCGGCTGTGGCTGTCGTCGGTGCTGGTGGGGGAGGACCTGTGGGTATATCTCACCACCCAGGTCACCCAAATGCTGAACTGGGGCCTAGAGCGCCTGGTGGGCCTAGGTCTGCTGGATGTGGGCGTGCTGGGCCAGGCCAATGTGGAGGCGGTGCAACTGCTGGCCCTGGTGTCGGTGCTGGCCAGCAATATTATCTATCTATTTACGGTGCATCTGGCCGCTTGGCTACTGCTGGGGCGGCTGGGGGCGAAGATTCCAGAGCCGCCGGAGTGGGTGCAGGATTTGTTGAAGGAATAGCCCAGGGGCTTTAGCCCTGGGGATGGGTAGGGGGTAGATGGGTAGGGGGCGGATGGGTGAGTCGCTGATCAAGGTTTATACGCAGCAGCGGCGGGGGGACGATTGGCTGGGGCGGGTGCGGGGGCAGCAGCCGGGGCTGGTGCTAACGCTGGGGTTTACCGAGACAGGGCTGGTGGAGGGGATCTCGGCAGCGGGGGCGACACCGCGCGATCGCCAATTCACTGCCCTGGCCGACGCAGAATTCATGGTCAATGGCCTGACACTGGCGCCAAAGTATCCTCTGCCACCGCTGCAGGCGGGGGCTTCCCCAGCGCTGATTTCTAGGGCGGTGATTGACCACCAGGGCATTCCCCTGGTCTTGCTCAATGCTGGGCTACCTCTGTCGCCGACCGTGCCCTCGGTGGATCTTGGCGGCAAGCCTGCTCAATGTCTCAGCACGGGGTCGGCGTTGCCCTTGGCAACGGTGCAGCATCTCTGGCGGCAGGGGTTAACCCAGGGGGAGGCTCTCGGCGTGGAGCAGGGCAGCTATCTACTGCTGGCGGAGTGTGTGGTGGGGGGCACCACTACGGCCCTGGGGGTGCTCACCGGGCTAGGGCTAGATGCGGCGGAGCGGGTCAACAGCAGCCATCCGGCCTGTAACCACGGTCAAAAGCAGCGGTTGGTGACCCAGGGATTAGCCTTAGCTGGCCTGCCAGAACAGCCCCATCCCCTAGCGGTGGTGGCGGCGGTGGGCGACCCGATGCAACCGGTGGTGGCGGGGCTGGCTCTGGCGGCCAGTCGTACCCGGCCCGTGCTGCTGGCGGGGGGCACCCAAATGCTGGCGGTCTACGCGCTGATGGTGGCCATGGCGAAGGCGGAGGGCTACGCCTGGCACCCTGGCAATGTGGTGGTGGGCACCACCCGCTGGGTGGCGGAGGATGGGACCGGCGACACGGTGGGGCTGGCGGAACTGACCGGGGCCTGCCTGATGGCGACCCAGCTGAGCTTTGCCACCTCGCGGTTTGAGGCGCTGCGGGCCTACGAGCAGGGGTTTGTGAAGGAGGGGGTGGGGGCGGGGGGATGTGCGATCGCCGCCGCCCTCTACCAAAACTGGGGTCAGCCGGAGCTACTTGCAGCGGTAGAAGCCCTGCTAGAGCAGAAGTCTCAATTGGAAAAGTCCTAGTACCGGATGGCAGAAAAAGGCCTACTATTAAGGGGTAGGGCGTAAGAGGCGACTCCCCATGCCAAGGCTGACCGCAGCCCCCATCACCTTAACAGCGTCAGAACAAGCAGACCTCGAGACATTGGCCAGACGCCCCAGCACCGCTCAGCAGATCGCGCTACGGGCGCAGATCATTCTGCGGGCTAGTCGAGGCGAAAGCCACGGCCAGATATCGCGAGAGTTGGGCATCAGCAAAGACATGAGTCGGCTGTGGCGGAATCGCTGGCTCGAGGTCAGTCCCCGAGGTATCTCCGTGCCAGAGCGACTGCGGGATGCGCCGCGACCGGGCACGCCTGCCACCTTTAGCTTGGAGCAAATCACGCAACTTTATGCCCTAGCCTGTGCGCCGCCTGAGCAATACGCACGACCCATCAGCCATTGGAGCCCTCGAGAATTGGCCGACGAGATGGTGAAGCAGGGCATTGTTGAGCAGATTAGTGAACGCCACGTTGGACGATTGTTAGCCGAAGCAGAGCTGAAACCACACCAGAGCCGTTACTGGCTCCACCCCCCCCCGACTGTGAGTTTGCCGCCAAAGTCACTGACATCTGCGAGGTCTACCAGCAGGCCATAGACCGGGCGGAGCAGGGAGAAGTGACGATTAGCCTGGATGATAATGACGGGTATTCAAGCCCTAGAGCGCGCCATGCCGACTCTGCCGATGAAGCCAGGGCGGCCTGAGAAAATGGAGTTTGAGTACATCCGTCATGGCACCCAAAGCTTGATTGCGTCCTTCAATGTGGCCACCGGGCGGATTGACCACGCCAGTGTCGGTGACACCCGCACCGAAGCCGATTTAGAGGCTCACCTGAGCGCCTTGATAGCCCAGAATGCTCAGGCAACCAAAATCCATCTGGTCATGGACTGTCTCAATACCCATCAGTCCGAGTCTGTCGTGCGTCTGGTGGCAGACCTTGAGGTTGAACCTATCGAGTTGGGGCAGAAGGGCAAATCGGGTATCTTGCAATCGATGGTGACCCGTACGGCGTTTCTGCGGAATCCAGACCATCGCCTGGTGGTGCACTTCACCCCCAAGCATTGCTCCTGGCTAAATCAAATTGAGATCTGGTTCAGCATCCTCATGCGAAAGTTGCTGCGCCGGGCCAGTTGCACCAGTCAAGCTGACCTCAAAAACAAGATCCTCAACTTCATTGAGTACTTCAACCACACCATGGCTAAGCCCTTCAAGTGGACTTACACTGGCAAACCCCTAATCTCGTAAATACTCGCTTTATTTATGCCGTCGAGTACTAGGGCCTTGCCCAGGTTGCTGTGCCGACTCACTAAATTTTGCGCTCAGGGACCGGGTCCCTACGGTTGCTTTCCAAAACCTGGCCACAAGCAGAGGGACCCGGTCCCTTTAGCGGATGAGGCTACCCCTGTTAAGGTGAACGTTTGTTCTCCTTTTGCTTGAGGAGCCGAGCGGTAGCAACATGAGGATGCTTCGGATTAAACGGCTCTTTTTTAGCAGGTTTTTTGGGACCTCTGGGAGAGGACGAAAAGCGTTTGAGGTC
>JBGSNT010000002.1:0-2018 GCA_041739575.1 Nodosilinea sp. | reverse complement strand
TCGGTCAAGTACGGGGGCGGGCATGGGGGTGCGAAACAACACCCATCCCCCCACAAGGAAAAAGGGCAGTAGCGCCGCCACCGCCAGCCGCTGGTTGCCAGTGACGGCGCTAATGAAGCCAAACAGCAGGGGGCCGAATATGGCTGACACCTTGCTGACCAGGGCATTAAACCCAAACAGTTCAGCGGTTTGATGAGGGGGCACCAGGGCGGCAAACAGGCCGCGACACAGAGACTGGGTAGATCCGATGACCAGCCCCAGCCCCATAGCCACTACCAAAGGCGTGAGGGGATGGGTGCCCAGGACCATGATTAACAGCGTGATGACCCAGATCGCTAAGACCACCCGGAGCAACCCTAGGGCCGAATGACGCTGGCTCAACCAGCCAAAGGTCAGGGTGGCCGGGATGGCGATCGCATTAAACAGCAACGTCAACTGCAAAATTTGCACCATCGGCAGGCCAAACTGCTGGTGCATATAGATAGCCGCGAAGCCAGCAATCGTTACGACCCCATCGGAGATCAGGTAATAGCCCAGCAAGAACTGAAAGATCGCCGGGGTCTGCCGCCACCCGCTGAGGGTGCCAAACACCTGGTTATAGGCATCTTGAATCAGGCGGGGGGCGCGGCGAGAGGTGCGATGTGCCTGACGGGGCAGCCAGGCTAACGCCGGTAGGGCCACTAAAAAATAGAACCCAGCCACCACCAAAAAAGTCAACCGATAGGTGGGCTGATTAGCCGGCTCAAGCCCCCCCTGCATCCAGCGGTAGGCGATAAAAAAGCAGACCAACCCACCCAAATAACCCAACCCCCAGCCAACCCCCGACAACAGCCCCAACTGCCGCCGAGGCACCAGGGTGGGCAAGTAAGAGTCGTATAGGCCGGCGGCGAGAATGTAGCTGACCTGGGCAATCACAAAGGCGAGGCCACCCAAGACCAAGGCCCCTGGCCCAGCCCAAAACAGGGCGGCGGTGGCGGCACAGCACACCAGGGTGGCGATCGCAAACAGGCGGTAGCGCAAATTCCCCAGGTCAGCGATCGCCCCGACCAACGGCGACAGCCCCCCAGCCACCCCCAACGCGAGGGCGGTCAGCATACCCCACTGGGCATCGCAGTAGTCGGCCCCGCCGCACACCACTTGCCGGTAGTAAACCGCATAGGCCACCGAGGGAATCAGCAGAATATAGCCAGAGCTGGCGCCGTCGTAAAGTAACCAACCAAGCACGGGTTTACGCAGCCAAAAACGGTTGGAGAGGCGCATAGGGGGGATGGGGGCTAGGGTATGTGGGTGGTCGATAAACCCTACTGCTGACTATAGGCCATCCATTCCTATTTACCATTCCCCCTGCTACAGGGCGCTACAGCGACTCATTAAGAGTTGTCAATGAGCCGTAGCCTTTTCTCTCCGGCGGGGTTTGCTAAGGGACCCCCCTAGCTAAGTAGAGTGGGATATCAGCCGGTGCACCGCAAGGTCTCCAATCCCCCCAGGGCCTGCCCCATGAAAACCCCGCTTTGTTTGCTGCTGATTGTGCCTTTCATGCTTGAGATTGCAGCGGCGGTCGGGTTGACGGGGTGGCTGTCGCTGCGAAATGGCCAGAAAGCGGTCAACGATGTCGTCGCTCAGCTTGAGCAGGAAATCACTACCCGCACCCAGGTAACCCTGAATCAGTATTTAGCCATTCCCCACCACATCAACCGCATCAACGATGACTTGTTCGCCCTAGACCTGCTCAGCTTCAGCAATTCTCATTTTGGCGAAATGCTGTTCAAGCCCTGAGAATCCCGGTATTGTAATGCCATCTGAGAAACCCAAGAGAGCCAGCACTGTTGAAAGAACGGGGTTTATTCGACACAATAGTCGGTTCGTTCCGCCAGCGGCTGTCCAAGCTACCGGACAAACGCACGGGCAAAAACACCCGCTATGGGATGGAAGATGCTGCCTTGAGCGCATTTAGCGTGTTCTTCACCCAAACCCCGTCATTTCTGGCCTATCAGCGCACGATGGAGGGCAGTAAAGGG
>JBGSNT010000349.1:0-8407 GCA_041739575.1 Nodosilinea sp. | reverse complement strand
ATGGCTAAGCTTTAGAGCGTTACGGTTTCAAAGGCTACGCGCACGGGACTTTGGGTGGGGGACAAAAAATTTAGCTTCTCAAAGCCAATCACCTGACCGTGCTGATCTTTCATCAAAATGACTTCGTCTCCGGTTTCCTCGGCTTCTACCTCGTCTTGGGGGTTGCCAAACCAGACAACCAACGTGTTGCCTGTCCGGTCATAGAATACTTTTACCTCTGCCATATCGGCTCTCCTCCTTTAATGGCGCTGGTGCGATAGGCTGTAATCAGAAACCCCTCTCCATTGAGCCGCCGGGCTACGGCGCAGACCCAACGCTTTGCTCCATCTCCACGATAGAACAAATAAACCTGAGGATCGGTCTGACTTAGACGAATTTCATCTGGGTCGCCCAAGGTTCTTTGTACGTCAGCCATACGGTTTTGCATGGCCGGGTGTTTAATGGTGACGATAAACTCCCAGTACTCGGCGGTTGTGCGCACCGAAAAGCCTAAAGGCGTCGCCACTGTAAACAGGATGTCGTTATTGGGGGAGGGGATATCGCTCATAGGCTGCGGCTCAATGCTTGCCTATGATAAAACACTCTATTTACGCCTATAGAGCAACCTTTATGGGTGAGACGGTGCATTGCGGTCAAAGAAGAGAATAAGAGTAGCCAAAATGGTGGAGATGGCAGCGCCTTCGCTTGCTGTGCGCTGCTGAATCCATGGCACTGGTCAGTTAAAGGATGATGGTTAGGATATAGGCGTAGAGAGCGATTAGCCTATGCGTTGTCCCCACTGCCAAAGCGAAACCGTTGTCAAAAATGGGACTCGTCGTCTGCAAGGCAACCGGATCGTGCAGTACTACCGGTGCCGAGGCTGCACCCAGACCTTTAATGCCCGCACGGGAACGCCCGTGGCCCGACTTCGAACGCCGCCCAGCTGTAGGGTGGGCAGTGCCCACCATTTGGGAAACTATTTTCCAGAAATTGCCTTAGCCCTCAGTCAATTGCTTTAATTTATTGATGTCAGAAGAAATGTAAGCTCATCATTTTGCTGCTCTGCCTGGGCTACCGCAAAGTTGGCATATGTTTCATCACGGCGCTCTTCGCGGAGGTATTGCTGCAACAACAGTTGAATTTCGCGCTTTTCATCTATGGAAAGTTTTTTGATTACTTCGGCCACGTCACTAAAACCCATTTATTGCCAGCTAGTATTGTGATTTTTTCAATACTAACATTTGCAAGCAAAGGAGCACAGGGCAGACCTCGATAAACAAGCAACTCATTGCCTGTGATTCTTACTCTAATGTTGAATTGGTTTAAGCTGGCGGTGAGCAGTGATACGGTTTTTGACTTGCTTAGAAAAATGCCTGAACCATTAAATTAAGCAATAGAGAAGTGTTGATCAACAAAGTCTTTAAACCCAATTTGAATTAGCTTCCGATTACGAGACAAAGAACTTACTTCTGATTCTTCAGCCCTATAGAGATCTACTAAGTCATCAAGTACATTGATCAACTCGCCAATTTCCCTGCCTGTTTTAGCTTGAAGATATAAAATATAGAATACGTCTTGATCACTGAACTTTCGGTCAGTCTCTTTACTTTTTGATTCGTATAACGATTTCACTTGAAAATATTTCTTAACGTGGTCTGGGCTCTCGCTGATATTCAAATTGTTATCGCCAAAGACAAGATTATAGTCTTGCTCAAATATCTGTTTTTTCCGGTTTGATGCCTTGTGAGGATTACCTTTCAAGGAATATAGGATTTGCCCGAGGCGCTCCATACTGATCTGATATTTGTAGCTCTTATCTTTTGACAGACCCGTATCGCCTGTTTTTCTTGAGTACAATATTTCGTGCTCATCCAGATATTGCTCTAACTGTATTTGCTCAGATCTAAGTGACTTAAGATCAATGCTTGAGATCGAATTTTGACTGTTTGTATACTCGGCTATCTTATTGTTAAGCAATTGATCGTCTGTAGTCTTAAAGACTCTGATCAGGATCTGAGCATTAGAAAGATGATTTAAAATATTCTCTTTGTCGTCCTTGTGAAAGTCATGTATGGTTCTTAGAGTTTGGCCACCATTTATGACTTGAAAAGATGTCAGCCTTAACTTTACTTTTTTGTTAACGTTAATTGGCTTTGCCTCTATGTCTTTTGCAATAATTGTAAGTCCGTTGTTATACATAAAAAATTTTGAAGGCTCTTTTTTAAGAGTTGTCGAAATATTCGAGTTGTATCTTGAGCGGACAACAAAGCCTCTTACATTATCGAAAAGAACAGAGTAGTCTAAACTAGCTTCTTCTAAAGCACTGACATCCTCCAAGTTATATTGGCTCCTTAGCTTTTCATCATCACATGTAATTCGTATGACTTCATTGATCGGAAGTCTTATAATATATGACTTTGAAGAAGAGATGGAATCTTCAGAAAACGACATTATTGCATCAATATCTAAAGTCATTTCTGCATTTACAGCTTTTGGTCGAGGCGATATATATTGACTTATTTGAACAAGTCCAATTGAAATGATTTCAAGCCCATAATGCCTTTTAAGATTTCTAAGATTTTCATCGGTTTCTCGAAGTTCCCTATTTTCATTGCTAACAATGTATAGAGACATCTTCCATTCATCAGTGGTATTTAGCTTCTCTATTATCGAGTCAGCAAAATTCTTTAGTTTTCCCTCAATAGCGCTTGTATTGTTTTCAGTTAATGCATTAATAAATTTTGTTGAAATGAAAGGATCATTCAAGTCCTGACTTTTGTCTGGCTTGAATTTTTCTCTATACTTAAAGTTGAATAAGCTTATCGAGCGGTCTTCTTCGTTAATATAAACAGCATCAACGCCGTAATCGTCAATCTTCTGTTCGCCCAATACATAATGGTTAAATTCCGTGTCTGTAATTAAATCCTTCAAGTCCAAAATATCTTGAATTCCGCAAATACTTTTGAGAATCAGAAGGTAGAATCCAATCCTTTCTTTTTGCTTTTGATCTTCAATTTTTTGGTGGGTCTGATAACTATTGAAGAGGAGTTCGGCATATCTTTCGGATTTTTTTGCTATCAGCTTGAAGTCGTTTATATTTGGCATGAATAACCCTTCTCTATCAATTCTAATTCTGAGTTGTCGAGATAATTTTTGATATAAAAATCAATTGGCCTGAAATCTACCCGCTACCCATAAACATTGCAAGTCACTTGATCAATAGACTTCACTTTATGGTAGATGCACAAAACTATTCTAAGTAAATACTGCCTTAGTTGACTTACATACCGTTATCTTATGCTACGACCGTTTGGGTAGTCTTTCTATAGATTGGCTCCGACAAACTAACTTTGCTCTACGCTTGACGGGGAGCGATCGCACCCTATATAGAATGTCACTGAATTAAGGCTGGTGGGCAGTGCCCACCCTACGGCAGTTCAAGGGTTTCGGCGAACTGCGAGGGTTATTTTCAGCTTATTTCAGTGACATTCCACCCTATATACCTTTTCCCCTGCCTCTCCCCGTCGGGTAACACCCCTACCCCACCCAGTCAGGGACGATCAGACTATTTGCCAAGAATTATCTCGACTACGGCTGTAGAACTTCAGGGGTATCTACGGTATCGAGCTGGCTTGTGGGCGCGATCGCAGCCCGCCGATCCCCTGGCCCAAACCCACCGTGGAGCAGCGTATAGAAGCAGGGAATGATGAATAGGGTCAGCACCGTGGCCAGCGATAGGCCCGAAAACACTACCACCCCGAGGGGCTGCAAAAACTCCGACCCTTCACCAATGCCCAGGGCCAGGGGAAACAGGCCCAGCACCGTGGTAAAAGTGGTCATCAGAATCGGCCGCAGGCGACGGGGGGCGGCCCGCAGCATCGCCTCCTGGCGAGAGCAGCCGGTGGCCTCGTAGATCTGGTTGGCCAGCTCCACCATAATGATGGCGTTGTTGACCACAATGCCCACCAGCAGCACCGCGCCCACCACCACCGTGGCCCCGATCGCCGTCTGGGTCACATACAGCCCCAAAATGCCCCCCGCCAGGGCCAGGGGCACCGTCAGCATAATCACCAGTGGGTCGATCAGCGAGTTGTACTGCACCGCCATCACCACAAACACCAAGAAGGCGGCCAGGGCCCCCAGCAACGACAGCGACGCCTGTAGCTCAGCATTGGTCGCGGCGGCGGAACTAGGCAGCAGGGTGACACCAGGGGGTAGCTCCAGACCGCCGACGATGGCTTGGGCCTCGGCCAGGGCGGCCCCCAGACTGGCCCCATCGGCCAGATCGCCAGCCAGCAAAAACACCTGCCGCCGGTTGATCCGCTGAATTTCGCCCGGAGCTGGGCCGCGGCCCACGCTGGCGATATCCCCCAGCTGAATCAGCTGACCGTCCTCGGCAAACAGGGGAATATCCAGCAGCTGCGACGATCGCTGCACGCTGCCCGGAGCCAGCTGGACCTTGACATCCACCAGACGATTGCCCCGCTGTAGCTGGGTGGGTACCGAGCCATTCAGCGCCGTTTGCACCGTAGCGCCAATGTCGGCCGCCGACAGCCCCAGGTCTTCGGCCCGCGTCCAGTCGGGCACAATGCGAATCTCATCCTGGGGCGATTCGCCGTCGGGGCGATAGCGGGCCAGGGTGGCCTGCTCCCCCAGGGCCGCCAGCACCTGCCGCCCCGCCTGGTTGAGTGCCTGGCCGTCCTCGCCCTGTAGGCCAATATCCAGATCCGATCGCACCGGCGAGTTGCTTAAAATCAGCCCTCGCACCGACTCGGGCCGAATGCTCACGTTGGTGTCCACCAGGGGCAGCTGGTCCAGTACCCCGGTCATGCGCTCCACAAAGGCGGCGCTGTCGGTGCCCGGTTTGAGGCTAACGGTGCTGCTGCCCCGCAAAGTATTCTCGCTGGTGCTAGAGCCAAACAGCGAGCCCCCAGCGGTGGTAAAGGCATAGGCGGTTTCGGGCTGCTCCAGCAGCAGCCGATCGATCGCCGCCATCACCCGCTGATTGGCCTCAACGGTGGTACCGGCAGGAAAGCGGGCGCTGACGCTGGCCTGCCCGGTATTGATCCGGGGCAAAATTTCCTGGGGAATTTGGTCGAGCATCCATAGGCTACTGCCGCCAAACACCCCCAGCGCCAGGGCGATAATTAATAGCCGCCGCTTCAGCACAGTATTCAGCAGGCGACCGTAGCCCAGGGTCATGCCCTCCAGGCGGGCGTTAAACCAGCGAAACGGCCCCCAGCTTTGCAGCGATCGCGTGCTGCGACCCATGATCAGCCGCGAGGCCAGGGTGGGCACCACGGTTAGCCCCACCACCAGCGAGGCTGCCACAGAGAAGCTGACGGTCAAAATCAGCTCGTTGAAGATCAGCGAAATAAAGCCGCCGATCAGTAAAAAGGGCAGCACCGCCACCAGGTTAGTGGTGGTCGAGGCCAGCAGGGCACTCTCCAGTTCTTGACTGCTGGCTTCGGCCTGAAAAATGGCCTCCTGGCTGTTGTATCCACCGCCGGTCTGGCGCGATCGCTCCATTTCTTCGGCCCGGTTGGCCATGTTCTCGAGCATCACAATGGAGTTGTCCACCACGATGCCGACCCCGAGGGCCAAGCCCCCCAGGCTAAACACGTTGAGCGACAGACCAAACAGCCCCATCAGTACCAGGGCCATCAGGGTCGCCAGGGGAATGGCGGTGACAATGATAAAGGTCTGCCGCAGAGAACCGAGAAACAGCAGTACCACCAGCCCCGCCAGGGTGGCCCCGGTCAGGCCCGAGATCGCCACGTTTTGAATAGAATTGCGAATAAACCGCGATTCATCCAGGGTCGCCACCATCTCCAGGCCCTCGGGCATCTGGCCGGCCTGGCGCATATCTTCTAGCTTGGCCTTGACCCCGTCCACTACATCAATGGTGTTAGCCCCCGGCTGCTTCTGCACGCTCACCTTCACCGCTGCCTGGCCGTTGAGGTTGACAAAGATGCGCTGCTCTTCGGTGCCGTCAATTACCGTGGCGACATCTCGCAGGTAGACCGCCTGGGGCGGAGTCGTGCCTGGCACGGTAATAGGCAGGTTGCGCAGCTCGTCAGCCGAGGCAAAGCGCCCCACCAGGCGGGTCAGGGTCTCGGTGCTGCCCCCCCGCAGACGACCGCCCGACACATCCTGGTTGCGATCGCTGAGGGCATCAATCACGTCCGCCACATCAATGCCAGCGGCCTGCAGCCGGCGCAGGTCCACATTTACCTGTACCTCTTCGTTGACACCGCCCGATACATCGGTGTTGGCCACCCCCGGCACCTGCTGTAGCTCCCGCTCCAGTTCCTCTTCGGCAAAGATGCGCAGCTCCTGCAGGCTGAGGCTACTAGAGGTGAGGGCCATCTCGTAGACCGGCAGCTGGGAGGGGTCAAACTTAAACAGGCGAGGGGTTTCAAAGGTGGCGGGCAGCGTACTGCGGGCGCGGTTGAGGGTAGCAGTGGCATCGTTGAGGGCCTGATCAATGTCGCCGCCGGGCTCAAAGAACAGGTCAATGCTAATCCGCCCTTCCCGAGTTTGAGAAAACACCTGCACCACCCCCTCGGTGGCCGACAGGGCTTCCTCCAGGGGCCGGGTAATTTCGTCGATCGCCACATCGGGAGATAGCCCCGGCGCATCGCCCCGCAGGCCAATGCGCGGGTAGGTAATCGAGGGCAGCAGGTCAACCGGCAGCTGGGTGGTGATAAAGAAGCCCAGGACAAAGACGGTCAGGGTCAGCATCAGGGTGCCGATGTGCCGCCGAATGGCCAGACCGCTGATGCTAAAGCGGCTGTTGGGGAAGGAGGAGGGAGGGGTCATGGGGTGGGAGGGGTGAGGAGTGGGCGGGGTGAAGGGGTGGGAGGGTGATGGGGGGAAGGTTCGTGCTTTGCGCATCTCATCTACCCATCCACTCATCTACCCTTCAGAGGTCAAACTCGGCTCCACAGCCTGCCCAGTTTCCAGGGGCTGACTGCTGCGCACAACATACTGTTCCCCAGGGGCCAGGCCCGAGAGAATGGTGATTTGGCCGTCGGCGCGATCGCCCACCTGTACGGAGCGGGCTTCGACGGCTAGGGCACCGTCGGTTTTGGTAATGACAAAAATCTGGTTGGTCGCGGTTTCTCCATTGTCGAGGGCGCTTTCGGGCACGACAACCCTGGCAGACTGGCTACCGCTGCCGGTGACGCGGGCCAGCAGACCGCTGCCAATGCGCCCACCGGGGTTGTCAACGGTGATTTCGATGGGCAGCAGGCGCGAGGCGCTGTCGGCCACGGGGGAAATGCGGCTGACGCTGCCGGTAAAGGTTTCGCCGGGGAAGGCGTCGATCGCTAGCTGCATCGACTGACCCAGGCTAAACTCGCCCAGGTTGCTGTCGGCCACCTCAATCACCACCAGCACCCTAGATAGGTCGCCCAGGGTTAAGACGGCCTCCCCCGGCAAAATCAGGTCGCCCGGTTCGGCCACCCGCTCTAGCACCACCCCCGACAGCGACGCGGTGAGGTTGGCAAAGGAGAGCCGCTGCTGGGTTTCTTGCAGAATGGACCGCTGGGCTTCGACCCGCTGCTGGGCCGCCGCTACCGCCTGCTGCCGGGTGCGTACCTGCTCCTGGGCCGATTCTAGAGCGGGCTGGGCGGTGCGCAGGGCGGTGGAGGCCTGCTCGGCATCCTGGGCCGAAACAGCGCCCTGGTCGGCTAGCGCTTGCAGCCGGTTGGCATCGTTCTCGGCCTGCTGTAGGCGCACCTTGGCCTGCTCAATTTGGGTGCGAATGTCGGCCAGCTGGGCTTCTGCCTGGGAGACCTCAAACTGGCGGGCCGCTAGCTCGGCCTGGGCCTCGCCCACGGCGGTTTGCAGCAGCCCACTGTCGACGCTGCCGACGACTTCCCCCTGGCGCACGCTGTCGCCCACGTCGCGGCTGAGGGAGAGCAGACGGCCCTCGGCCTGCGATCGCAGCGACACCTGCCGGGCTGGGCGAGTGGTGCCGGTAAAGATCCTGGCCTGGTCGCTGGCCGATTGTGCCGTGGCGACATCGACCACGGCGGTCTGGTCGGCGGGCTCGGGCTGGGCCTGGGCGGTGGGCTCGGTTGGCGGGCTACAGCCCAGGGTGGCGATCGCAATGCCCCCCATCAGCACCAGCCCCGATATGCCGCCAGCGGTGCGCCTCAGCCCCTTGCCCTGCCTAACAACCATGTTCGATTCCCCTAACCTGTTAGCTTTACTTTACTTTACAGTTTTGGGCCAGAGCGTCTGCCTTTGAGTAGATGTCAGCGTTCCGGGTTTAGTTTAGGCGGCGCGATCGTAAAGCAATAAGTAAAGGAATCAGCACTCTGGTTAGATGGGACATATTCTGATGAAAACTCGATTGAGCTAACGAGATTTCTGTCTTCAAGTGATCTCGGCTTGCCGCAGATCCCAGGGTTCTTTGCTG
>JBGSNT010000330.1:0-6556 GCA_041739575.1 Nodosilinea sp. | reverse complement strand
CGCCGATACCTACAACCTGGAGATTTTGGCGCTGATTGAGGACATTGACAAAGCCCAGTCCCTGAACGAGCTCAATGCCCTGCGGGATATTCTGTTTGAGATTCTCAAGCGGGTGATTACCGACCTGGATGTGGACCGCATCACCAGCGAATCCTTTGAAGCCTTTACCTTTCCCTGGGATATTGCCAATCAAACCATTCGCTATCGGGAGACCGTGCTGCGGGAAAAACAGGCGGCGGAGTTGCCGGAGATCGGCAGAGAGCCGCCAGCCTAAATCCTCACACTCACGCCACAGTCCACTAGTCACCCGAGGGAGTTAAGGATGGCCGTGGGGAGCACTACTCACCAGAACTTCGGCGGCTGGGGTGGCGGGCCAGGTGACCTTTAGCGTGGCGATGGTTTCAGGCTGGGGTTTGGTCGACACCGTCGGCAGGGCGGGGGCAGCCGCCTGGGGCTCTGTAGTGGTTTCAGGGGCGGGGATTGGTACCAGGTCAACGGGCTGAGGGGCGACGGGGGTGGGCGGCGTCACCGGGGCAGGGCTGGCGATCGCGGGAGACACCGGGGCCGGGGTGGTCAGGGCCGGGGCTATGGCTGGCGCTGTATTCTCGGCGGCGGATTCAGCTGCTGGGGCGGCGGGGGCCTGGGGAGAACGGGGCAGCACTGGGGGAAGGGTCGCTGGCGGGGAGTCGTCGCCGGGGACGGTTTGGATGCGGTCGGGCAGGGGCTCAAGGGGGCGCGATCGGATGCCCCACGGGCGCTGGCTGGGGCTGACCGCAGCAGGGGTAGTAGCGGGGGCTAGGGGTAAACCCTCGGCGGCTGGATTCAATCCCTCCTCGGTAGACAGCTCAGGCTCATCCACGGGGATCTCTGGAGCAACCTCGACCGGCGGGGCGATCGCCCGTTGTAGAGCCTGGAGACGAGCCCGCTCAGCGGCGGCAATTTCCCCCTGCCAGCGGGCGATCGCGGCTCTAGCGTCACCGTAGAGGGCGCGGCCTGGCTTGACGCCGCGGGCGGCGGCGATGGCCTGGAAGAGGTTGCCCTGGGCGGCCAGGCTTCTGGCCTGATCCAGCATGGGCTGGTCCTCCATCACCTGGAGTTCGTTGGTCCAGACGTAGGCCCAGCTCTGGGCCTCGCCGCGTAGCGCCCGATGCAGCGGGATTCCGTTGGCGGTTTGAATGGCCTGCCGCAGACCGTCGAAGGTTTTGGTGCGCGCCAATTCATGGGCCCTGACCATTTGGGGCCGGTCCTCCAGGCGCTCGATCTCCTGCCGCCAGTGGGCCACCATGGTTTGGGCCTGCACCCGCCGGGGGTGACCCAGGGGAACCTGGGCGGCCTGGTCGATGGCAGCCCTGAGGGCGTCGATACTGTGTACCTGGCCAATCGCCTGGGCGGTTTGCAGCTGGGCCAGGTTGCCCAGTTGACCGCGCCAGGTGGTCACACTCGACTGGGCCTGGGGATAGTAGGGGCTGCTCCGGGGGACGCGGTTGGCCATCAGCATGGCCTGGTACAGCTTCACCAACTGGTCGGGGGAGGTGCGCCAGGTGACCAGGCTCTGTTGGGCCATCTGGCGCGACTGGCTGAGCCAAATCAGCTCCTGGGCAGCCTGGGCGCGGCTGGGGTTGAGGGCTGCGCTGCGACCCAGGTCGATCGCTGTGCTGAGATCCGACGCGTACCACTTGTCTAGACCCAGCTTGAGCAGCAGGTCGCTCCAGCGGTTGAGGTAGGGCTGGGCCTGCTGACGGACGTAGGTACCCTCGTCGATCTGGCTGGCGGTGCGCAGGGCCGCTCCGAGCCGATCGCTGCCGCCGGGGGTCGCTGTGGCGATCGCCTGATCCAACAACTCCTGGGCTCGGCGTTCCTGGCGAATCTGCTGCGATAGCGCCTGCACCTGCTCGACTCGCCAGTGGGGATTTTTGAGTTCCCCTAGGGCTAACACCTGCTGGGACGCTACCGGCCAGGCTTTCTGCTGCAGGGCCGCCTGGGCCTTGGCCAGAATGGCCTCGCCCTGCTGCCATTCGGCCTGCCAGGTGGTCATGGTCTCCTGGGCCTGGGCAAATACCGAGCTATCCTGCGGAATGTGGCTAACTAGGGCTTGGGCCTGGGCCATGCTGCCGTTCGCCCGCAGCTCTTGATCGGCTGCTTTCAGCACGATCCAGGACCACTGCTCGATCAGGGGCTGCACCTCGTAGTAGAGGGGGTGTTCCTCTGTCCAGCTATTGACCAGGGTAAGGGCCGCCATCACGTCAGACAGTTCCCCCGACTCGGCGGCGGTTTGGGCGCAGAACAGCTGGGCGCGATCGGTCGTGACGGTGGCAGTATTTTCGCAGTTGGCGGTGGGAGGCAGATTAATCAGCCACAAAAACGCGCCCAGCGCGGCGCTGCTGGCGGCAAAGCAGCTCACCAGGGTGATCAGCAGCAGCCGCCAGGACTGATTGCTGCCGGGCGCTGCCGGTGCAGCTATGGATAGGACGGCTTCGCTGCCGTCTAAATTAAGGGCAAAATTTTTCTGTGGCCCATCGCCTAGGGGCTGTCCCCGCTGGGGATCGGACTGGTGTGGTTGGCTCAGCATCTACCCGTCAACTCCCGCATGACCACCTTCCCTCACTGTACCTAGAATTTACGGTGGACGAAAAGGCTTAGTTATGATTTCTTAGCGCTGGCGGGAAAATGACGCCGCCGTAGGCGACAAATTCTGGTAGCTCAGGACAGGCTGCTCAAACCTCGCCCTAGTCGGCCAGGGTCCACCAGCCCAGCCCAGGCCCGATAAACCGCAGGGTAATCCAAAAGGCGATGATCACTATAATCGCCCCCCAGGTGCCCCGGGCCGTCCATTTCATAAACTGCTGTGACTGCTCTTTGGTAATGGGCAGCCAGGGCAGAATGGGTTCTGCCTGGCCGTATTTGTCGCCCAGCTGATCTTTGCGTCGTTTTGATTCGCCCATGGGTCTAGACCCCTGCGGTTAACGTTGAGGATTACAAATTAACCATACGACAGGGAGGGGGCGGTTGAAAGGGCCGTTGGGGTGATGAGGGGGTGGGGTGAGGGGGTGAAGGGGCTGACTTTTGCCGGTTAGCGATCCCACTCGGAGGGCAGCGATCGCGTACAGGCTGCCGGGCTCAGGGCTTCGAGAATCTGCGCGCCGTAGCTGCGGTAGTGCACGCGGGTGTCGAGCAGGGCGACGGTGCCCTGGTGCAGGCGCGAGGGGGCGATCGCCCGCTGTAGCTCGGTCATCGCCGTGGGAAATAGGTACAGCCGAAACCAGTCCTGTCGCCGTCGTTTGTGATAGGCGACCCGCCCTGCCACCAGGGGGTTTTCGAGGGAAGGGAGGGGCAGGGTCGCCACCACCAGCAGGGCGGGGGGCGGCAGCAGATCGCGGTGTTGCCGCCAAAAATCCCAGCCGCTGACGAGAATGCCGTTGGGGCCAAGGTCGATCTGCTCGACCTGCACCCGCGAGCCAAACTCGCCCGCCAGGGCTGCGGCTAACTGCCCTTTGAGGGGCAGGTCATCCAGCAAAATGACGGTGGGGCCGGGGTGCTCAGGCCGGGCATGGGTCAGCAAATGGCGAATTTCCTGGTGCAGCACCCCCTGAAACTGGGGTGTGTTGGGCAGGGGCAGGTGGGTGGGCAGGTAGAGCTGAATGGCGTCGTTGTGGCGGTGGGGGGTGAACTGTAGACAGGTCAGGTCCTCAAGCCCCAGGCGTTGGCGAAAGTTGTCGGCCCCGGCTTCGGGGTCGAGGGAGGCCCCCAGTAGCACCACGGGCTGCCTGGCCCACACCGGGGCCAGGGTGGTGGCCAGCTCCACCGGAGCGCAGTGCAGGGCAATTTGGCCGCGATCGCGATTGACCGAAAACCACAGCAGATGGTCAGGCGGGTTGAACTGCCGCCAGAACTTCTCCCACTGGGGCGGCATGGGCCCTTCGGCCTGGGCCCCGCTGCCCCGCTGGGCGGTGAGCACCTGGTGTAGGCGTTGGAGCCGCTGACAGTCGCTCTCCTCCAGCAGGTAGCGGTGGTAGGGGTTAGCCGGGCGCTGAAAGGCGGCGTGGGTGAGGGCCACATGGGTGTCTTGGATCATCCCCTGGTGAGCGGGATAGGCCAGGGCCAGGTGAGTCCAGTCGAGGGGGGCGAGGTCGGCGGTCAGCTGTTGGCGCAGCAGCAGTTCTAAATTGTCGGCATCGTCAATCAGGGTGGGAATGCCGTCGGGAAATTGGTTGCCGGAGCCAAGGCGATCGCCCAGCCAGGCGGCGGGGGTGGTGATCAGTAGGCCGTTGAAATTGTCCCCAGGCCAGCGATCGCCCCGCTGCACCGGCTTGCGCAGATTGAGCTTTTCCTGGAGGCGGGGGATATCCACCATCAACACCCGCTGGGCGATCGGCTCGGGGGCCACAATCACGGCGGGGCCAGGCCACATCATTAACGCAATCAGGTAGCTGAGGCGATATTCCCCCTGGTAGGCCGATAGCCCCCCCACCTGGAGGAGGGCGCTGCGCCCTAGCCGCAGCGCCCTCGCCACCAGTCGAGCCAGCGTCAGGTGATGGGGCCAGCTGGGCTCGCCCCATTCCCGCAGCAGCGCGCGGAGTTGTTGATGTACTTGGGCCTCGATCACAGGGGTGGCGGGTGAGAGAATGGATGGGAATAGTTGACGACAGGGACCGGTCGGGAGTTGCCAAAGGAGCGGGTTTCTGGTGCTCAGCTCCATCGATAAGCCTCCATTGTCGCATACATAATTCGTCGGTTTGTTGGGTAGCCCACCGCCGATATGCTGTTAAGGTCGCTGGGGCTGGAGGAGGACCACCATGGAACGCATCGCCATAGTCGGGCTGGGGTTGATCGGGGGGTCCCTGGGCCTTGACCTGACCGGCCAGGGCCATGCTGTCACGGGCATCGCCCGCCGGGCGGAGACGGCGGCGGCGGCCCTGGCCCTGGGGGCGGTGACCGATGCGGGCACCGATTTGGCCCTGGTGGCGGGGGCCGATGTGGTATTTATCTGCACCCCCATTGACGCGGTGGTGGCTACGGCTGAGGCGATGGTGCCCTACCTCTCGGCGGGGGCAATTGTGACCGATGTGGCGTCGGTGAAAGGGGAAATTGTGCCGGCGATCGAGGCGCTGTGGCCGGGTTTTGTGGGGGGGCACCCGATGGCGGGCAAGGCCGAAGCAGGGCTGTCGGTGGCGCAGGTCGATCTGTTTCGCGATCGCCCCTACGTACTTACCCCCACCCCGGCTACCCCGCCCGAGGGATTGGCCCTAGTCAAAACCCTGGCCACCCGCCTGGGGGCCAACCTCTGCCAGTGCCACCCCGACCAGCACGATCGCGCCGTGGCCTGGATCTCCCACCTGCCGGTGATGGTCAGCAGCAGCCTGATTTTGGCCTGCCAGCAGGAGCCTGATGCCGCCATTCTGAACCTGGCCCAGGCCCTGGCTAGCTCCGGCTTTCAAGACACCAGCCGGGTTGGCGGAGGCGTGCCCGACCTGGGCACCCTGATGGCCCACCACAACCGGACCGCTGTGCTGGATGCCCTGACCCAGTACCAGCACCAGCTAGACCACCTGAAGACGCTGATTGCCGCCGCCGATTGGGACGGGCTTCATCACAGGTTGACCCAGGCCCAGGCGGCCCGCCCCGCCTACATCAAGGCTCCGCCCTCGGGGATAGAGAGCTAGTACTCGAAGGCTGAAATATGCCAACTATTCCAGATCGCTTGGCTCCCTAGCTCCCCTGCTCCCTCGCGATTGGCAATAGCAGGGGCGCTACGGAGCCAGGGGAGTGGAATGGTAGCGCCTCGGCCCAGCAGTACTAGCTCCCGACCACTCCAGCAATGGGATAAGTGTTATTCAATTAAAAACTTTGTACACTAACTATTAGCGTTTCATGTAATTTTTCATGGCGGCCTCTGGGCAAACAGAGCAGGGCCGGTCGGCGGCGTCGGTCCTGCCCCACTGGCAAGAAGTGCGGGCCCCCCATGGGCTGGGCTATCGCATTCGCCTGATGGCCCAACTGATGACCCGGCTGTTTCAGGAAAAGCTGGACCCCTACGGCCTAACTCCCTTCCACTGGGTGGTGCTGTGCTGCCTGTGGGAGCAGGACGGCCAGGCCACCTCCCAGATTGGCGAAAAGCTGAGCCAAGTGGGGGGCACCATGACCGGCGTGATCGATCGCATGGAGGAGCGCAGCCTGGTGCGCCGCGAGCGGGATGCCCACGATCGCCGCATCTGGCGGATTTGGCTCACCGAAACGGGGCGAGAGCTGGAATTCATTCTGCCACCCCTGGCCCTAGAGGTGCGAGAAGCCGCTTTTCAGGGCATCACCGAGGCCGAGCAAAAGCTGGTGTCGGATGTGGTCAATCGCGCGATCGCCAACCTGACCCACTTCTAAAGCGCACAGCCCAGATATACATAGCTGCCAAGGATGATTCCTGTCTAGGTGTTATTTAGTCGCCAGATAAAAACTTAGCCGTCGAGACATGAGGGTGTTTAGGGTCATACTTGGGCGATGATTTCTTTTTCTTCTTCTTTTGTGGAGGGGCTTTGAGAAAGCGTTTGAGATTGACCTTGGCGGC